>RQAP01000020.1 GCA_008671135.1 Collinsella aerofaciens
CGGATATGAGACTGAGCCGAAGGCGTCGACGACATGCCGGGGGCGGACCGGGACGGGTTCAACGGCAGGCCCCGCCGACCGATTGCAAGCGGTCGGCGGGGCCATTGTGGCTCTTGACAGCGGATTGGGTCATATGAGCGAAAGACGCCATGCACCCGGAGCGCGCATCATGCGCAACACGATCATCGTTGCATTGGAGCAAATGGTCAGCGCCACTGCGATGCCGCAGCCCAGCGCCTCCATATGCAACACAGCGACAAAGATGATATCCAGCACCACGTTAACAAGGCAGCCAGAGGCAATGATCACGGCGGGCCCGCGCGTGTCGCCCACGGCACGCAGCAGTGCGGTTCCCATATTCAGCAGCAGTGCCGCAACCATCGCGGCAAAATAACAGCGAGCATAGGCCTCACCCTCGGCCAATAGTTCATGCGGCGTGTTCATAAGCACCAGCATGGGCTCAACGAACACTATGCCAAGAATCGAGAAAGCGATACCGCCCACCAGCGCGAGCGTCATGGCTGTATGGACCGAACGACTCAGTCGCTCATCATCGTGCTGGCCAAAATACTGACCGGTAATGACCGCGCAGCCGGCGCCGACGCCAACGCAAAAGCCAATGCAGAGCTCGGTGAGGACCATCGTGGCCTGAATGCCGCCCAGCGCGAGCTTGCCGCCAAACTGGCCAACGATATACGTACCGATAAGCGTGTAGGCCTGCTGAAAAAACGAACTAAAGAAGATGGGGACGCACAGCGACAGCAGCTGTTGCCAAATGACACCCTGCGTTACATCGATAGCCGTAGATTTCTTAGCCACACGCCCTCCCCGCCAACGTATGTTAAACAACAAAACGGCAATTTAAGACCAAAGCCAATGTCAGCTTAGCACCGACTGGCGTCGACCGAAACACCCCGAATCAGAGCCAGGTGCGAAATATCTGCCTAGTGATACAAACCCGGCTGGTAGTGATACTCATTGCTCACATGCGGGCACAGCTGCCAAAAGGCGACGGCACTCGCCGCGGCCACGTTGAGCGAATCGACCCCGTGCGCCATCGGAATGCGCACCGCGTGGTCACAGCCGGCAATGGTCTTGGCGAGCAAGCCGGCACCCTCGGTGCCCATAAAAATCGCCAAGCGATCAATCTTCTGCAGTACAGGATCATCAAGCGAAACAGAGTCGTCCGTCAACGCCATAGCGGCACACGAAAAACCGGCATCGTGCAACGCGCTCAGACCATCATGCGGCCACACACGAGCCTCGCTGCCAATGCGCGTCCACGGCACCTGAAACACGGTGCCCATGCTCACGCGGGCCGAGCGACGGTACAGCGGGTCGCAGCACGTCGGGCTGACCAAAATACCGTCAACGTTCAATGCGGCAGCCGAGCGGAAAATCGCGCCAACATTGGTGTGATCAACAATACCCTCAAGCACGCACACGCGCACCGGACGATCCCCCGCCGCCTCGACGACGCCGCCCAAGAACTCATCAACCGGAATCTGACGCGGGCGACGGAACGCCGCCAGCGCGCCGCGCGTCACGTTAAAGCCCGTCAACTGCTCCATGAGCTCCATGGAGGCCACGAACACGGGGACCGGACCCGCTCCCTCGCGCACGACAAGCTGGTCAAACAGCGGCATCATCTGGTCGAGCCAGCGCTCGCCCAGAAGAAAGCTCACCGGCTCATATCCGGCGCGCACGGCACGCTCGATGACCTTGGCGCTCTCCGCAATAAAGATGCCCTTTTGCGGCTCCAGCACGCAGCGAAGCTCACGCTCGGTCAGTCGCACGTAGGCATCGAGCCGCTCGTCCTCGAGCGAATCAATTCGCAGAACCTCAACGGCATCAGTCATAGCAGCCAGCCCGCACCCTTCTTTACAGCACATCTATACCAAACGAGGCGACGCTAAGCGCCGCCCCATGCATTCAATCAACCCGATGATACCGTTCACGCCAGACGATTTACGCCTCGATGCGACGATACGTCACGAACTCATAATTGACGCCCTCGTCACCCTCACCGGCGGCAATCGTCGCGACCCCGCTACGCTGCGCAATCTCCCACGCGGGATCGACGTCCAAGTCGGGAAAGTACGTGTCCACGGGATGGACACAGTGGTTATGAGTGACCTCGGCCTCCACGCAGTACGGCAAAAACTGCCGATAGACATCGCCGCCACCGAGCACCCAGGCAACGAGCTCATCGGCAACCGCAGAGAGCGCTTCGTCAACGCTATGCACCACGTCGACGCCCTCGTGGGTAAAGCCCATATCGCGCGTAAGCACGATATTGCGGCGGTTCTTGAGAGGACGCCCGCCGGGAAAACTCAGCAGCGTCTTGCGTCCCATGATAACCGGGCAGCCCTTGGTGCAGGCCACAAAATGGCGCATATCGGCGCGATTGGACACCACCATGTCGCCCTCGCACCCAATGCCCCAATCGTCACACACGGCGACGATAGCAGATAGCTTACACGTCATGAGCACCACCTACACCGCAATGGGAATGTTCTTGACCTGCGGGCCGTGCTCGTAGCCCTCGACGATCAGGTCATCGGTCGTAAACGCATAGAAGTCATGCACATCGGGGTTGAGCGTTACCTTGGGTGCCGCAAACTGCGGACGCTCGATAAGCTCGCGGACGATATCGACATGACGATCATAGATATGGGCGTCGGCGATCACGTGCAGCAGCTCACCGGGAATCATATCGACCGACTGCGCGACCATCATCAGCAAAATGGCGTACTGGCACACGTTCCAGTTGTTCGCGGCCAAAATGTCCTGGCTGCGCTGGTTGAGAATCATGTTGAGCGTCGGCTTGTCGTCCTGAGGACGCTGCGTCACGTTATAGGTCACGCTATAGGCGCACGGATAAAGGTGCATCTCGGACAGATCGCTAAACACGTACGTATTGGTCATAATGCGACGACTATACGGCGTGTGCTTAAGGTCGTACAGCACACGGTCCATCTGGTCGAAGTCGCCCTCGGCGTAATGGCTCTTCTGACCAATCTGATAGCCGTAGGCTTTACCGATGGAACCGGTCTCATCGGCCCACTCATCCCAGATATGGCTGTTGAGATCATGCACGTTATTGGACTTCTTTTGATAGATCCACAGAATCTCGTCCATGGCAGACTTAAGCGCTGTACGACGCAGGGTGAGCGCGGGGAACTCCTCGCGCAGATCATAGCGCGCCGTGACACCAAAGTTTTTAATGGTATAGGCAGGGGTGCCGTCCTCCCACACCGGACGGACCTTTTGGCCCTCGGTGGTGGTGCCATGGTCCAAGATATCGCGGCACATGGTTACAAACTGCTGATCAGCTTTGCTCATTGACCCTCCTGTCAGTCGCCTATAAGCGAGATTTATTGTAGCCCAGGCGCACGCGGCCCCACAGCCCAAACATAAGCCCTCATTTTCTGACATATGCCAGAAATTCCTTGCGCAAATCCGCACGTTCGCTATTCTATTGTTGACATATGTCAGATTTGGAGAGTGTATGGCTGGAAGACGCGAAAAACTGCGCCGCGTTGGGATCATCCCCGAATATCGCGGTTTTACCCCCGATGGCCTGGCGAGCGGCGATGCCATCGATATGACAGTCGACGAGCTCGAGGTGCTGCGCCTGTGCGACTTGGAAGGCCTTAACCAAGAGGCAGTCGCCCAGCACATGGGCATTGCCCGCGCCACGGTGACGGCAATCTGCAGCCGCGCGCATCGCAAGGTGGCCGATGCGCTGGTCAACGGACGGGCGCTCGTTATCGAGGGCGGCAATATCGCATACTCCCCCATCACCACGACAACGGCCGCATGGCCAGCAAAGGAGGTCGACACCATGAGGGTGGCAACGACGTACGACAACGGCAACATCTTTATGCACTTTGGCCGCAGCGAGCAGTTCAAGATCTACGACATCCAGGATGGCAAGGTGCTCAACGAGCAGGTCGTAGGCACCGGCGGCACCGGCCACGGCGCCTTGGCGGGCCTGCTTGCCAACGGTGGCGTTGACACGCTCATTTGCGGCGGTATCGGCGGCGGCGCTATCAACGCGCTTGCCCAAGCCGGCATCACGGTCTATGCGGGCGCCCAGGGCAGCTGCGATGCCTGCGTCGAGGCCCTCATTGCCGGCACGCTCGCACAGAACGGCGAGGCCACCTGCGACTGCCATGGACATGATCACGAGCACATCCACGAGCATGGCGAGTCCTGCGGCTGCCACGGTCACCACGACCATGACGGGCACGAAGGCTGCGGCTGCCACTAGCGGCAAGCACCTCGTCGAGAACGCGCTTCCACGCGTGCGACAACCAGCGAACAAACGGCGAAGGCCGCCTGGAATACCATCCAGGCGGCCTTCGCCATACACGACTCAACTAGTCGTTACTTCTTGTTGCGCATCTGCGCTTCCATCTGGCGCAGCAGGTCCATATCGGACTTGGGGCCGCCCGTTCCCAGGCCGCCCATGCCGCCCAGCCCCATGGCATCCAGACCGGGAATATTGGGCATGCGCATCTTCTTGCCCTTCTTACCCTTCTTGCCCTTCTTGCCGCCGGCCTGCGCCTGATTGGCCATCGTGCGCATGCGGCCCATCATCTTATTCATCTCGCCCCACTGCTTCATAAGGCTATTGACCTCGGTGGGGGTCACGCCGGCGCCCTTGGCAATGCGGGCACGGCGCTGGCCGTTGATGATGGAGGGGCGAAGGCGCTCCTCCTTGGTCATCGACATGATGATGGCCTCGTTCTTATCGAAGATACCTTCGTCCAGGTTACCACCCATCTGGTTAAGCGCACGCTGGCCACCGGGGAGCATGCCCAGAATGCCCTTCATGCCGCCCATCTTCTTGACGGCCTTCATCTGGTCGAGCATGTCGTTCATGGTAAAGCCCTCGCGCAGCATGCGCTCGGCGGCCTCGAGCTGCTCGGCGTCGGCCGCCTCTTGGGCCTTCTCGATAATGCCGACAACGTCGCCCATACCCAGAATGCGCTTGGCCATACGATCGGGGTAGAACGGCTCCAGCGAATCGGGCTTCTCGCCCATGCTCACAAACTTGATGGGCTTGCCGGTCACCTGGCGCACGGAAAGCGCGCCGCCGCCACGAGCGTCGCCGTCGAGCTTAGAGATGATCACGCCGTCAAAGTCGGTGCGCTCGGCGAAGGTCGAGACGACGTTGACGATATCCTGACCGGTCATGGCATCGACGACCATCAGCACCTGATCGGGCTTGACGGCCTTCTTGATGTCCACGGCCTCCTGCATCATCTGCTCATCGATCTGAAGACGTCCGGCGGTATCGACGATGACCACGTCGCGCAGGTGGTCGACGGCCTCCTGGATGGCGCCCTTGGCGATATCGACCGGGTGCGCACCGTCGCCGCGGAAGACCGGTACGCCGATCTCGCCACCGAGCGTGGCCAGCTGGTCGGCAGCAGCGGGACGGTAGACGTCGCACGCGGCGAGCAACGGCGAGCGGCCCTGCTTCTTGAGCAGGTAGGCCAGCTTTACGGCAGCCGTGGTCTTACCGGAGCCCTGCAGACCCACAAGCATGATGACATTGGGAATGCGGTTGCTAAAGACGAGCTTGCTCTCGGTTGAGCCAAGCATCTCGGTGAGCTCGTCGAGCACAATCTTGACGACGTTTTGCGCCGGCGACAGCGACTCCATAACCTCGGCGGTCATGCAGCGCTCCTTGGTCTTGGCGACGAACTCCTTGACGACCTTAAAGTTGACGTCGGCCTCGAGCAGCGCCATGCGAATATCGCGCATGGCCGAGGTGATATCGGCCTCGGTCAGCTTGCCCTTGCCGCGCAGGCGGTCAAATGTGTCGTTGAGGCGATCGCTCAGGGAATCAAACACTAGTCACTCCTTAATTGGACTCGCCCACTAGGGCGCGGCAGAAATCTTTGGCATTGAACTCCTGCAGATCATCGACCTGCTCGCCCACGCCCACGCGCAGGATCGGGAGCTTGAGTTTCTCGGCGACGGCCATGGCGATACCGCCCTTAGCCGTGCCGTCGAGCTTAGTCATGATAATACCGTCCAGGCCCAGCGCCTCGTTAAACTCGAGCGCCTGGTTCAGACCGTTTTGGCCCGTCGCGGCGTCGATCACAAGCACGACCGAAACCGGCATGGGACCGGCGGCCATATTTGCGGCGCGCTTACGGGTCACATTGACCACCTTGGCAAGCTCGCGCATGAGCTCAGGGCTCGTGTGCAGACGGCCGGCGGTATCGATAAGCACCAGGTCGCTGCCGCGCTTGTCGGCCTCGTCGAGCACGTCGTAGCAAACACTTGCCGGGTCGGAGCCGCGGTCGCGCTTGATGACGGGGACGCCAGCGCGCTGGCCCCACACATCGAGCTGCTCGATAGCGGCAGCACGGAAGGTATCGGCCGAACCGATCACGACGTTCTTGCCGCGGGCGGCCATGGCGCTCGCGATCTTACCGACCGTCGTGGTCTTGCCGGCACCGTTAATGCCCACAAACAGCACGCAGCTCGGCGTATCGGAAAACGGATCGCGCTCGATGGGCACAAAGTGCTGCTCGAGCTGCTCGGCCAGGGCACGGCGAAGCTGAGGAGCGGTCTTGAGGTTCTTCTTGGCCGCGGCATCGCGTAGGTCATCGGAGACCTGAATGGCGACCTCGGCACCCATGTCACCCATAACGAGGGTGTCCTCCAAGTCCTCCCAAAAATCCTCGTCGACCTCGCCGCCAAAGTAAAAGACCTCGTTGAGGGCCTCGCGACTGCGCTCAAGTCCGCGCGAGAGAGCGTCAAAGAATCCCATTATGCATTCACGACCTTTCCGGTTTCGCGATCGAGTTTTTGCGAGACGACGCGACTGACGCCGTCGGCTTGCATCGAGACGCCATAGAGGACGTCAGCGTCCTCCATAGTACGGCGCTGATGCGAAATGACCAAGAGCTGCGTATCGGAACGCAGTACATCAAGGGCGCCGATGAGCTTGGACAAGTTGGCGTCGTCGAGCGCCGCCTCGACCTCGTCCAGCACATAGAACGGCACCGTACGCGTGCGGTACACGGCAAAGAGCAGGGCGAGCGCCGTCAGGCTCTTCTCGCCACCCGACATGAGCATCATCTTGGTGATGCGCTTGCCGCGCGGCTGCGCCACGACCTCGATACCCGTATCAGCCGGGTGCTCGGGGTCGGTCATCTCCAGATGCGCCTGTCCACCCGGGAACAGCATGGCGAAGATCTCGCGGAAGTTCGCGTCGACCTTCTCAAACGTCACCAGGAAGGCCTTCCGCATCTTGCGATCAATGGCCACCGTGATCTTGGTGAGCGCCTTGCGCGCGCTCTCCAGATCGGCCAGCTGCTCCTCGATGTAGTCGGCGCGGCGCTTGAGCTGCTCGTACTCCTCCATGGCAACTTGGTTAACGGGACCAAGGTTGTTGATCTGGCGCACAAGCTGGTTGAGCTCGCGCTCGGCGGCGTCGCGGTCGGTGGGCGCGGGAAGCATGAGCGCTTCCTCGAGTACCGTGGTGCCATCGGCGGTGATGGCCTTGATGGCCGCCTCCACCTGCACCTCGAGCTTGCCGCGTGCGACCTTGAACTCGTTTTGCGTGGCAGAGGCGGTATCGACTCGCTCCTTAGCGCGGGCAACCTCTGCCTTGGCATCCTCGATGGTCTTCTTGAGCGAAGCGGAGTCCGCCTCCTCCAGAGAGGCCTGGTCACGCAGGCGCGCTGCCCAATCCGACGCGCGTTCCAACAGGGCAGAATAGCGTTCGTGCATGGGATCGACGCGCAGGCGCAGCAGCTCGAGCGAGCGCGAGGCCTGGCGTGTTCCGCGGATACGACGGTCGATGCCCTCAAGACGATGCTCCAGGTCGGGCACGCGGCCCTTCAGCGAACGCAGGCGTTCACTCGTCTGGGCTAGGCGAACCTTGGCGTCGGCGAGCTTGCCGGCAGCCTCGGAATCGTCACGGCGAACGCGGTCGAGTTCGTCGTTGGCCTCGGCAATCTGCAAGCCCAGATCGCTTGCCTGCGCACGGGCCTCGTCACGCGAACGGGTGAGCTCGTCCACGCGCGGGCGCGCGGCGCGAACGGCCTCGGCAGCCTGCTCACGGCGCTTGGAGATACGCACGCGCTCGACCTCGGCATTGTTGGCGCTTTGCTCCAGACGGCCGATCTCGGACAACAGGGAGCGGCGCTCGCCCTCAAGGCGGGCAATCTCACCGGCGGCATCGCCCTCAGCGGCACGCGCTTCCTCAACGGCCGCATTGGCCTCGACGACCTGATCCGACACATGCTCAAACACAGCGGCCAAATCGGGCTCAAGCCCCTCCAGCTCGCGAATGCGACGCTTACGCTCCAGAGCACCCGACGCCTCGCCGGCATCGAGGCCCACACGCACCAGGCCGCCGCAGGCGACGCGGGCGCCATCGGGGGTCACGTAAGTCACGCCGTCAACGACCGGCGCCGAAAGCGCGGCAGAAAGATCGTCCACTACGTAATAGCCGCCGAGCAGCGCCTCGACGACGGGTCCGTAGCCTGCGCGCACGGACAGACGATCAACCAGGCGGGTACCGGCAGCGCCCTCAGCGGCGGTAGAGCCGCTCACGCCGCGCGCCACCAGCAGTGCCTCGCCCGAGGCCTTCTTTTGGTCCAGAGCCGCACGACCGGCACGCTCAAGCGTGGCGGCGTCATCAAACAGCAGCGCATCGATATCGCCGGCGAGCAATTGCTCAACCAGGCCCTCAAGCTCGCGCGGGGCTTCGAGCACGTCACCCAGGCGGCCCGAAACATCATCGCCCAGCGCACCCACCAGACGGCTCACGAGCGGCGAGCTGTCGGCCATGCGGGCATCGAGTTTCTTTTGGCTGGCAAGCTCCGAGCGCACCTCGGACAGCTTGTTGCGCGCCTCACTCTCACGATTACGCAAGTCCTTCAGGGCTGCACGGGCGACCTCGGTGGCCTCACGCGCATCGGCCTGGGCCTGGCGCGCTTCCTCAAGAGCGCCCTCAAGCTCCTCGGCGCGGTCGCGACGGCTCTCGAGCGAGGCCGTGACCTCCTCGAGCTGTTCATCGATCTGCTCCAGGCGCGAGGCATACATGTTGTCCTCGACCTCGGCATTGCTCAAGGAATCCTTCACCTTGGCGAGCTCGAGCGCGGCGTTATCGGCTACGCGCTGCACATCGCGTTGTTCGCGCGTAAGCTTCGAAATCTGATTGTCGAGCGCCACGCGCCGCTCGTGGAGCTCGGCGGCGGCAGGACCAGCGGCGTCAACGTCCTCCTGGGCCTGCATATGCGCACCGGTCACTTCCTCAAGCTGCGCACGCGCGTCCTCAAGCTCCTCGACCACGCGACGACGCTGATGCTCGGAGCTCGAAATCTGACCGCGCATGTCAGACAGGCGCGACACCATGTTGTGGCCCTTTTCTTCGAGCAGGCGCATGTCGGAGTTAATGCGGCCGACCACATCTTGCATATGGCGGCGTTGCTCGCCCAGGTCGCCCACAAACAGGCCCTTTTCCTCGAGCATGACCTGGAGCTTCTCGAGCTCGCGCTCCTTTTCGCCCAAGCGGTACTGCGCAAGCTCAAGCTCGGCCGCGCCCTCCTTGGAGCGGCTCTCCAGGTCGTTCCACTGCGACTGCAGCGAACGCAGCTCATCGACGGCCAGCATCTGCGTAAGCTCGTTCGCGCGCGAGGACAACTCTTTGTACTTGCGCGCACGATCGACCTGACGCTCCAGCGGTCGCAGCTGACGGGCGATTTCCTTATTGATGTCGCGGGCACGCGTCAGGTGCTCGTCCATCGACTTAATCTTTTTGAGCGCACGCTCCTTGCGGCGCTTGTGCTTGGAGATGCCGGCGGCCTCCTCGATGAGGGCGCGGCGCTCCTCGGGGCGGCTCTGCAAAATGGCGTCGAGCTTGCCCTGGCTGATGATGGAATGCGTATCCTTGCCCAGGCCCGAATCGTGCAGGATGTCCTGAATGTCCATCAGGCGGCACGGACTCGAGTTGATGAGGTACTCGCTTTCGCCCGAGCGATACATGCGACGGGTGATGGCGACTTCGTCAAAATCGACGGGCAGCATATGGTCCGAGTTATCGAGCACCAGCGTGACCTCGGCGACACCCACCGGCTTGCGCGCTGACGAGCCCGAGAAGATGACGTCCTCCATGGCCTGGCCGCGCAGCTGCTTGGCGCTCTGCTCGCCCAGGACCCACAGAATTGAGTCGGAGATGTTCGATTTTCCCGAGCCGTTGGGACCGACGATGACGGTCAGGCCCGGCTCAAACGTCATATGGGCGCGGTCGGCAAACGACTTGAACCCTTTGAGCGTGAGGGACTTGAGATACACGGTTCCTCGCTTACACGTGCTTCTTGTTCAGAATCACGCCGTTGGTGGTGTAACCCATGCGGTCGAGCGCTTCGAGCGCGGCGGCTCCCTCGGCTTCCTTCTTAGAGGAACCGGTGCCGCGACCCTGGCGAATGCCATCGATGAGCACCACGGCGGTAAAGGTGGGCGCATGCGCCGGGCCCTCGGAGCCAACGAGCTTATACGCCGGGGGCTCGTGACCGTCGGCTTGCACGCACTCCTGCAAAAACGACTTGGGGTTTGCAGGATGCTCGGCACGCTCGGAAGCCAAATGCGGCTTAAGCGTACGATGGATAAACTCCGCTGCGGCATCCCAGCCGGCATCCAGGTACAGTGCGCCCACGAGCGACTCGTAGACGTTCTCGAGGGCCGAATGCAGGCCGCGCGCACCGGTACCGGTCTCGGAGGCACCAAAGATGATGATGTCGTCAATGCCCAGCTCGTGAGAAACCTCGGACAGCGTAGCGCCCGAGACAAGCGACACCTTCAGGCGTGTGAGCTTGCCCTCGTCAAACTCCGGATAGGACTCAAACAGGGAGCGTGCGACCACAGCGCCCAAAATGGAATCGCCCAAGAACTCAAGGCGCTCATAGCTGGCAGAAACCGGCTGGCCCTCGACTGCCGAGGGATGCGTAAGGGCCGCACGCAGCAGCACCTTATTATTGAACTCGTGGCCCAGAATTTCCTGGGCGCGCGTAAGTCGTTCAGACAAAGCCAAGACCTAAGCCTCCCTGGCGTTTTCGATCGCGTCGACGGCGTCGGCGACAGAGTTAAGCGAGAGCAGAGTCTCGTCATCGATCTCGAGGTTGAACTCGTCCTCGATGGCCGTAACCAGCTGCAAACGCTCGAGCGAGTTGGCATCGAGGTCGTCAAAGGTGGTCTCATCGCTAATTTCGGCAACATCGACGCCCAGAACGTCAGCAGCGACCTCGGCGATCTTGTCGAAGATTTCGGAGCGGTCCATAGCGCTTCCTCTCATAGTGCATGAATACCAAAAGAATGGTACCGCCCGGGCGGTACCAAGACACGGTTCTGATTCTACCCCACGACGTGCGCCCCAAGACGCATAACGCCGCTGTTATAAAACGATACCGTCCATAGAGTTGGCGACATTCTCGACCAGCCCGGCGCGCACGGCTTCGGCCGCCGCGAGCGTACCGTTTTTAACAGCCTCGACCGAGGTGGCGCCATGGCCGATCAGGACCACGCCGCGCAGGCCCAGAAGAATCGCGCCGCCCTTGGCGTCGCCAGAGAGCTTGGCCTTAATCTCGCGCATTTGCTTTTTGATGAGCAGCGCGGCAATCTTGGTGCCGAGCGAAGACATAAAGACACCCTTGAGCTCCTGCAGCAAAAACTTGGCAGCGCCCTCGGTGGCCTTGAGCGCAATATTGCCCGACATGCCATCGGCAACGACGACATCGAAGTTACCTGAGGTGATGTCCGTTCCCTCGCAGTTACCAACAAAGCCGGGAACGGCGGCTTTCATGGCCGGGAAGCAGGCCTTGGTAAAGTTGGAGCCCTTCTCGTCCTCGGTGCCGTTGGCAAGCAGGCCCACGCGGGGATGCTCGATTCCCAGGACGACGCGGGCATAGGCGCTACCCATCTGGGCAAAACGCACCATGTCATCGACCTCGACATCGGGGTTGGCGCCCATATCGCACAGCACCGTCAGACCGCCGGCGCGATTGGGCAGCGCATTGGTCAGACAGGGGCGCACCGGCTGCTTTTTGCCTTCGGCCTGATACCTAAACGGCGTCACGTAGGCGGTGGCAGCGGCGCTCATGGCACCGGTCGAACCGGCAGAGAAGAACGCGTCCGCATTTCCCTTCTTGATGGCGCGGCACGACAGCACGATCGAAGACTTGCGTTTGGTCATCACGGCGCGAATGGGATCGTCATCCATGGCGATAACGTCGGGTGCCTCCAGGGCCTCAACACGTGCATGGGAAGCTGCAAAGGGATTGACGATTTCGGCGGGGCCAGCTGCCAAGACCTCGATATCGGGATCGGCGGCAAGCGCAGCCTCGATACCATCGAGAACAACCTGAGGTTTCTCGTCTCCGCCCACAACGTCTACACAAACGCGAACGTTACTCATATACATGCTCCTTATACAAAAATGGCCGACTCACTGAGCCGGCCATTGTGGTTCCATTTGGAACGGCATCGCATCCAGAGTATACCGTTACTCGGTAACGATAACCTCGCGGTCCTTGTAGAAACCGCAGCTGGGGCACACGTGGTGCGGAAGCTTGACAGCGCCGCAACGGGGGCACGTGGACTGAGCCGCAGCCGAGATCTTCATGTTGGCGGAACGACGGGTGTGAGTGCGGATACGACCCTGCTTTTGTTTAGGTACGGGCATAGTGACCTTCCTTATGAACTATCCAGTGTGGCGATTACGCGCAAGTAGCGATACTACCACAGTTTTACTCATCGAGCTTGAGATTCTTCAATGCTGCAAATGGATTTTCCGTGGCCTCGGCCCATTCTGCCTCTGCCTGGGCGGCGCAATCGCATTGCTCGACGTTGAGATTGCAACCGCAGGTGGGGCACAGACCACGGCAATCGGGCTTGCAGAGCACCACAAACGGCGTGTCCATAACGACCGCGTCATTGATGGGCTCACCCAGATCGACGATGCGGTCCTCACCCAGGAGCTCGTAGCCGTCCTCGTAGGCCTCGGGATCCTCGGGCTCCTCAAAGAGGTAGAACTCCTCGATCTCTCCGGCGATATCAAACGAGGCGGGCTCCAGGCAACGGTCGCACTCACCGGTGGCGTGCGCGCGGACCATGCCCGTGAGCAAGACACCGGTACCGGCATTGGTAAAGACAACGTCGTAGTCGATGCCGTCCTGTAGCTGGTACTCCTTCTCGCCCACCGTGTAGGTGGCGACATCGACCTTACCGGTCAGCGGAAACGAATCTCCAGGAAACTCGAGCTGCTCGGAAAGATCGACGGTAACGCTCGGGAACTCAGCCATTACCACTGACCATTCTGCTGGGCGGCACCCTCGTTGAGCTGCTGACGGCAACGGGTAACGGTGCCGGTCAGGCTCTTGAGGTTCTCCTCCAGGTGCGTAAAGACCTGCTCTGCGTAGTCCTCGGCAGCATAACGCGTCTCGCGCTCGTACTGCTGGGCACGATCGCGGATGTCGTCGGCCTGCTGCTGCGCAAGGCGGACAATCTCCTGCTCACCGGCAATGGTGAGGGCCTGCTGCTGAGCATCGGCGATGATGGAATCGGCCTGAGCGGCGGCGGAAGCCATAAGCTCCTCGCGCTCTTTGAGGATACGGCGGGACTTCTGCCATTCCTCGGGATAGCTCATGCGGATCTCATCGAGGATGTTGAAGAACACGTCGGCGTCGATGACCTTGAACTGAGCGTTCTTGCCGAAAGGCGGCTTGGCTTCCTCGATCAGCCCTTCGAGCTCATCGACCAAGCTGACGATCCTATCGCCAGGAAAATTCTCGCCCGGCATCCGGTCTCCTTTCATAGGTAACATATCATCGTGCTAGTTTACCACATGCCACCAGGCAATAAAAAACGTCACGAAAAGCGATGTCTGAGCGCTTCGACCACGTTGGGCGGCACAAACGTCGATACATCGCTGCCGAGCGAGGCGATCTGGCGAACGACCGAGCTCGAGATGTAACCGTACTGCGGAGCACTCATGACAAAGATGGACTCCAGCTCGCTATCCAAGCGATAATTGAGGTCGGCCTGCTGCAGCTCATACTCAAAGTCGGTCATGGCGCGCAGGCCCTTGACCACGGCCCCCGCCCCCTGCTCACGAGCGAAGTCGACCAAGAGGCCGGTAAAGGGCAGGACTTCGACGCCGTCGATATCACCGAGCGCCTCGCGGGCCAGCGCCACGCGCTCATCGAGCATAAACGTGGTGCCCACACCGTTTTTACCCTGCGACTCTGCAACAGCGACGATCACACTGGGAAAGATGCGGCGGGCGCGGCGGATCACATCGATATGGCCAAACGTGATGGGATCGAAGGTGCCCGGGACGATCACGCGGTTGATGGTGTCATTCATGGGCGTCCTCCTGAAACGTCGTGGCATCATTGTTGTCAGCATCGGTGCCGGCGCTATCGCCCTCACCATCGTCATCGCCGACCCAACGGAGCAGGTCGACCGAGGTAATGCCGTAGCGCTTCTCACGTACAGTCTCAAAGTCTGCCGGATGCGCGCCCGCATCGGCGGCGGCATGCTCAAACAGGGCGTAAGCGCCAGACGCAAGCAGACCCTGCTGGGCCAGATTCTGCAGCAGTTCCTCGACCGGCTCGGCACCAAAAGCATAGGGCGGGTCGAGCAGGACCAGATCAAAGGGGCCGCCCGGTACACGACCGCGTGAGGCACTCGTCAGCATGTCGCCCGTGACCACGCGCCAACGCGCACGGTCATGGCAGAGCGACTCGATATTCTTGGTAATGAGCCGCGCGGCGTTGCGATCGATCTCAAACGTCGTGAGCGAGCGGGCCCCACGAGAGAGCATCTCTAACCCTAAGGCACCGGAGCCGCCAAAGGCGTCCAACACACGAACCTCGTCCAAATCGAAATCGAATGCCGACATGACCATAGATGCGCACGCCTCGCGCACGCGATCAGTCGTGGGGCGGGTGACATCGCGACCACGGGGCTCCTCGATCTTACGACCGCGCCATTCGCCGCCGATGATTCTCATCCTCCGCTGACCTCCTTAAAGATATGTCGATAACGCATGGCGACCGCGTCGCGCAAGGGACGCGTCGCCACAGAGTCAAGGTTGCAAGCATACCGCAAGAGCTCGACCGCGTCCAAATGGGCCCACTCGATCAGCTCCTCGTCGGCGTCCAGGTCGACAAAGCGCAGGGTCACACCACCATGCTGGCGATAACCCAGGATCTCGCCTTCATGGCGCAGGCGCAGGTCCATCTGGGCGAGCGTAAAGCCGTCCGAGGTCTTTTCGAGCGACTGGAGACGGTCTTGTGCCGCCGATGCGCCGCCGTTGCCCTTGGAGTGCGTCATGACCAGGCACGTGCCCGACACACTGCCACGGCCCACGCGGCCGCGCAGCTGGTGCAGGGCAGCCAATCCAAAGCGCTCGCCGTTCTCGATGACCATGACGGTGGCGTTGGGCACGTCAACGCCCACCTCGACCACCGTAGTCGAGACGAGCACGTCAATCTCGCCACGCTTGAAGGCATCGATAACCTGGTCCTTCTCCCCCGCTGGCATGCGGCCGTGGAGGCGCGCGATGGCAAGACCCGGCAACGCCAGACGCAAGCGATCGAGCTCGGTCGCCGTATCGTGCAGCGGCACGGGGACCGTCACGCTGCCCTCGTCGTCGCGGGCGATACCGGGCACGTCTTCCAGCTCATCGGCCGAGTCACTCGGCTCCACGAGCGGGCAAATCACGTAGGCCTGCTGACCCTTTTCATGCGCCTCGCGGATGGCGCCATAGGCGAGGTCACGGCTCGACTCGGTGAGCACGCGTGTCGTCACGCCAGCGCCAGGGACTGGCCGATGGCGGATGATACTCGTGTCCAGATCGCCGTAGACCGAAAGCGCCAGCGTACGCGGGATGGGCGTCGCCGTCATAACGAGCAGATCGGCACCCGGCCCCTTCGCGCGCAGGGCGTTGCGTTGGCCCACACCAAACCGGTGCTGTTCATCGATGACCACGAGCGACAGATGCTTGAACGCAACGTTATCCGAAAGCACCGCATGGGTGCCAAAGAGCACGTCAAGCTCGCCCGATTCCAGCTGGGCATGGATGCGCTCGCGCTCTGCGGCCGGCGTGGCGCCCGTCAGAAGCGCCCAGGACATGCCGGCCTGCGAGAGCAGAGGGCCGGTCTTATCGGCATATTGGCGCGCCAGCACGCCCGTGGGCGCCATCACGCAGGCCTGCGTGCCGCTATCGGCAGCCACAGCCAGCGCGCAGGCGGCAACGGCGGTCTTACCGGTACCGACATCGCCCAGCAGCAGACGGTTCATCACGCGTCCGCCATCGCACATGTCATGCAGGATGTCTTGGAATGCGGCCTCCTGCTCGTCGCTCAGCGAAAACGGAAGGGCCTGTTTTAGCGCGCCCAGATGCTCGCCCGCAGTGTGGGCATAGGGCACCACATCGACCAGGCCGCCGTCGTTGCGCAGACGCAGCGCCAGCTGCAGGTAGAGGCACTCCTCGTAGGCAAGACGCCGGCGTGCGATGTCGCGCTCAGCCATGCTCGAGGGAAAGTGGATCGAACGCAACGCGCGGGCATTGCTCATGAGCTTCCGCTTTGCGCGCAGCGGCGCGGGAATCGGATCGAACGGATTGCCGACGACCTCGAGCGCGCCGCTTACGATGCGGCGCATCCACGCCTGGCTCACGCCATCGCTCACGTAATGGACCGGCAGAATGGTGCCTGCGGCGCGCCCGTCCTCGAGCTTTTCAAAGTGGGGCGAGGCCATCTGCTTAAAGCCGTAGGCAAACTCGACCTTGCCCATCACGGCCAGGCGGTCGCCCTGCTTAAGCTGCTGGGCAATCCAGGGCTGGCGGAAAAAGGCGACCTGCAGAACGCCCGTCTCGTCAACAAGTGAGACCTCAGTCACCTGCATGCGCGGACGCGGCTGCTTTTGGACGATACGGTCGACCGTGGCGATGATGGTGCACACGGTACCGATGGGCGCCATCTCGATGGACCACGAACGGGTAAAGTCGAGGTATCGATGAGGGATATGGAGAAGGAGGTCCCCCACCGTCCGAATTCCCAGACGGCGAAGGGCCTCCTCACGTTTACCCGAAACATATTTGAGTCGCGCGATATCCTCGTCGAGCGCATTGCTCTGGGCAAAGCGCTCCGAGACGCGCGGCACGGAGCACAGCTCGGACATGGGCAGTTGCCTACTCGATCGAGAAGATCACGGGATAGAGCGGCTGCTCGCCACGATGGGCGTCAATCTCCAGATCGGGCTGAGCCTCCTCGATAGCGTCAACGATCTCCTGGAAGGCCTCATCGGACAGTTCCTCGCCGGCCAGAATCGTCAGCGCGTCGCCCTCCTCTTCCTCCTGCATGCGGTTGATGCAGTCGAGCGTGACCTGCTTCACGTCGGAGCCGACCACGTCGATGGAGCCGGCGATGATACCCATGACGTCACCGGAGTGAATCGGAGAACCGTCAGAGGCACTGGAGTCGCGCACGGCGCGGGTGACCTCGCCATCACGGACCTCACTGATGGCGTCGACCATGGCGGCGACGGCATCCTCGAGCTCGGAATCGGGCAGGACCGCGAACAGCGCGGAGAAGGCCTGCGGGACGGTCTTGGTGGGAACGACGGCGACCTTCTTGTCGGTGCAGGCTGAGGCAGCAGCCTCAGCGGCCATGCGGATGTTGCCGTTGTTGGGCAAGATGATGACCGAGGTCGCGTTGACCTGGTCCACCGCGCCCAGCAGGTCGGCGGTCGAGGGATTCATAGTCTGGCCACCGGACACGATCACGTCGACGCCGAGGGACTTGAGGATGTCGGCCTCGCCGGAACCGGCGGCAACGGCGACAAAGCCCAGCGCCTTGGCGGGCTCGGCGGCCTTTTCCTGATCCTCGTGGATCTTGGCGGTACGGTCGTGGGCCTCCATCTCCATGTTGTGGATAAAGACCTCATAGATCTGACCGAGCTGCAGCATGTGCTCGAGCACCAGGTTGGGGGTGTTGGAGTGCACATGGATCTTGTAGTCGGGATAGGCGCCCACGAGTAGCTCGCAGTCGCCCATGGAACCCAGGAACTTAAGGCACTCGTCCTCGTCAAACGGGGCGTCGGCCTTAAACAGGAACTCGTTGCAGTAGCGGAACTCCGAGCCCTCCCAATCGTCGTTGGCCTCGATCTCAACGCGACCAAGGGCCGCGTCGCGGGCAGAGCCAGCGGAATCAAACGTGGCGGAGAAATCCTCGACAACGGTGCTGCGGCCAAGTGCTGCAGCCACAAAGTTCTCAAGGAAGATGGCGAAGCCAAAGGCGCCGGAGTCGACCACGCCGTTCTCCTTCAGAACGGGCAACAGATCGGGTGTGCGGGCGACGGACTGGTACGCCTCAACGACGATGGCATCGAGCGCATCCTCAGCCGAGAACTTCTTCTTCTCGCACTCATCGGCCTTGGTCGAGACATCGCGCAGGACCGTGAGGATCGTGCCCTCGATGGGCTTGCGGACAGCCTGGAAGGCGACCTTGACGGCGCGACGGAAGGCGAAGGCAATGTTGGCGGACGTAATGGGCTCATCGGCAGAGACAAGGCCCTCGGCCACGCCGCGCAGAATCTGCGAGGTGATGACGCCGGAGTTACCGCGGGCGCCCATCAGGGAGCCGTGGGTGATGGCGCCGGCGATGGCCTCCATGTCGGCATCGGCGGGAAGGGCGGAAAGCTCCTTGGTCACCGAGGCGAGCGTGAGCGACATGTTGGTGCCGGTGTCGCCGTCGGGTACGGGGAAGACGTTGAGCTTGTTGATCTCCTCGGCCTTGTCGGAAACGGCAGCCGCAGCGATCGGAAAACAGGTGCGAATGGTCTTTGCAATCATGGGTATTTGAATCTCCGTTTTCGGATGCTAGTTCAGACGGCTCTTGAGCGCGTCGATGTGGATGCCGATCTTAAGGCTGGCGGGATCGATCTGGGCGATCTCCTGCAGGGTAAAGGCAACGGAGCTCGAAAGATTGTGGCAGACGGACTTCATGTTGACGCCGTTCTCGAGCACGACGTGAAGATCGACCGTAAGGCCGTTCTCGTCGGCGGAGACAAGCACGCCCTTGCGGAGGCGCTGACCGGCAAGCAGGCGCACGCTCTCGGCGCCCTGGAGCTGTTCGGCCATACCGACGACGCCATAGCACGTCATCGCTGCATAACCGGCAATATCGGCAATAACGTCGTTCGAAACGCTCAGGCTGCCGTTAATGGTCTCAGACACAAGAATCTCCTTATCTGGTGCTCGCGGCACCATCTCGTGGGAGCAATCATTGCAATATTCTACAACGAGCGCGCCGTGTTGAGGTGGTGGGTCGCGGGATTACATCCTCGACACGAAATGTTGATATGGTAACGTTCGCGAACGGCGACCGCGACACGAAAAAACCCGCCGCATAAGCGACGGGTTTTACAACCTGGCTCCCCGGGTAGGACTCGAACCTACAACAGCGCGGTTAACAGCCGCGTGCTCTACCATTGAGCTACCGAGGAATAGGTGCGTGCTCTCAAGCAACGAAATTTATTATACGGACGAATCAGCTCAGGGCAAGAACTTTTTTAAGAAATTTTCCGACCTAGTCATTGGGGACGTTCTTAAACGACCAGTCATTCAAGAACGTCCCCAACGACTACATGAAAGCGCCCCCAAGCGAATGTGCTTGAGGGCGCTTCTTGCTTGCGAGGTTAAGACTCGATGTAGTCTTTGAGCTTGCTGCTGCGGCTCGGGTGGCGAAGCTTGGCCAGGGTTTTGGACTCAATCTGGCGGATGCGCTCGCGCGTGACGCCAAACTCGCGGCCGACTTCCTCGAGCGTACGGGGATGTCCGTCGACAAGGCCAAAGCGCAGCTCGATAACCTTGCGCTCACGATCGGCAAGCGAGTCGAGCACCTGGGTGAGCTGCTCCTGCAGCATGGAGAAGCTGGCGGCATCGGGCGGAACGATGGCCTGGGAGTCCTCGATAAAGTCGCCCAGCTGGGAATCCTCTTCCTCGCCGATGGGGGTCTCGAGCGACACGGGCTCCTGCGAGATCTTCTGGATCTCGCGGACGCGGTCGGCGCTCATGTCCATCTCGGCACCGATCTCCTCGGGGGTCGGGTCGCGACCCAGGTCCTGGAGAAGCTGGCGCTGCACGCGGACGAGCTTGTTGATGGTCTCGACCATGTGCACGGGAATACGGATGGTACGGGCCTGGTCGGCGATAGCGCGCGTGATGGCCTGACGGATCCACCACGTGGCGTACGTGGAGAACTTAAAGCCCTTCTGGTAGTCGAACTTCTCGACGGCGCGAATCAGACCGAGATTGCCCTCCTGGATCAGGTCAAGGAACAGCATGCCGCGGCCAACATAGCGCTTGGCGATGGAGACGACCAGACGCAGGTTTGCGCTGATGAGTGCCTGCTTGGCTTCGAGGCCCACGTTCTCAATGCGCGTAAGACGACGCATCTCGGCACGCGTGAGCTCGAGCTCGCCTGCCTCGGCAGCCTCGAGCTTCTCGGTGGCCTCGAGACCGGCCTCGATCTTCATGGCCAGATCGACCTCTTCGGAGGCGGTCAGCAGGTCGACCTTGCCGATCTCCTTGAGGTACATACGGACCGGATCGCCGGTCAGCATCACCGTGGAGGCATCGATGCCACGCACGCGTGAGCGTGAACGGGACGTGCGCACGGTGCGCTTCTTCTTGCTCTTGGAAGAACCCATCTCGGCGTCGGCCTGACGGGCCATCTTGAGCTCGTGATCGTCGAGCGAGCCGGAATCGTGCTCGTCGTCGTCATCGAAATCGTCGGTATCGGTATCGTTATCGTCATCGTCGACGTCCATGGGGGCGTCGTCGTTACCGCTCGCGGAGATAATCTGGATGCCGCTGTTGCGCAGCGCGGAATACACCGCGGTGAGCTGCTCGTCAGAAACATCGATATCCTTCAGGGCGACCTGAATCTCGTCCTCGGTTACCGAAGTCCTGTTTGAGCCGTTGCCCATAAGCTTTGCAACGTAGGATTCCAGCCCAGTACCCGTGCTCTCAGTCTTTTTTGGCACAGATTCTCCCTTCATAGTCCACAGGACTCAATACTTTAGCACACACATTGACGTCTATACCCAAAAAGAGGACTGGATATAGGCGAGAATACGCTGGTTGACCACAACATCTAGGCCTGTTCTGTGCCTGCGGTCTCCAGGCCGATCAAACGGAACGGGTCTGCCACGCCGCCGATTGACTTTTGCAGTTCGCGTTGACGCTGCGAATCCTGCGCGGCCTGAACGGTCAGCGCCCGACGGGCCTCATCATCGAGTGAACGGTCCTGGCGCAGCTTGGCCTGTGCAGCACGCATGCGGCGTTTGATGGTGTAGAGCTCGAGCGTATCGAGCATAAACACGATGTTCGTCTCGGTGGGGTGCTTGCTCGTCGCCGAGATGCGCCCGGCACTCACAAGCGTTGCCGCCTCGGGACACACCGAGCGCGCCGCATCCATGCAGGCTGCAGGATCGGTTCCCGGCGGCGTTGCCAGAACGGCCCACGCGATGGACTCGTGACGTGGGTCAACCCACTCGATGGAGCAGATGCGGTCGGCATACGTGCGGAACAGGTCGGGGTAGCTCGTGAGCATGGTCAGCAGCTCGCGCTCCCCTGCCAAGGACTTGCGCTCAAGATCGGTAAGAACCATCGGCGCCGCCGCAGCCGGTGCGTTCGAACCATCAGGCACAGGCACAGCGCCCATACCATCAGGCACATCGATCGGCGGAAGATCGTCGACGACCTCCACGGGCGCGGCACCGTAGGCATCGAGCGGGACATAGTCGTACGGCTCTTCCTCGACCGGCGCGGACACCGGCGGCGTCGCGCCCGATGCCCAAGCACCGCGACCGGCATCACGAGAACCCGATGCCCGACCGCCCGCATTTCCAAAGCGTTCGGCCTGCGCCCTCTGGCGCTCATAGTTTTGCTCGCGACGGCGTTCCGCATCTTCGCGCTTGGCGACGTCGCGAAACACGCGGCCCGAGCTCGCGCGCACCGTCTCCAAATCCAAACCCAGCAGATCGGCAATCTGGATAAAGTACGTGTCAATCATATAGCTATCGCGCAGCGGATAGATAAGCGTCAGAGCATCTTCCAGCGCCTTGGCGCGACCGCCTGGCGTAGTGATGTCACTCGACTCCTGCAACGAACGGTAAACAAAGTCCATAAGCGGCTCGGCAGCGTCGATGCGCGCCTGCAGTGCCTCGCCGCCATACGCCGTGATGAACTCCATGGGATCGTTACCGTCGGGCAGCACCACGCAGCGCAGATCCATCGAATCCTGCTCAATAAACTGAATCGCACGGCGCGCGGCCTTCTGGCCCGCGGCATCGCCGTCGAACATATACACGATGCGCTTGGCGAAGCGGGTGAGCGTCTTGACGTGATGCTCCGTGAGCGCAGTGCCCAACGTGGCGACGACGTTTTTAATCCCCGCCTCCCAGCAGGCGATGCAGTCGGTATAGCCCTCCACCACGATGGCGGTATCCTGCGCGACGATAAACTCCTTGGCCCAATTAAAA
The DNA here is from genome assembly GCA_008671135.1 of Collinsella aerofaciens. Classification (GTDB taxonomy): domain Bacteria; phylum Actinomycetota; class Coriobacteriia; order Coriobacteriales; family Coriobacteriaceae; genus Collinsella; species Collinsella aerofaciens_J. The sequence goes on from RQAP01000020.1 coordinate 22,588, forward strand.
CCGTAGAGGTTTCGCTTTTTATGGAACACGCTCGTCTCGGAGGTGTTGAGATACTTAGGCTGGCCGTCACCCATGATGCGACCGCCAAAGGCGATGTTATGCCCTTGCTCGTCAAAGATGGGAAACATCACGCGGTCGTAAAAGCGATCGGCTAGTTGCCCGCGTCCGCGGCTCACGGCAACGTTGGCATCGATCATCTCCTGCGGGGTAAAACCCGCCTGGGACAGGTGCGTCACCAGCGCATTGCGGCCCGGCGCAAAGCCCAGGCAGTAGCGGCGGCAGACGTCGCCGCCCATGCCGCGGCTGGCAAAATACTCGCGCGGACGGCCGTCCTTACCGCGCATAAGCATGGTGTGGTAGAACTGGGCCGTCTCGGCGCACAGATCGTAGATGCGGGCACGCTTGGTGCCGCGCTCGCGGCGATCTCCGGTGTCATGCAGCTCAATACCCGCGCGATCGGCCAAGTAACGGATTGACTCGGGAAAGCTCAGGTTCTCGCGCTTCATGATATACGTGAAGACGTCGCCACCCTCGCCGCAGCCAAAGCAATGCCACACCTGCGTGGCGGGGATAATGTGGAAGGACGGTGTCTTCTCGCCATGGAAGGGGCAGCAGCCCCAAAACTCATGGCCGCGGGGCTTGAGCTCAACCGTTTCCTGCACGATGGCAACCAAGTCAGACGCAGCGCGTACCTGGTCTTTTTCCTCATCGCTAATCACGGATGCTCACCCCCTGATCGCCCAAGTTGTGACGAATATCTTCGATATTACCCTCGACGGTCGCGATCAACTCATCCAGCGAATCGAACACACGCGAGGGACGCAGCCAGCGCGTAAACGCCAGCGAAACGGAAGCGCCGTACAGGTCGCCCGTATAACCAATTAAGTTAGCCTCGAGATGCGCAGATGCCGCATCGTCAGCATACGTTGGCGGCAGGCCGACGTTCACGGCAGCGGGCCACGCGGTGTCATCGACCAGCACCAGACCCTCATACACGCCATCGGCTGGCACCTGAATGCCGTCGGGAACCTGCAAGTTTGCCGTGGGAAAGCCCATACCAGAACCCTCGTGACGGCCACGAATAACACCGCCACGCACCATATACGGACGGCCGAGCAACTCAGCAGCCAGCTCCACATGGCCCTGTCCCAACTCATGACGAATGCGGGTGGCGCAAATGGCCTCACCGCCCTCGCAAAGCAGGTCGTGACCATACACGTCAACGGCGTGCTCGGAACCCCAGGCGCACATCTCGGCAACACCAGATGCACCGCCGCGACCCAGCCTAAAGTCGCTGCCAACGCGAATCGAACGAATGTCGACCAGACGCGACACCAGCGAGAGAAAACCAACATGGTCGAGTGCCGCAACCTCAGGCGTAAAGGGAACGGCCACCACCGCGTCGACCCCGGTCTGAGCCAAGGCATGCAGACGGTCGTCCGTCGTCATCAATTTTTGAGCGGGCGATGGGCTCACCACGACGTCCGGGTCGGGATCGAAGGTGACCACGACCGCCTTGCAGCCATGGGCACGGGCATCACGGACAAGCGCCGCAATGAGCTCCTGGTGTCCAAGGTGAACGCCGTCGAACACGCCGATGGCAATCGATGCGGCACCCAAGTGCTCACACTCATCAAACGTATCGGCAGCAACGATGCGAGCCTCGTCCGACTCGCCCGCGAAAAAGACACGCGCGAGCTCGTGAGCGGACAACATCATCGAACACCGCCGATTGCCTGCGGAAACACGTGCTCCATAACAAAGCGGCCACTCTCAATGCGGGCGAGCGCCTTGAGTCCCCCATCGAGCACCAGCGCAAACAGCGCCTTCGAGACATCGAAATCGGCAAGCGCACGCTCAACGGGAATGCGACGGCCGCAGAGCAGGTCGTCGGCAAGATTGCCCGGCAAGTCAACACGCGTGGCGCCCAGGGCTGCAATGGGATCCAGGGCAAAGCCAGCCACGGACTCGGGAGAAAGCTCCTCCAACGCATGACAAGCGCCAATGGAAACAGCACCGGATGCGGTGCGACGAAGCGCGGAAATATGCGCGGCGCTATCACAAGCACGGCCCAGGTCGCGAGCGAGCGCACGGATATAGGTGCCCTTGCTCACCGAGAACGCCACGGTCCACACACATGTATCACCCTCGCCGCCCACGGCAATTAGGTCGGCGGCATAGACCTCGACGGGACGCGGAGGTAGGTCCACCGCATTGCCCTCGCGAGCAGACTTGTAGGCGCGAACGCCATTGACCGAGATAGCCGAAAACGCCGGCGGCACCTGCATCTGCGGGCCCAACATAGCGGCCAAGTGCTCACGGGCATAGGCAGGATCGCGGAGCTCGTTGGCAACAGCCACTATGCGGACCGCCTCGCCCTCCGCATCATCGGTATTGGTCTCGGCACCAAACGAGATGTCGGCGACATAGCTTTTGGTATCGAGAGTTAGCATGCCCAGCAGACGAGTAGCCTGGCCCACGCCCACCACCATGACGCCGGATGCCATGGGGTCGAGCGTGCCGGCATGGCCGACGCGCCGCTCATGGAGGGCGCGTCGGCATTGCGAAACCACGTCATGGGACGTGCAGCCCACCGGCTTATCGACGGCGAGTAGCATATTCAAATGAGAAGGCGTTCGACGAGCCATGTACCATCCAATTAGTTAGAGCTCGACGGTCACCGAAGCGGGATCCTCCCCCACCAGCTCGGCCAGCATGGGAAGTGCCACGGCGAGCGTCTCGCGAATCGTTCCGTTGTTGGAGAAACCGGCGGCAGCATGATGCCCGCCACCGCCAAAGTTGGCAGCAATCTCGGACACATCGAGGTCGCCCTTGGAGCGCAGGTTGCCACGCACCTTGGTATCGCCCTCAATGCCCTTTAAGAACATGCAGACCTCGACGCCCATCACCGAACGCACCACATCGACCAGGCCGTCGCACTCGTCCGAGGTGACGCCGCAGGCCTCAAGGTCGCTCTGGTAGGCATAGCTATACGCCACGCGCCCATGCGCGACCGTCTTAATGCGACCCATAACGATGGACTTGAGGTGCAAAAACTCAACGCGCATGCTCTGATATACCTCGAGCGCAACGCGCGCCGGATCGGCACCGTGGGCAACCAGACGCGAGGCCGCATGGAACGCGGCGGCATCGGCGTTTTGGTACTGGAAACGACCGGTATCGGTAACCAAGCCACACAGCAGGCAAGTCGCGACGCCATCACGGGCGACAATGCCACAATTGTCCAAGAAGCGGTCGATGATCATAGCGCAGGCTGCAGCTTCAACGCGCCTCAGGCTGAGCTCGGCAAACTCCTCGCGCGCCGGATGGTGATCGAAGCACACCACATGCTTGGAGCGACGGAGCACCTCGGCGGAATTATTGAGGCGCTCGACAACCGGCACGTCCACCGAGATGAACAGGTCCGGATTACCGGTGTACGCAGATGCCGGCACCAGGCGATCGGAGCCTTCCATAAAGCGGTAGATGCGCGGAACCGGGTCATCGTCTGCCAGCAGCAACGCAATGTTCTTGTTGGGGAAAAACTTCATAAGCGAGAGACCCAGACCCAGCACTGAGCCCAGAGCGTCGCCGTCGGGAGAAGTGTGTCCCGAAATCGCAATGGAGGACGCACCCTCGATGAGCTCGAGGATGCGTCGCTGAATATCTGCAGACTCGCACGAGGCGAGGTCGGCGGAATTAGTCATCTAAAGCTGCCTCCTGGGCGGCATCCACTATCGGATAGCCGTCCTCGTCCTTTTCGATCGCAAGCGTGGCGGGAACATTTTCCAGCGCACGCGTGATGCGCTCGGCCTCATCGGTCGAGCGATCGATGCGAAAATCGAGCTCGGGCGTGACACGCCAATCGAGCGAGCGAGCCAACAGGCTGCGAATACGGCCCTTGGCGCTTGCGAGCGCCTCCATGACCTCGTCGTAGCGGCTCGCATCGCACGACACGTACACGCGCGCGAACGAACGGTCCACCGCGACCTCGACCGCGGTCAAAGTAACCAGGTCGAGACGCGGATCGGAAACCTCAAAGAGCAGGATATAACCAAGCTTCTCGCGAAGCTGCTCGCCCAGACGGCGGGTTGCCTGCGTTTGCTTCATAGCGCTACCCCCTACTCGGTGCGGGCAACCTGGTCGATGCGGTAACCCTCGATCTGGTCGCCGGGCTTGATGTCCTGGAAGTTCTCCAGGCCAATGCCGCCCTCGGAACCGCTCTTGAGGCTCTTGGCCTCGTCCTTGTAGTGGCGCATCGAGGCGATCTTGCCGTTGAAGACCACGATGCCGTCGCGCACCAGACGCACGGAATCGGTCGCGGCGATCTCGCCCTCCTCGACGCGGACACCGGCGGCGATACCGACTTTGGGCACCTTAAAGGTGTCCAGGACGGTCGCGGTACCCGTGGCGACCTCGACCTCGGTGGGCTTGAGCATGCCGATACGGGCGGCGTCGAGCTCCTCGAGGCACTTGTAGATAACGTCGTAGCAACGGATCTCGACGCCCTCGCGCTCGGCAGCGGAGCGGGCCTTACCGTCGGGACGGACGCCAAAGCCGATGATGATGGCGTTGGAGGCGTCGGCCAGGACGACGTCGGTCTCGTTGATGGCGCCGACAGCGGAGTGGATCGTGTTGATGCGAACCTCGGACTGATCCATCTTGTCGAGCGAGTCCTGAAGGGCCTCGATGGAACCCTGGACGTCTGCCTTGATGATCAGGTTGAGCTCCTTGACCTCGGCGTCGGCAATAGTCTCGAAGAGGTTCTCGAGCGTGACGTGCTTGACGCGGCTCTGCTCCTCGATACGGGCCTTGAGCGAACGCTCGTCGGCCAGGGCACGAGCCTCGCGCTCGTCCTCGAACACGCGGAACTCGTCACCGGCGTTGGGCACGGACTGCAGGCCCAGAATCTCGACGGCGTCGGAGGGACCGGCCTCGGTGACGGCGCGGCCCTTGGGGTCGAGCATGGCACGGACGCGACCGTAGGTAAGGCCGGCGACCAGTGTATCGCCCACGTGCAGGGTACCGCGGGTCACGAGCACGGTAGCAACCGAGCCACGGCCCTTGTCGAGCTTGGCCTCGAGGACGTTGCCGGAGGCAAAGGTGTCCGGGTTGGCCTTGAGCTCGAGCACGTCGGCCTGGAGCAGCACGGTCTCCAGAAGGTCGTCGATACCGATCTTCTGCTTAGCCGAGATGTTGACGAACATGTTCTGTCCGCCCCACTCCTCGGGGATGACGCCGTACTCGGTGAGCTCCTGACGCACACGGTCGGGGTTGGCGCCCGGCTTATCGATCTTGTTGACGGCGACGACGATGGGTACGCCGGCGGCCTTGGCGTGGTTGATCGACTCGACGGTCTGAGGCATGACGCCGTCGTCGGCAGCCACGATCAGAATGACGATGTCGGTCACCTTGGCACCACGGGCACGCATAGCCGTAAAGGTGGCGTGACCCGGGGTATCGATAAAGGTGATCTTGCGGTCGTTGATCATGACCTGCGAAGCGCCGATAGCCTGCGTAATGCCGCCCGCCTCGCCGGCAGCAACGCCGGTGTGACGGATGGCGTCGAGCAGCGACGTCTTGCCGTGGTCGACGTGGCCCATGACGGTGACGACCGGGGCGCGCGGCTTAAGGTCGGCGGGATCGTCGTAGAACGAGAAGGTGTTCTCCTCCTCGGGGGTGATGATCTTGATCTGACGACCCAGGTCGTCGGCAACGAGCTCGACGAGGTCGTCGGACATGGACTGCGTCATCGTGAGCGGCGTACCCAGCAGGAACAGGCGTTTGATGATGTCGTTGGCCGGAACGTCGAGCGCCTCGGCAAGCTCCTGGACGGTAACGCCCTGGGAGACTTTGATGGCGTCGAGGTCCTCGGGGTTCACGCCCTGGGCCAGCGCCTCCTCTATCTTGCGCTCCTCCTGAGCCTTGGCGGCCTCGCGCTCGCGCTTCTCCTTGCGCTTCTTGCGGCGACCGGTGGACTCACGAGAGGCCTCCTCGACGGCAGCACGAGCCTCCTCGAGCACCTTCTCGCGGCTGTACTCCTCGGCCTCGCGAGCCATGCGGCTGTAGTGGTCCTCTTCGTTGTTGTGACCGCCCTTGCGCTTCTTGCCCTTGCCCTGCTTATCGGGGTTGGGGAAGTCCATGCCGGCAGCGACGTTGTTGCTGGCGTTGGTGCGATGGCTGTGCGGACGGCTCTCGGAGGCGTTGCGCTCGGAGTTGTTGTCGGAAGCGTTGCGATCGTTACGACGGCCACCGCGGCGGTCGTTGTTGCCGCCACGACGGTTACCGCGCTCTGCGGCGCGCTCGGCCTTGGCCTTGTCCTCGGCGTCCTTCTTCTCCTTGAGCACGGTCTCCTGTGCGGCGATCTGGTCGAGCAGCGAACGGAAGCGCGAACCGGAGTCGGAAGCGGGAACGGCGCGGCGCTGGGCCTCGCGGGCAGCCTCCTCCTTCTCGCGGGCAAGGCGCTCCTGCTCGGCCTTCTTCTTGGCCTCGGCCTCGGCGCGGGCAGCCTCCTCGGCAGCCTGGGCTGCGGCAAACTGGCGGCGCTCCTCCTCGCGGGCCTTCTCGGCGGCGATGCGCTCGCGCTCGGCCTCGGCGGCGCGAGCGGCCTCCTCGGCAGCAGCTGCCTGCTCCTCGGCCTGCTTAGCGGCCTCGACTTCCTGAGCGCGGGCTTCGATCACCGAGGCGAGCTGCTTGCGGACCATAGCGACATAGGCGTCCTCCAAGGTGGAGGAAGCGGACTTAGCGGGAATCTTCATATCGGCGAGATGACCCATCAGTTCCTTGGAGGTCATGCCGAACTCTTTGGCCAGGGTGGACACACGGACTTTTGCCATATGACTTCACCTACCCTTTCTGGCACCTTGGGTGCCTAGAGACTGAACGAGCGTGAGAGACGCGCCAGGACCCACCCGGCGCGACCGCGCGCTAGATCAGGTCCTCCGCATCATCGAAGGCGTCGGTGTCGTGGACACCGCAGAAACGGGAGCCGGGACGAGCCTGGTTGCGGCACTGGATGCCGTCCTCGGACACGTACTCGCAGCGGCGGACGTCCTCGTCCTCCTCGTCACCGATCAGGTCGGCGGCGGGCTCCTCGTGAACGGGAACGTTCTTGAGGATGTCGGCGGCAAGGGTCTCGGACTTAATGTCGATGTGCCAGCCGGTCAGGCGCGCGGCGAGGCGGGCGTTCTGGCCCTCCTTGCCGATGGCGAGGGACAGCTGGTCGTCGGGCACGATGACGCCGGCGTAGGCCTTCTCCTCGTCAATGAGGACGCGAGTGACCTTGGCGGGCGACAGGGCGTTGGCGACGTAGACGGCAGGATCGGCATCCCACAGGATGACGTCGACGCGCTCGCCACGGAGCTCGCCCACGACAGCGCGAACACGGCTGCCCTTGGGGCCGACGCAGGCGCCCACGGGATCCAGACGGTCGTCGAGCGAGTGGACGGCGACCTTGGAGCGCTGGCCGGGCTCGCGGGCGATCGACTTGATCTGGACGGTGCCCTCATAGATCTCGGGCACCTCCTGCTCAAACAGACGACGCATGAGCTCGGGGTGGGTACGGGAGATGACAATCGGCGGACGGCTGTGCTCGCCACGAACCGGCTGCAGGTTGGAGTTGGGGTCGCGAACGTCGATGATCACGGCCTTGATGTGCTGGTTGTGCAGGTAGCGCTCGCCCATCGGACGCTCGTTGCGCTCGTTCTCGTAACGGCGCTGGTCGAAGTGCGGCAGCTCGGCCTCGACGCCCTCGCGGATCTTGACGATCGTGAAGTCGGGCGTGGACTGCAGCACGGTACCGCTGATGAGGTCACCGATGCGGCCGGAGAACTCCTCGTAGATCTGCTCGCGGGCGGAGTTGCGCACGATGGCGTTGATCTCGGCCTTGGCGTGCTGGGCGGCGATGCGGCTCGTGTTCTTGGGGGTGACGTCGATCTCCTCGAACTCGGTGAAGTTGCCTTCCTCGTCCATGGAATCGTCAATCGGCTCCAGACGGTAGACGTAGATCTTGCCGGTGGTGCGGTCGATGGTCACCTTGGCGCCCCACTCAAGATGCAGGATCTCGGCATAGCTCTTGGCGAGCGACTGCTCCAGACGGTCGATCAGGTAGAGCTGGTCGATGTGCTTCTCCTGGCAAAGCTCCATCAGGGCGGACATCATGTCGGATGCTGCCATCTTACTATCCTTCCTTCGCGGGCTTGAAGTCGTAGGTGGGCTTCAACTTGCACTTTTTAACATCAGAGAAATCGAGGGTAACGGACTCGCCGTCCTCAAGCTCGAGGGTCACGTTGGTCTCGGTTGCGGCGGCAATCTTGCCGGCGTACTTGCGACGGCCCTCGGTGGCGGTGGAGGTGAGCTCACAGTTCTCGCCCACAAAGCGGGCAAAGTCGCACGGGCGGCGCAGCGGACGCGCCATACCCGGGCTCGACACCTCGAGCGTATAGCTCGAAGAGATAGGGTCGAGCTCCTCAATCACATCGCCGACCCACTTGGTGTTGGCCGTGACGTCGTTGAGCGACAGGCTCTGACCCTCGGCACCCTCGATACGCACGCGTACGCAGGGGGCCTTGGTGGCACCCACGAGCTCGACGTCGACGATGTCGACATCGTGCTGGGGAGCGACGGCCTCGAGCGCGTCGATGATCGCCTGCTCGGTCTTAGTCTTGACCATTGCGGCACCTCCATCCATACAAAAAAGAAGCGGGGCCGAAACCCCACTTCTTTCAATTACTACTTCATTTACAAGCAAACTATACCAATAGCTGCAGAAACATGCAAGCACAGTACGAATCTGCAGGTCAGCGTGCGCACAGCTTCTCCACAAGAATAGGACAATTGGCCGAAGGCAACTAGGCAGATACATGCAAAACGAGGGACGACCCAACCGGATCGCCCCTCGTCTTTTATGCGTCAGTTAAGCGCGCAGTGCTTACTTGACCACCAGGTTGACCAGCTTGCCGGGCACGCAGATGGCCTTGACGACTGTCTTGCCCTCGAGCCACTTGGCGACGGCGGCCTCGGCGGCAGCCTGCATATCCTCATTGGAGGCATCGCGGGCAACGTCGACGCGGGCGCGGACCTTGCCGAGCACCTGGACCACGATCTGCACCGTGTCCTCAACGGACTCGGCCAGGTCGAACTCGGGCCAGGCGGCGGTGTAGGCATTGCCCTCGCAGCCGAGTGCCTCGTGCCACAGCTCGTCGGCCCAGAACGGGCAGATAGGGGCAAGGACGCTCACGATATCCTTAGCCACGCCGTAGCACAGAGCCTTGTCGCGGTCAGCACCCTCAGTGGCGTTGAGATAGGCGCTCGCCGCGTTGACGAGCTCCATGACGGCCGAGATCGCGGTGTTGAACTGGCCGCGGTCGAAGTCCTCAGTGCACTTGGCGATGGTGCGGTGACGCTCGCGATAGAGCTTCATCGCAACCTCGTCGAGCGCGGACTTGTCGAAGGCCACGTTGTCGTCACCGGACTGGACGAGCTGCCAAACGATACGCCAGGCGCGCTTGATAAAGCGGTTGGCGCCCTCGACGGCCTTGGGATCCCAGTCGAAGTCCTTCTCGGGCGGGGCGATAAACAGGATCGCCAAACGCATGGTGTCGGCACCGTAGGGCTCGATGACCGAGCTCGGGGGCACGACATTGCCCTTGGACTTGGACATGGTGTCGCCGTTCTCGTCCTTGACCATGCCCTGGCACAGCAGGTTGGTGAAGGGCTCGTCCACGCTCAGCAGGCCCAGGTCGCGCAGTGCCTTGGTAAAGAAGCGGCTGTAGAGCAGGTGCAAAATAGCGTGCTCGATGCCGCCGATGTAGTTATCGACGGGCATCCAACGGTCGGCAGCCTCACGGGAGAAGGGCAGCTCAGTGTTGTGCGGATCGGTATAGCGCAGGTAATACCAGCTGGAGCAGGTAAAGGTGTCCATGGTATCGGTCTCGCGCTTGGCCGGGCGGCCGCAGACCGGGCAGGTGGTCTCGTAGAACTCCTTGCACTCGGCAAGGGTCTCGCCAGCGCCCAGGTCCAGGTTCTCGGGCAGCGTCACCGGCAGCTGGTCCTCGGGCACGGGCACGATGCCGCAGTGCTCGCAGTGGATGGCCGGGATGGGGTCGCCCCAATAGCGCTGGCGGCTGATGAGCCAGTCGCGGAGACGGAACTCGACCTTGCGACGACCGCAGCCCATGGCCTCGAGGTCGGCCACGATCGCAGCCTCGCCCTCGGAGTGCTTACCGCCGCGCATGCCGGTGTACTTGCCGGACTGGACGAGCGTGCCCTCGGCAGCGTGGGCGCAATCCCAGTCGACGGTCTCGGCATGGAAGGTATCGATGGTCTCGCCGCTGGCCTCGACGGCAGCGCGATCGTCATCGTCCAGGATGATCGGTACGATCGGCAGGTCGTACTTGCGGGCGAACTCAAAATCGCGCTGGTCACCACAGGGAACGGCCATGACGGCACCGGTACCGTAGTCGGCAACGACATAATCGGCAACCCACACGGGGACCTTCTCGCCGTTGACGGGGTTTACCACATAGCGGCCCGTGAAGGCACCGTGCTTCTCGAGGGTGCCCTGGGCACGCTCGACGGCAGAGATGTGCTTGGAGTCCTCGACGATCTTGGTGACGGCCTCCTCGTACTCCGTGCCCTCGACGAGCTCGTGCAGGCCGGCGTACTCGGGAGCCAGGACAAAGAAGGAGACGCCAAAAAGGGTATCGGCACGCGTGGTGAAGACGGTGATCTTGCCCTCATCGCCCTCGATGGGCTCGCCATCCTGATCGCACAGGGTAAAGTCGACCTCGGCGCCCTCGGAGCGACCGATCCAGTTGGCCTGCATCTGCTTGACGCGCTCGGGCCAACCGGGGAGCTTCTCCAGGTCGTCGAGCAGTTCCTGGGAGTACTCGGTGATCTTGAAGTACCACTGCTCAAGGTCGCGCTTCTCGGGCTCGGTGCCGCAGCGCCAGCACTTGCCCTCGGTCACCTGCTCGTTGGCCAGAACGGTCTTGCAGGTGGGGCACCAGTTGACCGGGTTCTTCTTGCGGTAGACCAGGCCCTTTTCCCACAGCTTCTCAAAGATCCACTGGCCCCAGCGGTAGTAGTCGGGACTGCAGGTCTTGACCATGCGATCCAGATCGTAGGAGAAACCCATGCGCTTCATCGTGGCGAGCGCCTGGTCCATGTTCTTATACGTCCAGGCGGCAGCCTGCGTGTTGTGCTTGATAGCGGCGTTCTCGGCAGGCAGGCCAAAGGCGTCAAAGCCGATGGGGTGCAGCACGTCGTAACCGCGCATGCGGGCCTGACGGGCCATGGCATCGCCGATGGTATAGTTGCGCGCGTGGCCCATATGCAGGTCGCCCGACGGATACGGGAACATCTCGAGCACGTACTTCTTGGGCTTGCTGTCGTCGGTGTCGACGGCAAAGAGGTTGGAGTCCTCCCAGGCCTTCATCCATCGGGACTCAATGGCCTGCGCGTCGTAGGCAGGGATCTCGTCCTTATGATCTGTGCAATCGCACATATCAGCTCCTTTAATCTTAGCTGGGGTCGGTCGGCTTGGCTTTATTCGCTACTGCGGACAGTCCTGCGCAAGACGAAGAGCACATTAAGTGCTCTTCTTTGCGTGCGGAACTTGTAGCGAACAAAGCCAAGCCGACCGACCCTAAGGTTAACTTGACTGATGATAGCAAATACGACAAGCGAGATGCCTGCGACTTGCAGGCATCTCGCTTTATCTTAATAACGTGGTTGCGAATCAACCGCTAATTGTTACCAGCCCAAGCATGGTCGGGTTTTCCAAGTGCCGCAGATTGCCGTGAAAGAGGAGCGACGCGTACTTTGGTACGCGAGCGACGGTTTGAACGGCAAGGTGCGGTGCTTGGGAAAGCCGCTTAGCGGTAGCTGACGCTCTGCTGGGAATCCTTGACGACTACGTCGTGGGCGCCGCCTTCGACGATTGAGGTCGAGCTCACCAGGGTCAGGCGTGCCTTTTCCTGGAGCTCGGGGATCGAGAGGGCACCGCAGTTGCACATCGTGGACTTGACCTTATAGAGCGTGCCGCCCACGCCGTCCTTGAGGGAGCCGGCGTAGGGAACGTAGGAGTCGACGCCCTCGACGAAGCTGAGCTTCGCGGCGCCGCCCAAGTCGTAGCGCTGCCAGTTGCGAGCACGCGCAGAACCCTCGCCCCAGTACTCCTTCATGTACTGGCCGTTGACGTTGACGCGCTCGGTCGGGCTCTCGTCGAAGCGGGCGAAGTAGCGACCCAGCATCATAAAGTCGGCACCCATGGCAAGGGCAAGCGTCATGTGGTAGTCGTAGACAATGCCACCATCGGAGCAAACGGGCACGTAGACACCGGTCTCCTCGTAGTACTCGTCACGGGCGCGGCAGACGTCGATCAGCGCGGTGGCCTGGCCACGGCCGATACCCTTGGTCTCGCGGGTGATGCAGATGGAACCGCCGCCGATACCGACCTTGATGAAGTCGGCACCGCAGTCGGCCAGGAAGCGGAAGCCCTCGGCGTCGACGACGTTACCGGCACCAACCTTGACGTCCTCGCCATAGTTGGCGCGGATCCACTCGATGGTGCGCTTCTGCCACTCGCTGAAGCCCTCGGAGGAGTCGATGCACAGAACGTCGGCACCAGCCTCGATGAGCAGCGGCACGCGCTCGGCATAATCGCGGGTGTTGATACCGGCGCCGACCATGTAGCGCTTGTCGCCGTCAAGCAGCTCGTTGGGGTTGGTCTTGTGGCTATCGTAGTCCTTGCGGAAGACGATGCCCATGAGGTGATCGTTATCGTCGACGATGGGCAGGGCGTTGAGCTTGTTGTCCCAGATGACGTCGTTAGCGACCTTGAGGCTGATGTTCTTGTCGCCCACGATGAGCTGCTCACGCGGGGTCATGAACTCGGAGACCTTCGTCTGGTGGTCATCGCGGCTGGGGCGATAGTCACGGCTGGTGACGATGCCCAGGAGCTTACCCTTGGGAGTGCCGTCGTCGGTGACCGGCATGGTGGAGTGACCGGTCTTCTCCTTGAGCTCGATGACCTGCTCCATGGACATGTCGGGGGTCAGGGTGGAATCGGACTGAACGAAGCCGGCCTTGTGATCCTTGACGGCCTTGACCATAGCGGCCTCGGACTCGGCGCTCTGGGAACCGTAAATGAAGGACAGGCCACCCTCGGTAGCGAGCGCGACACCCATGTCGACGCCCGAGACAGACTGCATGATGGCGGAAACCATGGGGATGTTCAGGGTGATTGCCGGCTTCTCACCGCGCTTAAAGCGGGTTAGCGGCGTCTTAAGAGAGACGTTGTTGGGGATGCACTGCGAGGACGAGTAACCAGGGACCAGCAGATACTCCGAAAACGTGTGGGACTCACCGGGAAAGAACGTAGCCATGTTTCTCCTTTTTCCATGCGACCGGTCGGCTGCAGGCCTCGTAGGACCCAGCCCAACCTTGGGCGCCCAATACTGGGGAAGTATCTTAACGCACTTTGACTGCTACAATGCATGTTTTAAGAAGAGCACACGAGGGTTTGACGCAGGCTTTGCGTTTGCCCAGCAAACACTTTAGCGGGGAGACGTGGAGCACATGGACTACAAGACGACGGCAAAGTTGGTCATTCAAGCGTGCGACAAGGATCTGCCGGGCGTGTTCGGCCACGGCTGCGTTTTGCTGCTGCAGGGTATTGCCCGCGAGCACTCGCTCAACCGCGCCGCCAAGAGCATGGGCATGGCCTATTCCAAGGCATGGCGCATTGTGAACGAGGCTGAAGGTCAGCTGGGCTGCAAGCTCATCGAGCGCGACGGCGCCCGCGGATCCACCCTCACCCCCGCCGGCGAGCGAGCCATAGCGGTCTACGAGGAGCTGCAGGCCGACATCAACCAAGTAATTGCCGCAAAGGCCAACGACCTCATCGCCAGCATCAAAAAGTAGCTCATTTGGGACGGGGCCTTATAGCCACACAACCCATTCTCATAAGTTGCGGTGAAATAGGGACTGTTTATGCGGTTAAAGCCGTAAATCAATCCCTATTTCACCGCAACTTATGGAGTCGAGGATGATTTAGCTAGTTGCGGAGGGCATTATCTAGGGTGGCGGCCACGATCAAGGGGTCGTCGGTGCCGGCGAAGAGACGGATGGCGCTCCCCTGCTTGCCGCGTGGAGCCGAAAGGCGCGTCGTTGCGCCGCCGGCGGACGATGTGCGAAACTCCCCCGGCAAAGCATCGAACAGCTCACCCGCGCTAAGCTCGATAAGGTCAAATTCAACTGCCGGACCAAAGCCGTGCTCGAGGATTCCCGTTGCAACCGCATGGTCGGGATGCGAGCTCAGACCGGGATAGCGCACGTCACGCACCATCTCATTCGCAGCCAAGTACTCGGCCAGCGCACGGGCGCGGTCGAAGTGTGCCTGCATGCGGGCATCGAGCGAGTTCAGCCCGCGCTCAAGCACGTCGGCCTCGTCAGCAGGCATATCAAGCTTAGCCAAGCCACAGCCCTCAAGCAGGGCATGCGCGCACTCGGCAGCGGCATCCACACGATGGCGCTTGAGCTGCGAGCGCGCCACCGAAGCGGCAACGAGCTTGCGCGGAGACCTACCGGCGCACACGCGATCGAGCGCCTCGAGCGACAGCGCAGCACCCAGCCGCAGCGGATCGCACCCAAAAGCCGACGCCAAGGTGTTATCCACCACAAGCAGTGCGCGGGCCTCACGCGCCGCGCGGCCCAGAGCGCGCAGATCGGGCACGCGCAGACCAAACCCGCCGATGGAGTTGACGAACCACCACAGGTGCGGACTCTCGGCATCAAACGAAGCATCAAAGCCCTTGGACGCGGTAGCAAACGCATCGGCAGACGGCGAGCCCACCAGCGCGACATCGCAGCCATCAAAGCCGCTCGCAAACGCATCGGCAAAGTCGTCCGCAAAGGCAACCAGACGATCGCCGGGACACACAATCCCCAGCTGCGACAGCGGTGCTGGCACATGCGAGGCCGCAAGCAACCGCGCCTCACGCGCGCCGGCTCTCAAAGCCCAAGCCTCTTCTAGCTGTTGCACGTCCACGCGGCACCGTCCCTTCATAAGCAAAAACCCACGATGCGGATGTTTCCCGCATCGTGGGCAACGGCTGCAGTATAGCGCCGATATGCGACGAATCGCCTAGATATTGAGCGCGTGATAGGTCACGCTCGCACCCGGAGCGTCAACGGTCACGCCATAGGCCTCGGGATAGATGCGCGTCGAAAACACGAGCACACCATCGTTCACAAACACCTCGACCGACGAGGCATCGCCAACAATGCGCACGTTACGAACCTCGTCGACGGACTCCCAGCGCACAGTACGACCGCAGCCGGCAGAAGCGCGGCCCTCATCGGTAAATCGCATCTCAAAGCGCGGGGGCAGTTCGTCCTCGGCGGGCACAAACGCCAGCTTCAGCTCGCCATCAACGGTTGCGGTAAACGCGCCGTCGACACCGTCGACAACTACATCAAAGCAGGTATCGCCGGCAACCTCCAACGAGCCCTCCCCCACACGCACCGAAGCATAATGGCGCTCGATCTCGCGCGCCGGCTGCTGCAGCACCACGCCGCCGGCACCGGCTGTGAGCTCACGCGGCACCGTCATGCAGTGCTGCCAGCCGCACGCCACGGTAGGCGCGTTGTCATAGGTCGGCTCATCGGGCATGCCCATCCAGCCGATCAGAATGTGGCGACCGTCCTCGGCCGTGAACTCCTGCGGAGCATAGAAGTCAAAACCGGCGTCCCACAGGCGGAAATCGCCCAGCTCATAGGTACCGTCACCACCGGTGATGTTACCTATTACAGGCATGTAGCCAGCGGCATATACATTGCCGCGGTCCCAACGACCGCCCTCGAGCCCCTGAGGAGAGAAGGACAGGTACTTCGCCGGTACGCCGCAATCCGCCTCGAGCTCCAAATACCCCGGGCACTCCCACATAAAGCCAAAACGCTCGGGCGTAGACACGCGGCTCTCGAGCTCCCAACTCAGCATATCAGCCGAGCCATACACCAGGATCTCGCCAACATCGCGCCCGGCACCCTCGCCGTGCATGGCGCAAAATCGACTATTGACATGCGACCCATCCACGCGACGACGCGCGCCCAGCAACATGTGATAACGCCCATCATCATCGCGCCACACCTTGGGATCGCGCACATGGCAGGTCAAATCCTCGGGATAATCCTCGGACGCCAGCACCACACGCTTTTGGCTGAACTCCCGACCGGCAAGGCCATCAACGCTCTCGACATAAACAGTATCGGCGCGGCGGCCGGTATTGACGTAGTCGTACGTGCCGTCTGCATCGGAGAGTTTAACGTTGCCTGTGTACAGTACGCGAATGCGGCCGTCCTCGGCAAGCGCGGAGCCCGAATACACGCCATGGCAATCGAACGGCTCGTCGGGCAGCAGCGGGGCGCCAACGTAGTCCCACGTCATAAGATCGCGACTCGTCGCATGGCCCCAGGTCTTAACGCCACCCTCAACATCAAACGGCGCATATTGAAAATAGGCATGGAACACGCCATCTGCCTGGCAAAGACCGTTGGGGTCATTGAGCCAACCCGCCGGCGGCATAATGTGGAAATGCTGGCCATACGCGCCATGACCGCACTCAGAGGCGGCAGCGTCAACAGCGGCAACCAGCTTTGCAAGGTCGCGACCAAGTGCATTAGACATATCAAAGTCCTAACGGATCGAAAGTAACAAGGCGCCAGAGAACGGCACCAGATACGGGAAACGCCCGTGAGCATACAACCCGCGGGCATCCCCTCAATCAAAAGCTCTTAGGCCTGCTCGGAAGCCTTGGGCTCGTCCTTGTACAGGACAAACGAGACGGCAAAGGACACGACCGCGGCGACCGCAAACATGATCGCGTACTGCACGGGCTGGGCCAGGCACAGCAGGATACCGAAGATACCCGTAACGCCCGTGCCGGAGGCGGCAAGCGAGGTGAGCGCGCAGACCAGGGCACCGCAACCGCCGCCGATGCAGCCGGCGATGAAGGGCTTAAAGAAGCGCAGGTTCACACCAAAGATGGCAGGCTCGGTAATGCCCATGAAGGCGGACAGAGCCGAAGGAAGCGCCAGGCCCTTGATCTTGGCATCGCGGGTCTTAAAGGCAACGGCAAGTGCGGCGCCACCCTGGGCGATATTGGCAGCGCTGGCGATGGGCAGCCAGTAGGTCACGCCATACTGGGCGAGCTGGCCCAGGTCGATGGCGGTGTACATCTGGTGGATACCGGTAACGACCGTGGGAGCATAGAACAGGCCGACGATAAAGGAACCGATGCCGAAGGGCAGGGTCAGCAGGACCTGGATCAGACCGAGGATGGCGTTCTCGGCCCACACGAAGATGGGGCCGACGGCAACGAGCGTCACGAGCACGGTCACGAACACCGAAACGAGCGGGGTCACAAAGAGGTCGAACATCTCGGGAACGATCTTGTGCAGGCGCTTCTCGAGGAAGGCCAGAATGGCACAAGCGATAACGATGGGGATCACATGGCCCTGATAGCCGACCCACTCAAAGCTGTACACGCCGGGGATGACGTTGACCATGGTCTGCACGCCCTCGGAGGCAACCGTATAGGCGCTCTGCAGCGAGGAGTTGATGAATGCACCACCGACGACAGCGCCCAGATACGGGTTGGCGCCAAAGGCCTTAGCGGCGGAGTAACCGATCAGGATCTGCAGAATGCCAAAGGACGTGCCCGAGACCAAGTCGGCGATCTTATAAATAAAGTTATTGGTGTCGAGCGCGATAAAGCCGTTGGAGGCCATGAAGTTGAGGGCGCTCATAATGCCCAGCAGCAGGCCCGAAGCCACGATGGCGGGGATGATGGGAACAAAGACGTCGCCGAGCACCTTAATGGCACGCATAAAGATGGTCTGCTGCTGAGCCGCGGCCTCCTTTACCTCGGCCTTGGTGGCAGCCTCGACGCCGCTGAGCGCGATGAACTCTTCGTAGACCTTATTGACGGTGCCAGTGCCAAAAATAATCTGGAGCTGGCCCTGGGCCTCAAAGACGCCCTTGGCGCCATCGACATTCTCGATGGCCTCCTTGTTAACCTTGGAATTATCGGCAATCACCAGGCGTAGACGCGTGGCGCAGTGTGCGGCCGAAACAACGTTGTCGGCGCCACCGACGTTGTCGAGCACCTCTTGGGCTGATTTGCGGTAGTCCATAACTTCCCTTTCCTCCAACGGGCGCATGTGCACCCGGCCATCTTTGACACATACACTGTAATCGTTTTCAGTTTGATATGACTGTAATCGTTTTCATAGTAGGGTGAACGGTAGGAAAAAGCCGGCGAAAGGTAGTTTTGAAGCAAAAACAGGGGTCTCAGAGGCAGGCAGACGTGCCCAAGGCCTAGACATTCATAAGCTGATGGCCGAGCTTGAGCGACTTTAGACCGCTCTCCCCCTCCTCGCCATCGAGCGCGTTGAGCAACATATTGGTCGCCTCGACGCCGCTGGTCAGGTAGCCGTAATGCACGGTGGGAATGCCGCCCGTCAGCGCGCGCAAAAATGCGTTGTCGCCGAAGCCGCTCACGCGACGCACGCCATCGCCCATGCCACGCACCTCGTCAAGAGCGCGCAGGGCGCCGGCAGCCATAGTGTCGGTCGCGCACGCGATAAACGAAACATCGGGGGCATCGGCAAGCAGCTCGCGCGCAGCGCGATAGCCCGAGTCGAGCGTAAACGAGCCCAGGCGAATCAAGGCGGCATCGAGCGGGTTACCCGCGGCGCGCAAGCCGGCCTCAAAACCGCGACGGCGGTCATAACCGGCCGCGCGGTCCTCTTCGGTAACTCCGATGTAGGCGATCTTGCCATCCACCCGACCCGCAAGCGCACGACCGAGCTCAAAGGCAGCCTCGTAATCGTCGTGATAGACGCACGCCGCGCCCTCGACATGTTGGCCGATCAACACAATGGGCACACGGCACGACTCAATCGCGCGACGGTGCTCGTCGGTGATCATAGTTGCCACCAGAACAATGCCGTCAACCGGGTGGTTTTGGAATAAATCGAGGTATTCGAGCTCACGATCGGCCGCGTTGTCGGTGTTGGCAAGCAGCATCTGGTAGCCACGGCGACCGAGCACCT
The DNA here is from genome assembly GCA_008671135.1 of Collinsella aerofaciens. Classification (GTDB taxonomy): domain Bacteria; phylum Actinomycetota; class Coriobacteriia; order Coriobacteriales; family Coriobacteriaceae; genus Collinsella; species Collinsella aerofaciens_J. The sequence goes on from RQAP01000020.1 coordinate 41,707, forward strand.
GACCAATGCCGGCGGTAATGCGGCTCACGGATTCCGAGTTGATCTTAGGTACGATGACGCCGATGAGCTTGGTGGAACCGGTGCGCAGCGCGCGAGCCTGGCTGGATCGCACGTATCCGGTCAGCTCGATTGCCTGCTTAATGCGCTCGGCCTTGTCCGCTGAGATATATCCACCGTTGAGGTAGCGCGAGACGGCGGCGCTCGAAACGCCCGCCAGCTCGGCCACATCTTTCATCTTTACCACGCGCGCCACCCCTGTCGTTGAAATCGCTTTCACCATGATACCCATGCGGAGCGACCGCATTACGTAGCGATTGCATGATAGAGAAACGCGTGGAAACTAATGAGCCACTTGAGACATGTCTAGCGATAATCACTTCGCAGCCAGTTTTACCAGACAAGAATCACACTGGCTGCATAATCGAAGAATGCGGCCATGCAGAACTTGACCTGAGCGGCAGCCTCGCGGACTTTTCCAGGAAGGCCTCGGTGCCGAGCCTCGAAGAGTCGCAATTCACAATCCCGGTCAATCCTCTGCCAAGAACCCGTTGCGAACTTAGACTTACCAACAACACGCCAGCAAAGTTGCATACAAGCAGAAAATCGCACGCAATTTCGCCTATTCTCAATTGAGATATAAGTTTTGACGGGCCGAATCTTACATCAAAACAAAAAAGAGGGCCGACGCATCAACCCTCTTCAGGTATCGCCCGAAGGCTTCCACCGCAATTAACTTTAATTTAGCCGATATCCCTTGTTAGTCTACAGGCTCTGCCACAAGTAGAAATTATCTTCACTTTTAGGGAGTAGCTCTTAAAAAGCAGCTATGTAACTAAGAAGCGCATCCATCTTGTTCCCAACCCCAGTCGTTTCTATCTCATGAAAGTCCAAAGAAGACAGGGGGGCATGCAGATCTTCAGGGACGCCAGAGAGTTCGCCGCGGTAGGTCTCCCGGTCAGCCGCCATCGCGGTTCCTAAAAAGAGGAAAGGCAGCCATCCCAAGAAGAACAGCCGCCTTTCCTCTGGACGCGGAACCCGTAGGTTACCCTCGTCAATACCGCTTTTTAGATAGGCTACTGATTATCAATCCGTAAGTCAAAGCTGCAAATTTGAGGCAAGCGACAATCATGTAATTCAAATCAAGACACACATGATTTTCAACCAAATCAAACGATGTCTGGCTAGCATATCAGGCATTGCACGCATAAAAAAGGGCAAGACTCTCAGTTTGAAAGCGTCACCCTTAAAGCTCCCAAAGAGCTTTTGTATTGCAGGAAGATACTCTACACCATCTTCCCTTGATTGGCAGGTCGAAACAGACACCATTGTGATTTCAAGCAGAAAGCGTTATATTAAGTATGCATTTGCACGTGGTGTTCGCACTATACGCTCAGATGCCATAGTTTACAAAGACGGCCTTCTTCATAGACGCTAGGTGGGATTACTCACTAGTAGCCGATATGTCGAAGGCCTTCTTGTACTTAAGAAAATCATACATTCTAATAAGCCGTTTTAGCTCGCTATTACCGTGGATTATCTTGCGATCGTCCGTGATGAGCGCCCTCAGATACTCGAGCAACTCACTTAAATCGAGCTCATCCTCCTCAAGTAAAACTAACTTTTTAAATGCTTCCTTAAAGCCTTCGTTAGCTATAACAGACTTAACCGAGTGTCTAATTCCCGACAGATGATAGCTATCTTTTGCATTTCGCAGGCTGTTGTTAAGAAAAGCGTCCAGATCTCTTTTCTCATCTAATTCCTTTAATATCCTCGGGTTAAGGACTTCCCCAGAATATGCGCTTAAATACTTGTACATGGGCAAACCACCCGAGTTGGAAGCAAGCAGCGCAGGAAGATATTCCTCGACGGCAAGTTTGGGAGCGACATGTTCATCATCGAATACGACATCGCGATATAAAAGCTCGGCTTTGACCATATGACCGTGGCCCAAAGATGCATTTGCGACACCGATGCCCAGCACAAGATGCTGTCCCTCCGGAAGTCTCTCGAGGTCGCTAAAACTCGCTTCGACTACCAGAGAATCATTTGGCTCGCCCTTATCTGCCAGGGCGTAGATACTCCTGCGCAGCTCACGAATGATCCTGGGCGAGAAGGAGCATTTGGAATGCCCAATTGCTTCATACACTGCGCCAAAATCATTCGTCCTAATCTCGGTCATGCTTATCTCGCCGATACCCGGAAATGTAATCGAATGTGTCGAGGTTGCGTTTTCGCCCCTAGTTAGAAAAATAAAACGCTCTTTGAGCAATGCGAGATTATTTGAACCGAGGCAGCGTGAAATCGACATGAGGATAGCTTGGATATCGGGGTCATTAAGGGAATAGCCGATAAAAATAATTGGGTATTCCATAAAAATAGTTAGCAACTTGGCTGCCAAGTAATCCTGGGTTTCGGCGAGTTTTGCGTAATCTGCCTCTTCAAGAACCATAGATTCAGGATTATCCATAGACCCGTGGATCTTATAGATCTCTCCCATTTCAAAAGTTCTGTGAAAGACAAGATCGTCCTGACCTACAAAAACTTTAAACTCTGGAAACAGTGACTCCAGTAGACAGTCATAGTTGGTTGTAATGACTCCAGAGATACGCCGCCTGCCGACCTCTCTCAAGATATCAAGTTCATGCGTCATATGGTCAGGTTTGAACGAAGATAACCTCTCGGCCGCCATAATCTTTAAAACAGATTTGCGTTGACGAATGTCCTCTGCATGATCGTCTCTAAAAGAAGCGAAGCGAGGGTCCTCAAGAACAGCTATGCGCATATCCTTATCAAGCATCGTCGCGGCAGAGGGCAATGCGCTATTGTCAGACTCATCTGGACAACGTGCCAGGTACGAGTCAAACCGAAAAGGATCATCGGAAAGACGGGAACAGAGGTGCCTTAACAAGCCAACCCAATCGTCGGTACCCATGTATCTACGGGAAAAGCCCGAGCCGACGAATAAATATGGACTACGCCCCACCCCATTTATCAGACGTACAACGCTGTCTACGATGTCATCTCTTCCGACTTCCATCTAACGCCTCCAAACAAGTCTACTTCCATAAGTATAGAACATATGTTTGGTTTTTGCTAGAATTGCAAGACTTCATCGATGACAAAAGCTGCTCGACAATTGAAAATTCGAACCGCACAGGTGACCCAATATTCAGCAGTGCTCCGACGAGCAAATATTCATTTCGCGTCTCAGGCAATCTAGCGCAGCGGCATCAGTTAGAACGCCATGACTCTCTAGGAGTTCGATAAGTTGAGCCCTAGTGCTGGTTCTTAACCCCAGGCATGAGTACGCCCCTCTCCAATTAACAAATCAATCAAGAGCAAGAGTTCCCGGCCGGCGGCCGAACTAGCAGCAATGAATCAACCGCAATCGGCTCGGACCTCCTTGATTCTCGCCAATGCGACATCAATGTCCATCGCGGCCAGCTGAGAGCACACGGCATCTAGTGCCACTTTGCTAAAGAATGGAATCTCAGGCCTTACCGCATCATATTTAGAGATAATCGCAAAAACGACCTGTTTGACCGAATCCCTTTCCAATTTAAAACCATTAGGTTCAATCTTGTCTAGAACAACCTGTGCGCACTTCCTAAAACTTGGGTCTGCCTTTACCAAACGAGCCGATACCAAGCCCTGATTGAACAGATGGCTTAAAGTCGAAGAACCTTGATAATGCTTAACGTGAATGAACGTGCCGTCTTTACACAAGATGTCACAAAGCTCGACCTGGCTGCCTCGACCGCCGTAGTAAATGGTCTTCTTGTCTAGCAACAACTCGGTCGAGGAATTCATCTCCACGACACGTTGGTTATACGGGCCCTCATATTCGCCCTTAAAATATTCTGGGAATTCCGTTGGGTAAAGCGGAATCTTAGAGAAGCGAGATTCAATCGATGATTTGTAGTCACCATCAATTCGATACCATTTTCCATTATTTGCACAGTAACTGGCCCCTTGATATTCGACCTCGCCATATAGACACTCAGATGCGCGCCATTTATTTATCACCGAGCCCTCTGCCTGTCCAATAACAAAAATACTGGTTTTGCAAAGGTCTTCGTAGCTCTGAGGCAACTTTTCCGGTTCCGGATAGACCATGTCGAGACAAACATCGTCAAGCAAAGGACCCTTTGATCCAACACGAAAACCGGCGACCGCCTCCCATTCAAGGATTTCCGGCACGGCAAGCCATATATTTTGATCGTGAGCATTAATGAGACTGATGGCTTTAGAATTCAAAGTATCTTCGAGTGACCGCTTGCGCACCGGAACGATTCTGTCGACCCAACCATATTTAGCCTTATAAGAATCAAGCACATAAACGGCATAGACAGACTTAAGATAGTCTCGAATCGATTCTACCGACTCGCCAACGCTCAATGCGAGAGAATCCGATCCAGTAATAGATCCAGTTGCAAGCAGCCCATCACCTCCGCTCACAGTCACTCCCTCTAGCAAATCGCGCTCGACATCGATTTCAAAAGCATCAACTGAAGACGGAAGGGGCATTTGCTCGTCGGTCTTTCGAGCATTGCCTGAGACTGCAGTTCGTTTTAGTTTGCGAAGTCCACCATCCATCGCCTGATTGAGCGCCACTTTAAGCCCAAAGCGTTCCTCGACCGCCTCTTTATCCAGCAAAGTAAAACCATAGCCAAAAGAAATGGCAAATAGACGCTCAGCGTCCTCCGCCACGGCAACTTGAACCAGATGGAGAGCGCTTGCAGAAGAAGATAGCAAAGTATCGGACTCCAGTTGACCGTCAAAATAATCAATCCATTTTGGCGGATGAGGGTCTGATGGCTTTGTGTAAACAACCGAACCATCTTCTAGAAGGTGCCTATGGATATAGGGGTCATTGGAGTCAACGATATCACCAATATTAAAACCCTCTTTAATGAGGTAAACCGACATCTTTTGCTTAGCCATAAACATCACCCGTCACGATCGAACCAGACAGCCACCTTATACCCGTGAATAGGCCGACCGAATGCAATGTCTCCACTGAATGTAGAAGGGAGAAACACTAATTAAACGCTTCGCCGCGTTCAATTAAGGCTGAACAAAAGTTGCTCTCACGGCACAAAAGCGCCCCAGGCAGCGCGAGCGTGCCCTTCACCCGATCGCTTTACTGGCTGATAGAGGAAGCCGACACTCACAGTCCAGCAATGCCCAGCCAAACTCTTCGCGAGCGAGGGCTCCCATACCCTAAGGCACCGCTACTCTGAGCCGTGCCAGGCGCACGTCAACCTGGCACGATGGTTTAAGAAATCTCTCTTATTTTGGAACAAAGGACCTGGGACCGTGCGGCGGCTCAGGACACGCCCACTAAATGAGGGGATAGCACCATGCCAAACGACGGCATCGTCTACCAACTGAAGTTCATGTCCAAAGATGCGTATATCGACGACCTGAAAGACAGGCGTCTCTATATGAACGCAGCCGGGTACTACCATGACCTTCCCGGCGAGCAGGGCGATCCATTAGAGGTGTCTTTAACGTACGGGATGGGCATCTAAATAGGGAAAGCAATTCAGGAAGCGACATTGCCCTGTGCAGCACGTCTCCCATGGCGCCCCCTCACTCCCTTCCTCAACTGAATCCAGAAAGCTCGCTGATGTTGATTGGGGTTCCCGTAAAATTAACCCCAACAAAATATGTGCGGAGTGCTGGCCTGGAGCTGCCTTCGGACCCTATTGGCTGCTCACCGAGAGGCTCCGCAATGAAACGACCCCTTTACTATCTGCTCTGCGCGATCGCGTGCACTTCCATGGTCAGCGCGACGATGCCCATGGCGGCCATTGCGGAAGCCATCCAGCCTCCAGCAACAGCCGAGCAGCAGGCGCAAGCCGACACCACGAGCAGCGACATAGGCAAGGCTGAAGGCGGCACCGACACAAATGCGACAGCAGATACCGTAGAGGACAGCACCGTAACATCCACCGGCACCAGCGCCGTCAACACGGAACGCGCTGCCGGCACCACCACCGCAACTGACACGGCCACCACAGCCCCCGCCCCATC
>RQAP01000022.1 GCA_008671135.1 Collinsella aerofaciens
ACGAGGATGCCCCCGAGTCACCTCCCCTATACGCCATGCGGCCCCCAGGGCACGTGAAGAGACACCGGACACCGAAGATACGGTGGGCGCCGCCCACCGGTCAGCGGCCAGAGCATGGGGGGCACGCCCGGTCCCGTTCCGCACCCGGAAGCTAAGCCCCATCGCGCCGAGAGTACTGCGGGGTCAGCCCGTGGGAGGCCAGGGCGCCGCTGACCGGTGGACGGCACCGAGCCGTGCGCTTGAACTGAGAAGGGGGAGGCCTCGCGGTCTCCCCCTTTTTTGCGTTGTATATACGTTGTACTTTGGGACCTAGCTCCCCCGTATGTGCTCTTACTGTTTGGCTGTATTTTGAGTCCATCTAGTGAATTTGAGCGATAATTACTCGCATTGGCGTTAGGGAGGGCTTGATGTTTACCGTATTTGTCTTGGGCAATATTGCTTCGGGTAAGTCAACTGCCTGCCGCTATTTCGAATCTCGTGGCGCTATGCTTATCGATCTGGATGAGCTTGCAAAATCGCTGTATGTGCCGGGCTCTGATATCGTCAATACACTCGCGGATGAATTCGGTTGGGACATTTTGGATGAGGAAGGCGGCATTCGCCGCGGCATCCTCGCTTCTCGAGCTTTCGCTTCTCCTGATTCGGTCGCACGGCTCAATGACATCGTGCATCCCATTCTGATTGAACAGCTTTCGCTTAGGATTCTCGATCCGGTTTGTTGTACGGTTTCATCTCCCCGTTATCCTTTTGCGGTGGTCGAGGTTTCTGCTCCGACTGGTTTTGAGGATGCATTTGGCTTGGCTGATGAAATTTTGGTCATCAGCGCCCCTTTGTCAGTTCGTCGCGAGCGCGCTATTCAACGTGGCATGGAGCCATCTGATTTTGATGCCCGTTCTGCTTGCCAGCCCGAAGAGTCTGCGCTGTGCAATCTCGCTACAACTGTGATTGACAATGCGGCAGACGATAACTCGCTCTTTGAACAACTGGACGCATGGCTTTCGCGCCATGGGTTCGGGGATGTAGCGGATAAGGAGGAGGCCGATGCCTAAGACACGTTTCCTTACGTGGTATCGCCTTATACCGCTGGCTGCCGTTTTTGCCTTCGGCCTTATCTCATTCGTTTACTCATATGCTCCTGCCGCTTTCTTTAAGCCGCTGTATCCGATTGACTACGAGGCGTATGTAAAGCAATCCAGTATTTCGCATAATCTGGATCCGTATCTGGTGTGCGCTGTCATTAAGTCTGAATCGAATTGGGATCCCGAGGCCGAGTCGAATCAGGGTGCTCAGGGATTGATGCAGCTGATGCCCGAGACTGCCCAGGATATGATCGCCAAGGGCCTTGTCGACGGTGGCGAGTATTCGGCCGACAACCTTAACGATCCGGCTACGAATATCGAGTTTGGCTGTGCGTATCTTTCGTATCTTCTAGCGTATTTTAACGGGTCGACTGACAGTGCCATTGCCGCCTATAACGCCGGCATGGGCAATGTCGACGGATGGGCGCAGCAGAGTACGTCGCTTCATAATGCAATCACCTTTCCCGAGACGCAGGCGTATCTGATTCGTGTCAATAATGCCTGGGTTCGCTACAAAACCCTCTATCCCGATCGGTTCGTATAGGACTATGCCTGCCGCCTGCGTATACTGCAGATATATGAGTTAGGAGTATCCATGGCGGAATTTGAAGTAGAACGCGTTGGTGGTGAACTTAAGCGCTTTGGCGTTGAAGGCTCTGACGTGCCGTTTAAGGTCGTGTCTCCCTATGACCCTGCAGGCTCTCAGCCTAAAGCCATTGAGTCGCTTGTGCAGGGTGTGAGGGACGGAGACCGCTATCAGGTTTTGCTGGGCGTGACTGGTTCGGGCAAGACCTTCACGATGGCAAAGACTATTGAGGCCCTGGGAAAGCCGACGCTGGTCATGGCTCCGAATAAAACGCTCGCCGCTCAGCTTGCGAGCGAGCTCAAAGAGTTCTTTCCCAACAACGCTGTGGTCTACTTCGTCTCGTACTACGACTACTATCAGCCCGAGGCGTATGTGCCGCAAAGCGATACATATATCGAGAAAGACTCCTCGATTAACGAAGAGGTTGAGATGCTGCGACATCAGGCGACCGCATCGCTGCTCTCTCGACGCGATGTGATCGTTGTCGCATCGGTCTCGTGTATCTATGGCATTGGCTCTCCTGAGGACTATGCAGGTCTGGCTCCAAACGTCGACAAGAAGGTGCCGCTCGAGCGCGATGACTTTATCCATGCACTTATCGACATTCAATATGATCGCAATGACTATGACCTGGCACGCGGCACGTTCCGCGTGCGCGGCGATGTTGTCGACGTGTATCCGCCTTATGCCGAGCATCCGTTGCGGTTTGAGTTCTTTGGCGACGAGGTCGAGCTGATTGCCGAGATCGATGAGGTCACCGGTGAGATGCTTCGTGAGTACGAGGCCATCCCCGTATGGCCGGCATCGCACTACGTGACCGAGAAGCCGAAGGTCAAGGCGGCTCTGAAATCGATCAGCGAAGAGTGCGAGAAGCGCGTGGCGGAGCTCAAGGCGACCGACAAGTTGCTCGAGGCGCAGCGTCTGCAGCAGCGCACCGATTATGATCTTGAGATGCTCGAGACGATGGGCTTTTGCAACGGCATCGAGAACTACTCGCGTCATCTGGACGGTCGCAAGCCGGGTGAGCCGCCGTTTACCCTAATCGATTACTTTCCCAAGGATATGCTCTGCATCATCGATGAGAGCCATGTGACGGTGCCGCAGATTCGCGGCATGCACGAAGGTGACCGCTCGCGTAAGGTGACGCTGGTGGAACACGGTTTTCGCCTGCCCTCGGCGCTCGATAACCGCCCGCTTCGTTTCGATGAGTTTGAGGCAAGGATACCCCAGTTTATCTATGTTTCGGCCACGCCGGGCGACTACGAGCTGCGGGTGAGCCAAAACGATGTGGAGCAGATTATTCGTCCGACTGGCCTGCTCGACCCCAAGATTGACGTGCGTCCAGTTCGCGGCCAGATTGACGATCTTGAGGACGAGATTCGCGAGCGCGTTGCCCGCAAGGAGCGCGTGCTGGTGACCACGTTGACCAAGCGCATGGCCGAGGACCTGACCGACCATCTGCTCGACGCAGGCATTAAGGTCAATTACATGCACTCTGATACGGCGACAATGGACCGTGTCGAGATCCTGCGAACGCTGCGCGAGGGCAAGATCGATGTTCTCGTTGGCATCAACCTGCTTCGCGAGGGCTTGGATCTCCCCGAGGTCTCACTGGTGGCAATTCTCGATGCCGATAAGGAAGGCTTTTTGCGCAACCGCCGTTCGCTGATTCAGACGATTGGCCGTGCGGCCCGTAACGCCGATGGTGAAGTCATCATGTATGCAGACGTTGTGACCGATTCGATGAAAGAGGCCATCGAGGAGACGCAGCGCCGTCGCGAGATTCAGATGGCATATAACGAAGAACATGGCGTTGTGCCCAAGACGGTGCGCAAGGCCATCAACGACATCTCAAGTTTTATTGCCGAGGCCGAAAAAACTGTGGGCTCCAAGGGACGCTCGAAGGGCGACTCTCTTGGCCATGGCGCATTCTATACGCCCGATGAGTCGGGCGAGGGCGGTGTGCCGGAAACGGTGGCGCCCGAGCAGACACTTGCGGAGCAGTTGGAAGAACTGCCGCATGACGAGCTTGTGCGGATCGTCGAAACCATGGAAGAGGATATGCGTAACGCTTCTGCCGCTATGGACTTTGAGGAGGCGGCGCGCCTGCGCGATGCCGTCGTTCAGATTCGGGCGATGCTCGAGGGTGCGTCTGAGGACGAGACGATCGAGCGCTTACGCTCGCAGGCCCGCAAGGGTTCCACGTTCGCATCGGGCAGAAAACGCCAGGGTGCACGGTTTAAGAAATAGCGAACAGGCCCCGAGTTCCCTGTGGAGCTCGGGGCCTGTGTCTTTTGCGCACTGGAATTCGTGCGTTAGAGGTCCGCGATCAGGGCTTCGGCACAACGGATGCCGTCGGTGGCCGCGCTCATGATGCCGCCGGCATATCCAGCTCCCTCACCACAAGGGTAGAGGCCCGGGGTCGACACGGCATGGCACGTTCGGTCTCGGGTGACAGTGACCGGTGAGCTCGAACGAGTCTCCACGCCGGTAAGAACGGCATCGGGACGGTCGTAGCCTCGTAGCTGTTTTCCGAGTAGGGGAAGTCCCAGGCGGAGCGACTCGACGATATGCTGCGGCAGGGCTTCGTCAATTGTCGTCCAGGTCACACCGAGCGGATAGGTGGGCTTTACCTTTCCGGGCGCCTTGCTGGCGCGTCCTGCGAGGAAATCTCCGACGAGTTGTGCCGGTGCGTTCCAGTTGGAACCGCCCAGGCGATAGGCGGCCGCCTCGCAGGCGCGCTGGAGCTCGATGCCGGCGAGCGGGTCATCGTTGGGAAGGTCCTCAGGCGTGACGTTAACGAGCAGGGCGGCGTTTGCGTTGCGTCCGTCGCGGGCATTGAGGCTGGCGCCGTTGACGCACAGGTGGCCCTGCTCGGAAGAGGCGGCGACAACCTGCCCGCCGGGGCACATGCAAAACGAGAACACGCTGCGGCCGTTGGGAAGATGGGCGACGAGCTTGTAGGGGGCTGCTCCGAGGGCAGGATGTCCCGCCAAGGCTCCATATTGGGCTCGGTCGATGTCGCGCTGCGGATGCTCGATGCGAACGCCCATGGCAAAGGTCTTTTGTGCGAGGGCCACGTTGTGGTCCTTAAGGAGCTCAAAAATATCGCGAGCAGAATGCCCACAGGCGAGGATGAGGTGCTTTGTTTCGATTGGCTCGTAAGCGGCGTCTTGGGACGATTGGACATCGATACCGGTGATGGCGCCAGACGCGTCGGTGCGAATGTCGACGAGCTTCGTTCGATAACGGACGACACCTCCGAGCTGCTCGGTGCGCTGGGATATAGCGGTGACAACCTTGGGAAGGATGTCGGAGCCAATGTGCGGCTTGGCATCCCACAGAATATCGCGGGGCGCGCCCGCCTCGACGAAGGTTTCGAGGATAAGGCGATGGGCGGGATTTTTGGTTCCCGTATTGAGCTTGCCGTCCGAGAAGGTCCCCGCGCCGCCCAGGCCAAACTGGATATTGCTCTCGGGGTCGAGAATGCGCTCCTTTAGAAAGAGATCGATCGCATGCGAGCGGCGAAATGCTGGGTCGCCGCGCTCGATGAGCAAGGGCTTAAGACCCGCTTCGGCAAGGGTGAGTGCAGCGAAAAGGCCAGCGCATCCGGCGCCGACAACGACAGGGCATTCTTGAGGTGCGTCGGAGACGGGGGAGGGGAATGAGGGCCCATCGTCCTCTATCGCGCGTACGCGCGAGCGGTCACGCTCGGCGACGCTGTCGACCGCTTCTCGCTCGAGGTGGGGACTAGTCAGCTCAACACGAAAGCTCAGGATAAAATGGACGTCTCGTTTTTTGCGAGCGTCGATTGACTTGCGGTGGAGCTCGATGGACTTGATCTCGGAGTCCTTGCAACGTAGGACGCGCTTGGCGACTCGCTTGCCAACAATGAGGCAGGCATTTTCATCGCCGGCTTCATCGAGCGACGCGTTGACTTGGGTGATTTCGATCATCGAGGTCTCCTTAGAGGCAAGAAAGAGGCCGTCCGGTATCCCAGACGGCCCGAATGCGTTTTTGATTATAGACTGCGCGGCTACAGGCTGCTTGCGGCGCGAATGCCCGAGAGCCAGGCCCACGCAAGGTTAAAGCCTCCGCAATCGGCGTCGATGTCGAGCGCTTCGCCGCAGATGTAAAGCGGGGCGTCGACAGCGCTGCGCGCGCGTAGACTGGGTATTGAGATGCTCTCGACAGATACGCCACCACGCGTGACCTGCGCCGAGCGCTCCTCGGCTGTTCCCTCGACGAGCAGCTTAAAGTGTTTGAGGATTGAGACCAGATGGATGACATCGTTGGAGCCTGGATGGCACTGCTCGAACGTCGTGCAGACGACGCGGGAGAGTTGCGGGGCGAGCATGCCGTCGAGCCAACGGGGATCGCGGGGCGAAAAGCCGCCGAGCAGCTCAACGCGCCGGTTGAGCATATCGAGCAGCTCGTCTTTGGAGAGGTCGGGGAAAACGTCGAGCAGGATCGTATCGCCGCGCTGGATACGACGGGAGAGGTTGAAGACAGCGACGCCCGAGATGCCGAAGGCTCGAAACAGTACTTCACCGTCTTCGTGCCAGAGCTCACTATGGTTACGGGTGAGCGTCAAGCGGGCGCGGACGCGCAGACCATCCAACGTCTTGAGTGCCGCCCGATCGCCAACGACCGTTGCCGATACGGGGCAGAGGATGGGGCGCAGCGAGGTGAGGGGGAGGCCAAACGTATCGGCGATACCGGTGGGGTTGCCGCCCGTGGCGATAATTACGGCATGTGCCTGCAGGGCTTCGTTCTTGCGAGGGACATCGGCGAGTGCCTTCCGAAGCGAGCGGAGCTCCGATTTTCGGTCGTCGTGCTTTTTTGCCTTTAGCGCCCGCGCTGGACGGTTTATTTGGAGTGCCCAGCCTTCGGGATCTTTGCGCGCCGTGGCAATATTGGCTCCGCAGATTAAGGTGATACCTAGGCGGTCGCAAACGTTGAGAAGCGCGTCGCGCACCGATTCGGCGCGAAGGGAGCGCGGGTACAGCCGGCCTTCCTCGGAGGTTGTCATGATGCCCAGCGAGGAGAAGAAACCCATAAGCTCTTGTTCGGGCTGGGTCCTCATGACAGATTCGACGAATGCGGGGTGGTTATACCGCTGAGGATCAATCGATTCGTTGGAGAGGTTGCAACGGCCGTTACCGGTCGCAAGGAGCTTAAGGCCGCAGGCGACATCGCACTCAACGATGCAGACGCTTTTGCCAGCACGTGCGGCCGTAATGGCGGCGGCGAGGCCTGAAGCCCCGCCGCCGATTACCAGGACGTCATAGAAGGCGCTCGTGTTCACTTAGGCCTCGTCGGTCTCGTGCGGGGTAATGGCCTCGACGGCAGAGACTGCCTTGGGCAACATGCCATCGGGCAGCGCGGTCTCGACCTCGCCCTTATCGCAGGCCTCGGCGAGTGACGGATTGATGGGAAGCGTGCCCAAGATGTCGAGGTTATAGCGTTCTGCGACCTCGGGGAGCTTGCTCTTGCCAAAGACCTCGATCTTCTTGCCGCAGTCGGGGCACTCAATATAGCTCATGTTTTCGACGATGCCCAGAATGGGGACGTTCATCTTCTCGGCCATGTTGACCGCCTTGGCGACGATCATCGAGACCAGATCCTGCGGGCTCGTGACGATGACGATGCCGTCGACGGGCAGTGACTGGAAGACGGTGAGAGCGACGTCGCCTGTTCCCGGAGGCATGTCGACCAGCAGGTAGTCGATGGGGCCCCATGAGGTCTCGCTCCAGAACTGCCTAATGGCGCCTGCGATGACCGGACCGCGCCAAAGGACGGGGTCGGTCTCGTTTTGGAGCAGAAGGTTGGAGCTCATGACCTTGACGCCGTGCTCGGAGATTTCAGGCAGCATGAGGTTGCCAAGGGCATGGACGTGGCGTCCGCTCATACCGAACATCTTGGGGATAGAGGGACCGGTGATGTCGGCATCGAGGACGCCGACCTTGTGGCCGTGACGGGCAAGCTCGGTGGCGATGGCACCGGTGACAAACGACTTGCCGACACCGCCCTTGCCGGAAAGCACGGCGATGACGCGTTTGACCTCGGACAGCGTATTCTCCTCAAATTGCGACGGCGACGTTTGTCCGCCGGCGGCCTGTGCGTGCTCGCAACCCATGTATGACTCCTTTGTATATGTTGGGGCCGGGGCCCCGTGATGTGACACGAGCGTCATTGTACCCTCGTTTGCGAGCGGGAGTCATTTACGATGCATTTGGGCCGAGCGTGCTTGCAATACGATGGGTCCAAGCGAATGGGCGGGCTTACTGAACTTTGCTGGCGAACTCGAGGTATTGCATGCGCTGCAGCTTGTCGATCGTCGAGGCGTATGGGCTGTCTTCAGATTCCAAGTCGTAGCGCAGCCCGTCGGCACCAAGGTAGCCGGCGACATTGATGGTGGGCACATCTGACCTTGTTGCAAGCAGGGCCTTTTGATAGTCGGTGAGCGGGGCGCCGATCTTATTAAGGGTAATGGCTGCAACCTCGTTTGCCCCGACGGTGTCGTAGACGTTGAGCTCGGTATTGCCGGCGATTTCATAGTTAGCCCAGACAAAATATGTCGACTGATAGATACGGAAAGCGTGGCTTGCCGTATCTTCCTGAGGGTACAGCTCGTCGTTGAGAGTCGTTGCGGCGCTCGGCTGATGGTCGCCAAAAAAGACAAGGACAACCGGTCTGCCGATATTGCGGAGCTCGTTGATAAAGTACTCGAGGTCCCGGTCGGATGCGTTGATGCAGGTGAGATAGGTGTTGAGCGCGCTATTGGCGCCCTCGCTGGCTCCCTCGACCCAATAGTTTGTCAGCTCCTCGGCGGGAACGGTGCCATAGTCGTAGCCGCCGTGATTTTGCATCGTGACGTCAAAGATGAACTGCGGGGCTTCGTCGGTTCTAAGCAGGTCGAGTATCTTGTCGTAGGTGGCGTAGTCGCATACGCCGGCATGGTAACAGGGCGCACCTTCGAAATTGCCGATTGAAAGAAAGTCTCCAAAGCCCAGCTGCTGATAGATTTTATCTCGATGGTAGTTGACGGGGTTTTGCGGGTGCATAGCGGTAGCGGTATACCCAAGCTCCTTAAGGTCCTTTGCCAGGCTGTTGACGCCATTCATCTGATATAGCTGATAGGGGATTTTGCCTAATCCGACAAAGGCCGTTGTCGCTCCGGTCAAAAATTCGAATTCGGAGTTCGCCGTTCCGCCACCGGCGACCGAAGCGAGCATGGTGCCGCGAACAAGTGTGTCGGGAAGCGAGTTGTAGAATGCGGGGCCGGTGTACCCGGCCGCCTGGAGCTGCTCAAAGCACGAAAGGTCGCTAAAACTCTCATTCATGACGGCAACAATCGTCGGCTTGATTTCATTGAACTGGGCAACGGCCGCCGCGCGCTGCTCGCTCGAGCCATACGTGCTGTCGTAGGTGGCGGCGAGCTTCTGCTCGATGCTCTGCGCCTCATCGGGCGTATAGTCTTCGGGCTTCTCAATGGGCAACTCGTTGACCATTTCGGTGAACGAAGTGATAAAACCCTGAGACGCATACGTGGTGATGGGCTGCCAACGGTCAAATCCAAAATTCAGCGCCTGCTCCAAGTCGATGCTGGAAAAGCCCGAGAGCCCCATAACGGTCACTAGCAGAAAAGCGCAGAGGTTAGCGGCGATTGCGGGGAAGACATGGGTGGGCGTACGGAGCTTTCTCGGTCGGATAAGCGAAAGAAGCCCTAGGGAAATCTCCAGCAGGGCTAGAGAGGTTACGATTCCGGCGGTAAAGGTAAACTCGTATCCCTCGCTCACTTCCATTGCGGTGCCAAGGGCCAAGATATCGCTTGGCAGGATGGCCTCGCCTTTAAACGTTATGACGAAGTGCTCGGCAATGCCAAGGATGCAACAGACGACGGGCACGAGGGCCATGACGCCTCCATGACGCTGTCCCAGCAAATAAAGGGAGAGCAGAACCGTCGCGAGCAGCCCGACGGAAAACCCGAATGAGTTGGCGGGAATGCGATAGAACGTTTCGTTACAGGCAATTTCGAGTGAAACGAACGAGAGCGCTGAAACAGCGGCGATGACAAGGATGTCACGGCAAATACAGGCAACCGTTCCCGTCGCAAGATCGGTTTGGTCGATAAGTCCCGAAACCAAGGGCTCGACAAGAAGTATGACGGCGGTAGCACCGAGCGCCGAATAAGAAAGGACCCATAGGGAATTGTCCTCATTTACGAGCAATTGATTCGTAATCCATGCAGCTACCATGCCGAGCGGGATGAGGAGCGTCGCGCACCAAAAGACGCGGGCAATGGGCGGCTTTTCATTGTGTTTGATTGAAAAATATACACGCACCACGACGATGGCCACGATAAGGACGGCGATGAATATGGGCAGATTGGCCATGTCGCTCGAAGTGATTTCAAGGGGGATATCTTCGGTCATGGACGTTCCTCTGTTACGGCAAATTAAGTTCAGTATTAGATTACTGTAACCTTTCCACGGCATTTCGAGAAACAAAGCGCCCGATACGCAAAGCTAAAGGTCTGCGAATCTTGTATTACGAACATCTGTGCGCGTCGAGTGCGCTAAACTCATCGACAGTATGATTCGATGCAATAGGAGGCAAGGAGCTTCCATGTCTGATTCTTCTATCGTTATTCGCGGCGCTCGTGAGCACAACCTCCGTGATATCGATGTTTCCATTCCGCGTGACCAACTCGTGGTCATTACCGGTCTTTCTGGCTCGGGCAAGAGTTCGCTGGCATTTGACACTATCTATGCCGAGGGCCAGCGTCGATACGTCGAGAGTCTTTCGAGCTATGCGCGCCAGTTCTTGGGCCAGATGGACAAACCCGACTTGGATTCAATCGACGGCCTTTCGCCGGCGGTGTCGATCGACCAAAAGACGACGTCTAAAAACCCTCGCTCGACGGTTGGCACCGTAACCGAGATTTATGACTATCTGCGCCTGCTGTTCGCCCGTGTGGGCACCCCGCACTGTCCCGAATGCGGCCGCGTCATTGAGCGCCAGACGACCGACCAGGTTGCCGACAAGGTCTTGGCGGCGGGGGAGGGCCGCCGCGCGTTTGTGCTGGCACCGGTGGTGCGCGGGCGAAAAGGCGAGTACACCAAACTGTTTGAGGACCTTCGCGCCGAGGGCTTTAGCCGCGTGCGTGTCGACGGTGAAGTGCGCTCGCTCGACGATCCGATCGATCTGGACAAGAAGTTCAAGCACGATATCGAGGTCGTGGTCGATCGCATCGTGATCCGTGAGAACTCTCTTGGCCGTATCGCCGAGTCTGTTGAGCAGGCGACCGCGCTGGCTCACGGCAATGTAAACGTGTACATGCTGCCCGATCGTGATGCTCCCGAGGGGACCGAGGGCGAGCTTCTGGAGTATTCGTTGGCCTTGGCGTGCCCGGAGCATGGACACTCCATCGATGACCTGCAGCCGCGTGATTTCTCGTTCAACGCGCCCTATGGCGCGTGCCCCGAGTGCGATGGCCTGGGCTTTAAGAAGACGGTCGATGCCGAGGCCCTAATCGAAGACCCCTCGAAGTCGATCGCCGACGGGGTCTTTGGCAGCCTGTTTGGCAACTCTAACTACTATCCGCAGATTTTCGCTGCGGTCTGTAAACACTTCAAGGTGAGCGTCGATACGCCGTGGGAGGACTTGCCCCCTCGGGTGCGTCGTGCATTCTTGGATGGCCTGGGCGATACGAAGATCTCGGTCGACTACCAAAAGCTCGACGGACGTCGCAGCCAGTGGGATACCAAGTTTTCGGGCGTTCGCAACATCCTGTACGAACGCTATACCGAGACGACGAACGAGAACACCAAGGCGCGCCTGGAGAAGTACATTCGCGAGGAGCCGTGCTCGACCTGCCACGGCGCTCGTTTGCGCCCTGAGATGCTCGCCGTCACCGTGGGCGGCAAGTCCATTTACGAAGTTTGTTGCCTGTCGTGCCGTGAATCGCTCGAGTTTTTTGAGGGCCTGGAACTCACCGAGCGCCAACAGTTTATCGGCGGCCGTATCGTCAAGGAAATTCTGGAGCGCCTGCGTTTTCTGGTCGATGTTGGACTCGACTATCTGACACTCGATCGCGCCTCGGCGACGCTTTCCGGTGGCGAGGCACAGCGTATTCGCTTGGCAACGCAGATCGGCGCGGGTCTCATGGGCGTGCTCTATATTCTGGACGAGCCCTCGATCGGTCTTCATCAGCGTGACAACGAGCGCCTGATCAAGACGCTCGAGCGCCTGCGCGATATCGGCAATACCGTTATCGTTGTCGAACACGACGAGGATACAATCCGTGCCGCCGACTACGTGATCGACATGGGGCCCGGCGCCGGTGTCAACGGCGGACACGTAGTCGCGGCGGGAACGCCTGCTGATATCATGGCGTGTCCTGAGTCGATGACGGGCGCTTATCTGACCGGCAAACGAATGATTCGGGTGCCTGATGAACGGCGCAAGCCCGGTCGCGGCTGCCTTAAAATTACGGGCGCTCGAGCCAACAACCTCAAAAACGTTACCGCCAAGATCGAGTTTGGTACGCTTACGGTTGTTACCGGCGTGTCGGGATCGGGCAAGAGCTCCCTGGTTACCGACACCATTGCGCCTGCCCTTACGAATGCTATTCACCGTTCGACGCGCCCTGTGGGTCCGTATAAAAAAATCGAGGGCATCGAGTGTATCGATAAGGTTATCGATATCGACCAGTCGCCGATTGGCCGCACGCCGCGTTCCAACCCTGCTACCTATATCGGCCTGTGGGATGATCTTCGCGCGCTGTTTGCGAGTACGCCGGAGTCGAAGGCGCGCGGCTACTCGCCGGGTCGTTTCTCCTTTAATGTGAGTGGCGGGCGCTGCGAGGCGTGCAAGGGCGACGGGCAGATCAAGATCGAGATGCACTTCCTTCCCGATATCTACGTTCCCTGCGAAGTTTGCGGCGGTAAACGCTACAACCGCGAGACACTCGAGGTCACCTACCGTGGCAAGACCATCTCGGACGTGCTCGACATGAGCGTCACCGAGGCGCTGGCCTTCTTTGGGAATATCCCGCAGATTAAGCGCAAGCTCCAGACGCTGTACGATGTAGGCTTAGGCTACGTGAGCCTGGGCCAGCCCGCCACGACGCTCTCGGGCGGCGAGGCGCAGCGTGTGAAGCTCGCCAAGGAGCTTCATCGACGCCAGACGGGCAAGACGTTCTATATTTTGGACGAGCCGACGACCGGTCTTCATTTTGAGGACGTCCGCCAGCTGCTCGATGTGCTGCAGCGCTTGGTCGATGCGGGCAACACGGTGCTGGTGATTGAGCACAACCTTGATGTCATCAAGGTTGCCGACCGCCTGATCGATATGGGTCCCGAGGGCGGTAACGGCGGCGGAACCGTCGTGGTTTCGGGCACACCGGAGCAGGTTGCGGACTGTCCGCAGAGTTATACGGGCAAGTTTTTGGCGCCGTTGCTCAGGCGTGACCGGGAGCGTCAGGCTCAACTTGATGCTCAATAAATAGGCGATTCAGTTTATGGGCGCCATCGACTCCTTGTGATTCGATGGCGCTTGCTGTGCCGAAGTGACGTATGCAGCCGAATTGGACATATACTTAATCCTTGCGTCCGAATGCGAGAGAAAGGATATGTCATGGCAAAGGCTGTAAAGACGCCAAAAACCAATGCGATGCGCGAGCTGGAAAGTGCCGGCATTTCCTATGTTCTACATACGTACGAAGACGATGGTGATGAGTCGGTGGGCCTGGGGGTCGCGATTTCGGAGCAGCTTGGCGAGGAGCCCGGTCAAGGATTTAAGACTTTGGTCTGCGTGACGCCGTCCAACGACTATGTCGTGTGCTGCATCCCTGTTGCCGACGAGCTCGATCTAAAGTCCGCCGCGCGTGCCGCGGGGGAGAAGTCCTTGGCCATGATGCATGTGAAGGATTTGCTTGCGGCGACTGGCTACGTTCGCGGCGGCTGCAGCCCGGTCGGTATGAAAAAACGCTACCGGACGCTCATTGACGAGACATGCGTCCTTTGGGATACCATTTTTATTTCGGGAGGCAAGCGTGGTTATCAGCTCGAGCTTGCACCCGATGATTTAATTGCATTTTGCGGGGCGACGGTTGCCGCGATTACGAGAGAGGACTGAGCGATGCCGCAGGAAGAATTGAAGTGCGGAGCTCATTTTGCAAAAGAATCTGCGCCTCAGACACCCTCATCCGAAGTTTCTTCGTCGCGAGATGACACTGACGACATGGGCTCGTCGGACTACTCCACGGTTGGTCGTTCCGCCGGGCTTATGACCATTCTGACTATCGTGTCTCGCGTCACCGGTTTTATCCGCACGTGGGCAATGGCGGCCGCTATCGGCATGTCGCTACTCTCGTCCTCCTATCAGGTCGCCAACAACCTGCCCAATATGCTCTACGAACTCGTGATGGGTGGCATGCTCGTGACGGCGTTTTTGCCCGTGTACATGGGCGTGAGGCGTGAGCAGGGTCGCGAGGCCTCGAACGAGTACGTGGGCAACCTGCTTGGCATTCTGCTTTTGGTGCTGGGTGGCATTTCGTTGCTGGGGACCGTGTTCGCCCCGGGCTTTATCTGGACGCAATCGTTCCTTTCGGGTGACGGCGGCAGCATGGATACCGCTGCGTTCATGTTCCGTTTCTTTGCCATCCAGATTCTCTTTTATGGTTTGGGCTCGGTGTTCTCGGGCGTTCTCAACGCACACCGCGACTACTTCTGGTCGACGTTTGCCCCGGTCCTCAACAATGTGATCGTCATTGCGAGCTTTATGGGTTTTGCGCCCGTGTCCGCACAGTTTGGCGAACGTGCCGGCATCATCTTGATTGCGGCCGGTACGACCCTCGGTGTCTTTGTTCAGATGGCATGTCAGATTCCCGCGCTTGGCAAGCACGGCGTGCATCCCCATATCCATATCGACTTTAAGGACCCCGCGCTGCGCCAGACGATTGCGCTCGGTATCCCGACGCTGCTCGCCACGGTGTGCATGTTTGTCTCGACTTCTATCACCAACGCTGCCGCGCTGGTGGTCCAGCCCGAGACGGGTCCTTCCGTCATCGCCTATGCGCGCCTGTGGTACACGCTGCCCTACGCGCTGATTGCCGCCTCGCTTTCGACGGCGCTCTATACCGAGCTCTCTCATGACGCACAGGAGAAGGATTACGACAGCGTTCGCACGGGCATTTCGCGTGGCGTCGCCCAGATGCTGTTCTTCCTGATTCCGTTCGCACTGTACCTGATTGTCTTCGCACGTCCGCTCAACATGATTTACTGTGCCGGCAAGTTCGATGAATCCGGCGTGGCGCTGGTGTCCGAGTACCTTGTCTACCTGGCGCTCTCGCTGCCGCTCTACGGCGTGGTCGTGTTGATGCAGAAGAGCTTCTCTGCCTTGCTCGACATGAAGCCCTATAGCCGCTATTGCCTGTATTCCGCCATCGGCCAGGCTGGCTCGGTTCTGCTGTTTGGCGTTGTGCTGGGCTTCGGTATGCCGGCAATCGCGCTTTCGTATGTTGTCGACTACGTGATCTTGGTCGGCTGTTCGCTGTGGTGGCTGCGTCGTCGCCTGCGTGGCCTTCAGGTCAAATCTATCCTGCATGGCGGTTTCTTTGGCCTTTTGCTCGGCGGCCTAGGGGCTGCCGCAGGCGCCGGCGTCATGTGGGCGCTTGAACACTTTGTCGGGGTACTTGGCGGCTCGATTCTGATTACTCTTGGCTATGTTTGCGTTGCGGGTGTCGTCTCGCTTGCTGTTACCTTTGGCCTTGCCGTCGTTCTTAAGATGCCCGAGGTCTCGGCGCTGCTTCGTCGCAAGTAGGTGCGTGTGGCCGGTCACGACAACATTCCAACACTCGCCGAGCAGGTTTCGCGCGTTCCCACGCAGCCCGGATGTTACCTTTGGAAAGATGCCAAGGGCGATGTCATCTACGTTGGCAAGGCGAAAAACCTGCGTTCCCGTATGCGCCAGTACGTGACGCTGCAGGATGAGCGCCAAAAAATACCGCTCATGATGCAATTGGTTGCGAGCTTTGACTACATCGTTGTCGAAACCGAGCATGAGGCGCTTGTACTCGAGCGCAACCTGATCGGCCAGTACCATCCGTACTTTAACGTCGACCTCAAGGATGACAAGAGCTACCCCTTTATCGCCATTACAAAGGGCGACCTGTATCCCGCTATCAAATACACGCGCGAGCGTCATAAGCCGGGAACGCGTTATTTTGGTCCCTATACCGATAGCCGCGCGGCGCGTGAGACCATTGACACGCTGCGCAAGGTGATCCCGATCTGCTCGGCTTCTTGTGCGGAGTGGCGTCGTTGTCGTCGTATCGTCGAGTCCCACAAGGGCGAGGAAGACATCGTCAATATGATTTGCGCACAAAACGGGCGTCCCTGCTTTGACTACCATGTCGGGCGCGGCCCGGGTGCGTGTGTCGGCGCGATTTCCCCGGCAGACTATGCCAAGAACGTCAAGCGTGTCGAGCGCTTTTTGTCGGGCCATCGCAAGGATGTCGTCGATGAGCTGACCTCCGAGATGACGGATGCCGCCGAGGCGCTCGACTTTGAGCGCGCGGCACGCGTCAAACGTCGTTTGGAGGTCATCAGGGGTCTGGACGATCGTCAGCAAGTCGTTTTTCCCTCCAGTGTCGATATCGATGTCATCGGGTTCTATCGCGAGGAGACCATCTCCGCCGCTTGCGTCTTCGTCGTTCGCGAGGGCCGAACAGTTCGCACCTGCGAGTTCATTCTCGACAAGGGTCTTGATGTTGACGAGGAAGAGCTCCAGTCGGGCTTTCTTAAGCGCTATTACGACGAGACGGCTGATATTCCAGCTGAGGTCAACCTTTCCGTCGAGCTTGAGGATGCGGAGGCGCTGGGGGAGTGGCTTGCGGGCAAGCGTGAGCGTTCCTGCCATCTCCAT
Source organism: Collinsella aerofaciens (assembly GCA_008671135.1). Lineage (GTDB taxonomy): Bacteria > Actinomycetota > Coriobacteriia > Coriobacteriales > Coriobacteriaceae > Collinsella > Collinsella aerofaciens_J. The sequence goes on from RQAP01000022.1 coordinate 16,600, forward strand.
AGGCCGCAGCGTGGCGAAAAGCACCGTCTGCTCGATATGGCATCCAAAAATGCGCGCCATGCCCTCATGCGCTACATGATGCGAACGGGGTACGCTGACGACCGCACCAATCAAGCGCTCCTGGAGCTCGAAAGTGCGTTGGCGCTGCCATCGCCGCCGTTGCGTATCGAGTGCTTCGATATCTCTACACTGCATGGCACCTTTACGGTCGCCTCGATGGTGGTGTTTACCAACGGGCGCGCCGACAAGAGCCAGTACCGTCGTTTTAAAATTCAGGCCGAATTGGACGAGGCAAACGACTTCGTGTCGATGTCCGAGGTTTTGGGACGACGCTATGCTCCCGAGCGCATGGCCGACGAGCGCTTTGGCTCGCGCCCCGATTTGCTCGTTGTCGATGGCGGTAAGCCGCAATTGACCGCTGCGATCAAGCAACTTGAGGCTCTTGGGCTCGATATACCAGTTTGTGGCTTGGCGAAGGCCGACGAGGAAGTTTTTGTGCCTTGGGACGAGACTCCTGTCGTGCTGCCGACCGGGTCTGCTTCGCTCTATCTAATTAAACAGGTACGCGATGAGTCCCACCGATTTGCCATCACGTTCCACCGTGAGTTGCGCGATAAAGCCATGACGGTTTCGGTGCTCGATGACGTTCCAGGCGTGGGACCCACCAGAAAACGTGCCCTTATGCGCCATTTTGGCTCGATGAAGCGTTTGCGCGCGGCGAGCGAGCAAGAGATCGCGAAAGTTCGCGGCATACCTGCCGATGTTGCCAAGGCGGTCCACGAGGCACTCGTTGCATGGAATGCCGAGCGCGCCGAGGCGGCGGCTGGCCATTCCGATAGCTAAACACGAGCCTAAACAACTGATATACATGATTGCGCGATTTTCAACCATTTATTTCGCCATGATTGCCTGCTGATTTCGGGTTTTATTAACGCTAAAACGTTTGACTAACCCAAGCGAAAACCCTGCTATCCTGCGGGTTGACGAAGACTGATATCTCACCTCGCCGATACATACTGTCTGGCGAATCATTTGTCAATGAATTCGGTGAACGGTAGTAAATACCGTTCAAGCGTATGTATGTATCGGTCGCCGAGCGCGGCACCTCAGTTGGGTTCGTCGGTAGGTAAGGTATATATCGTCCGCAAGTTGCGCGGGGGCACGTCTAGGTGCTCCCGAGTAAGATTCTCTATTGATAGGAGAAGACATGGCCATCATCAACAAGGGTATGTCCAGGCGTTCGTTCCTCGGCCTCACCGGCAGCGTCGCTGCTGTCGCCGGCCTTGGTCTCACCGGCTGCGGTGGCAGCTCCAACGACGAGGGTTCCGCTTCCGGTTCCGCCGATTCCGCCAACCGTGGCGGCGGTGTGATTACCGCTGGTTCCGCTTACGCTCCGTCCAGCTTCGATCCCGCCAGCACCGGCTCCGCTGTGGGCCTGGGTGCTAACTGGCACGTCGTCGAGGGTCTCTACGGCATCGATTACCACGACTACAGCACCTTCAACGAGCTCGCCACCGACGATCCCAAGTCCGTGGACGACACTACCTTCGAGGTCACCATCCGCAAGGGCGCCAAGTTCTCCGATGGTACCGAGGTCACCGCTGACGACGTCGTCGCTTCCTACACCGCTTGCGCTGCTTCCGCTACCTATGCTCCGTTCTTCCAGCCCTTCGAGTCCATCGAGGCCAAGGATGCCAGCACTGTAACGGTCAAGACCAAGGTCCCCAACTTCTCCCTGCTCAAGGATCGTCTGGCCATCATCCGTGTTACCCCGGCTACTCAGTCCGAGGAGGATCGCGCCAAGCAGCCGATCGGTTCCGGCCCCTGGATGTACGACTCTATCTCCGATACCGAGATCACCCTGGTTCCCAACCCCGAGTACAACGGTGAGTATGCTGCCGAGGATAAGAAGATCCAGTACAGCATCCTGACCGACCCCACCGCTCGCGTTACCGCCCAGCAGGAAGGCTCCACGCTCGTTATGGAGCTCGTCACCGCTGACGCCGTCGACCAGCTCGAGAGCGCTGGCTGCAAGATCGACAACGTCCAGGGCTTCGGCACCCGCTTCATCATGTTCAACGTCGCCAAGGAGCCTTGGAACAACGTCAAGGTCCGTCAGGCCGTCATGTACGCGCTCGACACCGAGAAGATGATCACCAACACCTTCGCCGGCCTTGCCACCGCTGCCAGCTGCTACCTGCCCAAGAGCTTCACCAACTATCATGAGGCTTCCACGGTGTACAAGACCGACGCCAAGAAGGCCAAGAAGCTCATCGAGGAGTCCGGCATCACCCCGGGTGCCATCACCCTGCGCACCACCGACAACGAGCAGATTAAGGGCATGGCCGCCCAGGTCAAGAACGACCTCGACGCTCTCGGCTTCGAGGTGACCATCCAGACCGATACCTCGCCGGCCACCTACGCTGCCATCGACGGCGGCGAGGCCTACGATATCCTCCTTGCCCCTGGCGATCCGTCCTGCTTCGGCGCTGACCCCGACCTGCTGCTCAACTGGTGGTACGGCGACAACGTCTGGATGCAGACCCGTTGCCCGTGGAAGGAGTCCGCTGAGTGGGAGAAGCTCCACGGTCTCATGGACGAGGCTCTTGCCGCCGAGGGCGACGAGCAGCAGAAGAAGTGGAACGAGTGCTTCGACATCATCGCCGACAACGCTGTTCTGTACCCCGTTGTCCACGTCAAGACCGTCTCCGCTTCCTGGGACGATCCGTCTACCGCGCCCAACGGCGAGGCCCTCGATGGCTTCAAGGGCATCGGCACGACGAGCATGTCCTTCAGGGGCGTCGCGACCGTCAAGGCCTAAGACTCGTTTGAGTCATATGTGGGGCGTCGGTCGTAAGGCAACGTCCTCATAGTTGAAACAAAGACCCGGGCGGCCTCGATGTCGCTCGGGTCTTGTAATGAGTATCCATACTCATATACCAGTTGGTCCTACCGACAAAAGAAAGGGGAGAGAACGTGAACAACTTTCTACGTTTGATTGGAAGGCGTCTCGTGGCGCTGCCGATCATGGCATTGGGCGTCACCGTCCTGGTGTTCTTCCTTATGTCGTTCTCCAAGACCGACCCCGCCTATACGGCGTTGGGTGACGGTGCCTCGCCCGAGGCGGTTGCCGAGTACCATGAGAAGTATGGTCTGGACGACCCCTGGGCCGTGCGCTACGTGCGCTACATGGGCGATCTGATCCATGGTGACATGGGCACCTATGGTGCTGCTCGCAACTCCGTTGCCAAGCGCATCTCCACGGCCCTGCCCGTCACGATGCAGCTGACCTTCATCGGTCTTGCCATCGGCGCGGTCGTCTCGTTTTTGCTCGGCGTCATCGCGGCACTGTATCGCGATAAATGGCCGGACCAAGTGATCCGCGTCTTTTCCATCGCCGGCTTGGCAACCCCGTCGTTCTGGCTTGCCGTTCTGTTGATTCTGCTGTTCTCTTCCTACCTTAAGGTGCTCCCGGCATCCGGTGCTCTGCCTCACTTCACCACCAACCCGGCTGGCTATCTGGGACGTATGATCATGCCCGCTATCGCTCTGGCATTCCCGCTGACGGGCCAGATGACTCGTATCGTGCGTACGGCCATGGTTGAGGAGCTCGACAAGGACTACGTCCGCATGGCCCGTGGCGCCGGCGTTCCCGAGAAGGTCGTCGTCGGCATCAACGTTTTGCGCAACGCGCTGATCACCCCGGTCACCACCCTCGGTCTTAAGATCGGTTATCTTATGGGCGGCGCCGTCGTCATCGAGGTCATCTTCAACCTCCCCGGCATGGGTACTGCGATTCTGCAGGGCGTTCAGGGCAACGAGGCGAACCTGGTTCAGGGCGTCGTCATCGTCGTTGCTCTTGCCTTCATCATCATCAACATCGTGGTTGACATGCTCTACCTGCTCATCAACCCGCGCATCAGGACGGTGTAGATTATGGTAAAGATTCGAGAGAAGCAAACCGAGCAGCTCGAGAAGGCTGCCTCCAAGGGGCTCAAGCTCGGTGGCTGGAAGAAGATGACGTTGTCTTCTAAGATTGCCGCCGTCGTGCTGGTGCTGGTCGCCCTGACTGCGATTCTGGCGCCCCTTCTTGCCCCCTATAGCCCGGTCGAGATCTTTACGGCTCGCCAGGCTCCCGGCAACGGATTTATCTTCGGTACCGACGATAAGGGTCGCGACATTCTGTCGCGTATGCTCTACGGTGGTCGTTACTCGCTGATTATCGGCTTTGGCGCCACCGCCATGGCTCTGGTCTGCGGCTCGGTCGTGGGCGCCCTTGCAGCGGTTTCGCGCAAGGCCGTCTCCGAGACGATCATGCGTATCCTGGACATCATCATGTCCATCCCGGGCATCGCCCTCGCGGCCGTCTTTGTCTCCATCCTGGGCAACTCCGTGCCGTCGATCATCTTCGCCATCGGCTTTATGTACACTCCGCAGATTGCCCGTATCGTGCGCGCCAACATCGTGTCCGAGTACGGCGAGGACTATGTCCGCGCGGTCATCGTTTCCGGCGCCAAGGCTCCGTGGATTTTGATCAAGCATGTTCTGCGTAACTGCATCGCCCCGATCATGGTCTTCACCGTTACCCTGGTCGCCGACGCCATCATCTTCGAGGCCTCGCTGACCTTCATCGGCGCTGGTATCCAGGAGCCCACCGCTACCTGGGGCAACATCCTCGCCGACGCCCGCGGCGGCGTGCTCGCCGGCCGTTGGTGGCAGGCACTGTTCCCGGGCCTGGCCATCATGATCACCTGCCTGGCGCTCAACATCCTCTCCGAGGGCATTACCGACGCCATGGCCGCTGCTCCCTCCGCCGCCCTGGATCCCACCGATTCCTCCAAGCGTCGCGAGGCCGACCTGCTGGTCTCCGACCCCGTTCGAGCCTACAAGGAGCAGGCCCAGTCCCTCTCCGCTCGCCTTGGCGCCCTGCGCGATGTCGAGCTCAAGCGTGACGATCGCCATGTGCCCGACGAGTCTGTTGAACCGATTCTCTCGGTCCGTGACTTCTGCATCCAGTTTGAGCATCACGGTGATATCAACGTCGTCGACCATGTCAACTTTGACGTCCGTCCTGGTCAGACCATGGGCCTGGTGGGCGAGTCCGGTTGCGGTAAGTCCATCACCACGCTGGCCATCATGGGCCTGACCGACGATGACGAGCACCTTTCCGGCGAGGTCCTCTGGGAGGGCCGTGACCTGCTCAAGATGAGCAAGAAGGAGTGGTTCGGCCTGCGCGGTACCGATATCGCTATGGTCTATCAGGACGCCCTGTCCTCGCTCAACCCCTCCATGCTCATCTCTGCCCAGATGAAGCAGCTCACCAAGCGCGGCGGAACCCGCAGCGCCGAGGAGCTCCTGGAGCTCGTCGGCCTCGATCCCAAGCGCACGCTCGAGAGCTATCCGCACGAGCTTTCCGGCGGCCAGCGTCAGCGTGTCCTGATCGCTATGGCCCTTACCCGCGACCCCAAGCTGGTCATCTGCGACGAACCCACGACCGCTCTGGACGTTACCGTCCAGAAGCAGGTCATCAAGCTGCTCAACGATCTTCAGGCCAAGCTCGGCTTTGCCATGATCTTCGTTTCGCACGACCTGGCGCTGGTCGCCGAGGTCGCCCACAACATCACGGTTATGTACGCTGGCCAGGTTATCGAGCAGGCACCCACCAAGGAGCTGCTCACTAACCCGATCCACGAGTACACCCGCGGTCTTCTGGGTTCCGTTCTGTCCATCGAGAGCGGTTCGGGCCGCCTGCACCAGGTGCCCGGCGCCGTTCCGAGTCCGCGCGATTTCCCCAAGGGCGATCGCTTCGCGCCCCGCTCGAGCCATCCGCGTATTGGCCTGGACACCCGTCCGGTCTTCAAGCGCGTGCCCGGCACCGAGCACTTCTATTCCGAGCTCCCCGACGAGGTGCTCAAGGCAAATGGTTTGACCCCTCACGCGGAGGTGATGTAGATGAGCGAGACCGCAGTCAACGGCGTCGAGCCGATCATCTTCCTTGATGACGTCCACGTCACCTTTAGGACCCGTACCGGCTCGATTCTGCACCCCAACCTGGTTCACGCCGTCCAGGGTGTAACGATTAAGCTCATGCCCGGTCAGACGATCGGCATCGTCGGCGAGTCCGGTTGCGGTAAGTCCACCACCGCCAACGTCATGTGCGGCCTGCAGGCCCCCACGAGCGGCAAGGTCTACTTTAAGGGCAAGGACGTTACCAAACGTACCGCCGAGGACCGTCGCCACATGGGTCGCGTCATCTCGGTCGTGTTTCAAAACCCGGCCACGGCGCTCAACCCCCGCATGGTCGTTCGCGAGCAACTGCTCGACCCCATGCGCGTCCACAACCTGGGTACCGAGGCCGAGCAGGAGAAGCGCGTCAAAGAGCTCCTGGAGCTCACCGGTCTGCCCAGCTCCGCCGCCGAGGTTCTTCCCGGTCAGCTTTCGGGCGGCCAGCGCCAGCGCGTCGCAATTGCCCGTGCCCTGTCGCTGAACCCCGATGCCATCATCGCCGACGAGCCCACCTCGGCTCTGGACGTTTCGGTCCGCGCGCAGATTCTGAACCTGCTGACCGACCTTAAGAAGGAGCTCGGCCTGGCCATGGTGTTCATCAGCCATGACATCCAGACGGTCCGCTATATCTCTGACGACATCATCGTTATGAATGGCGGCAAGATCGTCGAGCAGGGCGAGGCCAAGCAGGTCTTCCAGCATCCCCAGGACCCCTACACCAAGATGCTGCTCGGCGCTGCGCCGTCGCTGCTGCACCCCAAGCTCGGCGAATAGCCTCGCTTTCCCTCCCGTGCGCCCGGTTCCCTTGCCGGGCGCACCTCCGTTGCGATTTCGAAAGGTTGGGTTCACGAGCCATGCCAAGTGCTCAGGAGCTACAACATCAATTTGGTGAATATCGAGGCGCCATGCCCCGTCCATCAGATTTCGATCTCTTTTGGAAGGATCGCATGGCCGAGGCCGACGCCGTCGGGCTTGACTATGCGATCGACACGGCATCGGTCACCGATGCCGCGACCTGCCAACTTTTCGACCTCTGGTATACCGGCATGTGTGGCGCTCGCCTGCATGCCAAGTACCTTAAACCCGTCTCGGACGAGCCCGTGCCATTGGTGCTTCAGTTCCATGGGTATCCGGGTGCAAGCCGCAGCTGGTTTGAGCAGGCGTCGTTTGCGGGCATGGGCATGGCACTCATCGCCCTCGACTGCCCCGGCCAAGGAGGTCCCTCCGAGGACATTGGTGGATTTGAGGGCACAACGGTTGCCGGGCATATCGTCGCCGGCATCGACGGCGACCCGGCCAACCTCTACTATGTCCGCTTGCACCAAGATATTCGCATCCTGTGCCGTATTGTTCGCGAGCTCGAGGGCATCGATCTTTCCCGTGTGTTTGTGAACGGCGCGTCGCAGGGTGGTGGTTTGGGCATTGCGACCTGTGCGCTTAACAGCGAGCTTATCAATCGTGCCGCCATCCTCTATCCCTTCCTGTCAGATTTCCGCCTAGTCTGGGATTTGGATGCAGACGACATTGCCTACGAGGGCCTGCGCTATTGGTCTCGCTGGTTTGACGAGGACTCGACTCGTATTGACGAAGCCTATGCCAAGCTGGCGTACTTCGATTCCAAGAACTTTGCCCCTATGGTCAAATGCCCCGTGCTGTTTGGCACCGGCACAGCCGATATCGTCTGCCCGCCAGCGACGCAGTTTGCGGTCTATAACAACCTGACCTGCGAAAAGCGTCATGAGTTCTTTGAAGGCTTTGGCCACGAGGAGATTCAGGATTTTGACGATCTGATCATTCCGTTTTTCTGCAAGGGAGGGGAGGCTCATGTCTAAGTGCGAGAGCAATGTTAATGAGCTGATTGTCCCCGGGCTCGTGGGAATTCCTGGAACGGTTTCGTCAAGGCTCGCAGAATATCGGGACTGGCGCGGTGATGTCCAAGCAGATGTTTCTGATTTAGAGACATGCGCTTCGAATCTTGAGATTCAAGGCCTGGCCATTACGGCGATTGACTTTGTTAACCCCTGCGCCCGTTACTCGGAGGTCTCCTTTGAGCTCGGTGACGATGCGATTCACGCTCGTTTGATCGAGCCTGTCGGTCGTGCCCGAGTGTCTGAGCGCGTGCCGCTGTGCCTGATGTTCCACGATATCGATCGGCCTGTGCGCGGCTGGCATCACATGACGAGATTTGCCGCCATGGGGTATGCCGTCCTCGCGCTGGATGACGATGTTGCTGGTGCGGACGACCTGCAGCGGGGGATTTCTTCGCCCGCTTTTGTCGAGCGCGTCCGTTGGGGTTGCGCGCTGGCGAAGGTGGCGCGCAATCTTGATGGCATGGACCCCGACCGCATCTTTGCATGGGGCGAGGGTCTAGGCGGCGGAGTCGCGCTGGCGGTTTCTGCTCTGGACGAGCGGGGTCTCGCCTGCACGGCGGTTGCCAATCCGCTTCCTGGCGGCCTCGAGGCGCTGTCGTCTCGGGTGCGCGGATCGGTGCTCATGGGCACATCGCTCATGGATACCGTGAGCGATCCCAAGGATCAGTTTGCCGTATTCAACGGTCTTGAGTGTGACCGGAGACATATCATCTATGCCAAATACGCTCACGAGCGCATCAATGCGTTCGAAAACGAAGTCGTCGACTTTTTTAACCAAACGTTCTACTCGTGTTCTTTGGCCTAGACGGCCTGGACACTGCCAACAAGAGTGGGCGGCATAGGGCTGCCCACCAGACAACTAAGGAGATTCTTGTGGCAACTCAGAAATTCACCGGCGTTATCCCTCCCGTCGTTGTTCCCGATACCGAAGACCACCAGCTCGATGTTGCCTCCTTTGAGCGCAGCATCAACCGCATGATCGATGCCGGCGTCGATGGCTTGTTCTTCCTGGGCTCCTCGGGCGAGGTCGTCTTCTCCACCGACGAGCGTCGCCGTCAGATCATCTCCGAGGCCGTCCGTATCGTCGACCACCGCGTTCCCGTTCTGGTCGGCATCATCGACACCGAGACCGAGCGCATGATCGAGCACGGTAAGGTCGCTCAGGAGCTGGGCGCCGATGCGCTTGTCGCCACCTGCCCGTTCTATGCCCTGCAGGGCATGACCGAGGTCGAGGAGCACTTCCGCATCCTGCATGAGGAACTCGACCTGCCCATCTTCGCCTATGACATCCCCGTGTGTGTCCACACCAAGCTCCCGTGGAAGCTCCTTGCCAAGCTCGGTGCCGAGGGCGTTCTGGCCGGCGTCAAGGATTCCTCGGGTGATGACATCTCGTTCCGCTACCTCGTTCAGGAGAACGAGAAGAACGGCCATCCGATGAGCATCCTCACCGGTCACGAGGTTGTTGTCGACGGCGCCTACCTCGGTGGCGCCGACGGTTCCGTTCCGGGTCTCGCCAACGTTGAGCCCGAGGGCTACGTGCGTCAGTGGAAGGCCGCTCAGGCTGGTGACTGGGCTACCGTCAAGGCCGAGCAGGATCGCCTCAATGAGATTTCGCACATCTGGGATGTCACCTCGGGCGTCCAGGGTTATGCCGGTGGCGTCGGCGCCTTCAAGACCGCTATGAACCTCATGGGTATCTTCGACAGCCCGACCATGCCGCGCCCGGTGAAGGCCATGACCGGCGAGAACGTCGAGGCGATTAAGAAGGTCCTTCAGGACAACGGTCTCCTGTAAAGCTTCCCCAGGCACCCGACCTCGCCGTTCAGCCTCGTGGCCATGACCATTAGGTCAATGGCCGCGAGGCTTCACGGCGATCTCGGGCACCTCGGAAACCTTTACCGTGCGGCGGGGTTAAATCCGACCGCATTTCCTGTAGTTGTTTTGTCTCCGAAGGAGAACGACATGGAGAACAAGTACGTCTGCTCTGTCGATATCGGCGGAACTAAGATCGCGACCGCCATTATGGAGTACCCGGCTGACGGCAGCGTGCCCCATCCCGTATTTGAGGCCGAGGTTCCTACCGAGGCCCAGGAGGGCGGCGAGGCCGTCTTCCAGCGTATCGAGGCGTCCATCAAGGCCGCTCTTGAGGCGAATCCCGATGTCGAGGTCCTCGGTGTCGGTATCGGTGCCGCAGGCGTCGTCGATCCCAAGACGGGCGCCATCGCGTATGCCAACGAGATCATGCCCGGCTGGTCCGGCGTTCAGTTGGGGCCGCGCCTGCGCGAGGACCTTGGTCTCCCCGTTGCCGTTGTGGGCGACGTGCAGGCTCATGCTCTGGGCGAGGCCCACTGGGGCGTCGGCAAGGGCAAGTTCTCCGTCTTGTGTCTGGGCATCGGTACGGGCATCGGCGGCGCATATGTCGAGAACGGCCGCGTGATGCAGGGCTTCCATGGCGCTGCCGGTCATATGGGCCACATCGAGTGCTCGGCTGCCGCCGGCGTTCCCTGCGCCTGCGGCCGTTCTGGCCATCTAGAGTCGGTTGCTTCGGGCACTTCCATTGGTCGTATGTACGATGAGCGCTTTGGTCGCGTCGACCCCAGCCGTCCTTCGGTCGGTCGCGATGTGAACGACCTGTGCCGTGCGGGCGACGCAAAGGCGACCGAGGTCATCCACGATGCCGGCTTTGCGCTGGGTGCCAGCTTGGGCTCGCTCGCTAACATCCTGGACCCTGAGGTCATCGTGCTTTCGGGCGGCGTGATTCACCAAGGTCCCGATTGGCGTTCGCAGACGTGGAAGGATTCGGTGCACGAGGGCTATGCCAGCCAGGCGCTCGACCCGCTTCAGGACACGCCGATCCTCATCGGTTCTCTGGAGGGCGATGCTCCGCTCATCGGTGCCGCCGAACACCTTCTTGCATCGTTGAAGTAAACATAACTACCAAGTGCGCCTTCTGAGGCGCCGCAGATTGACGTGAAAGAGGAGCGAAGCGTACTTCGGTACGCGAGCGACGGTTTGAACGTCAAGGTGCGGTGTCTCAGAAGGCTGTTTTGAGAAAGGTTGAGTCGAACATGACCGTTGATCCTTTGATCCAGTCCCTGAAGGGCAAGCTCGTCGTGAGCGTTCAGGCGTATATGGGCGAGCCGCTTCGTACGCCCGAGACCATGGCTCAAATGTCTCGCGCTTGCGAGCTTGGCGGCGCCGCCGCCATTCGCTGCCAGGGCCTTGCCGACATTGCCGCCATTAAGGGTCGCTGTGAGGTTCCTGTCATCGGCCTGTGGAAGGATGGGCACGAGGGCGTTTACATCACGCCGACGCTGCGCCACGCTCGCGCCTGCGTTGCTGCGGGTGCCGATATCGTGGCGATCGACGCCACCGATCGCCCACGTCCCGATGGCAAGACCGTCGAGGACACCTTCCGCCCGCTGCACGAGGAGGGTGTGCTCCTGATGGCGGATTGTGCCACTATCGAGGACATTCGCCGTGCGGTCGATATGGGCTTCGACCTAGTATCCACCACGCTTTCTCACGGTGTCGCCGCTATCGACTGCACCATGGCCGATGGCCCCGATCTGCCGCTCCTGCGTCAGGCGACCGAGGAATTCCCCGGCCTTTCCATCATCTGCGAGGGCCGCGTGCACACGCCCGAGGAGGCTCGCGCCGCGATTGATGCGGGCGCCTGGGCAGTTGTCGTAGGCACTGCCATTACGCACCCCACGAGTATTACAAGTTGGTTCAAGGCTGCGCTTGAGGCGTAAGACAGGCCTCGTATCCGCTCGGGGCGGTATACTCAATAAAGGCAATTGATCGCGCGGGATCCGCTGGCCGGGTCCCGCGCTTGTTTTAGGAGGCACACATGCAAAAGGGAGATGCCATGGATGCGGCGGAGCGCTCGGAGCGCATCCCCGATATCGTCATCATCACCGGAATGTCCGGATCGGGCCGAACGCAGGCCATGCATGTGTTTGAGGACATGGGCTACTTTTGCATCGACAACTTGCCTCCGCGTCTGATCGCCCAGCTTGCCGAACTCGTCGGCATCAATACGGGCGTGGGCAGGCATCTTGCCGTCACCTGCGACCTGCGCAGCCAGGGCTTGTTCGATGAGCTGCTCGATGCCGTTGCCGCACTCGAGGAGCGGGAAATGAGCTGTGACATCGTGTTTCTCGAGGCCTCTGACGAGGTGCTGATCCGTCGTTATAGCGAAAACCGCCGCCGCCACCCCATTGCCAAGCCGGGGGAGACTACGGCCGATGCGATTCAGCGCGAGCGCCTGCAGCTGCAGGGTGTGCGCGACCGAGCCGATATGATTATCGACACGAGCCGTCTGCGCACCTCTGCGCTGCGCAACAAGCTACGTATGGCATTTTCCGAGCTGTCCGACCAGCAGCTCATGGACGTCCACGTGTTCTCGTTTGGCTTTAAGCACGGCATGCCCGTCGAAGCGGACATTATGATCGACGTCCGCTTCCTGCCTAATCCGTTCTACGATCCCGAGATGCGCACGATGACCGGTCTCGATAAAAAGGTCTCCGATTTTGTTCTGGACCATCCCAAGACGCAGGAGTTTTGGAAGGCTTGGACACAGCTGCTCGATACGGTGATGCCGGGCTATATCGCGGAGGGCAAGCCGCAGCTTTCTATCGCCATCGGCTGCACGGGCGGCCAGCACCGCAGCGTTGCCATTGCCGAGGCCACGGCCCGTTACCTGGAAGGCGCTCAGTACCACGTGAGCATCTCCCACCGCGACCTGTCGCGCGCCAACACGAAGGCATAGGCCTGCATGTCGTTTACCGCTGAGGTGCGCGACGAGCTTGCGCGCTGCGAACCCGAATGTGAATACTGCGACTTGTCGACGCTTGCCGCCCTCACGCGTGTGAGTGGTACGCTTTCGCTTACCGGCTCTGGGCGGTATCGTTTGACAGTTGCGACTGAGACGGGAGCCGTCGCGCGCACGATGATCACGCTGACGCATCGTATCCTTAAGCTCAAAACGGAGTTCACCGTCCGCAAATCTGTCTTGCATAAGGTTCGAAACTACCTCATCACCTTGCCTGATCAGCCAGACCTGGATAAGGCTCTGGTGCTGCTGGGCATCCTCGACCGCAGGGGAGGGCTCGTCGCTGGTGTTCCCCGGCACATCGTTGCCCGTCCCTGCTGCAGGCTTGCCTACATCCGCGGTGCGCTCATCGCCGGCGGTTTCGTGGCCGATCCCCGCGGCGACTTTCATTTGGAGATCGCGGTGCAGGGCGAGCAATATGCCAAGGGGCTTTGCGATCTGTTGGAGCAGATTGGGGTCCATGCTCGTGTTAATGCGCGGCGGGGGTCATATGCCGTGTACATTAAGAGCGCCGAGGAAATCGAGCATCTATTAAAGCTGATTGGTGCCAAGCGCAGCGTTGCCGAGATTGAGGAGGCACGCGCGGTCAAGTTGGTTAAGAACGATGTGAACCGTCGCGTGAATGCCGAGCTGGCCAACCAGACCAGAAGCGCCGGTGCTGCCCAGCATCAGCTTGCGCTTATCGATGAGCTCGAGCGGCGTGGTCTTCGCGATGCGCTTCCGGATGCCTTGGCGGTCTTTTGCGACCTGCGCGAGCGCTATCCCGATCTGTCGCTGCGTGATTTAGGGGAGATGGCTGATCCTCCCTTGTCGAAGTCGGCCCTCTACCATCGTGTTTTACGGCTTGAAAAGCTCATTGAAGCAAACAGGTAGTTTGAAGTAACGACTTATATATGGATTTAGCTGCTATTTTAGTATTTAAAACGTTTTAACGTAAATTTGATTTTCAATTTCGAGCATTCTCGTGAAATTCAAGTCAAAAAAAAGGTATATTAGGCGAGTGGTTAGTTTGTGGGCCTCAACGGCGGGCGCTGTAGCTCGCGGGGGCCTTACGAAAGGAGACACAATGGCAGTAAAGGTTGCTATTAACGGCTTCGGTCGCATCGGTCGTCTGGCTTTCCGTCAGATGTTCGGTCATGAGGGCTCCGAGATCGTCGCTATCAACGACCTCACCTCTCCCGATATGCTCGCTTACCTGCTGAAGTACGACTCCACGCAGGGCAACTACGCTCGCGATCACGAGGTCGTTGCTGGCGAGGATTCCATCACCGTTGACGGCAAGGAAATCAAGATCTACAAGGAGGCCGACGCTAACAACCTGCCTTGGGGCGACCTTGACGTCGACGTCGTTCTCGAGTGCACCGGCTTCTACACCAGCAAGGCTAAGGCTCAGGCCCACATCAACGCTGGCGCCAAGAAGGTCGTCATCTCCGCTCCGGCCGGCAGCGATCTGCCCACCATCGTGTACAACGTCAACCATGAGACGCTGACCGCTGAGGACAACATCATCTCCGCTGCTTCCTGCACCACCAACTGCCTCGCCCCGATGGCCAAGGGTCTGAACGACTTCGCTCCCATCGTGTCCGGCATCATGACCACCATCCACGCCTTCACCGGCGACCAGATGCCGCTCGACGGCCCGCAGCGCAAGGGCAACTTCCGTCGCTCCCGCGCCTGCTCCGAGAACATCGTCCCGAACACCACGGGCGCTGCCAAGGCCATCGGCCTGGTTCTCCCCGAGCTCAACGGCAAGCTCATCGGTGCCGCCCAGCGCGTCCCGACGCCGACCGGCTCGCTGACCAACCTCTACGCCGTCGTTGACAAGAAGGTCACCGTCGACGAGGTCAACGCTGCCATGAAGGCCTACGCCGAGACCATCCCCGAGACCTTCGCCTACAACGAGGACCAGATCGTCTCCCGCGACATCGTCGGCGAGACCCACGGCTCCATCTTCGACGCCACTCAGACCATGTGCTCTGACCTCGGCAACGGCCAGACCCTCGTTCAGGTCACCTCTTGGTACGACAACGAGAACTCCTACACCTCTCAGATGGTCCGCACCATCAAGTACTTCGAGAAGTTCGTTGCTTAATTTAGCTTTTAGCGAATAGCTCGTTGAGCGTCTAAAGAAGGGCGCGGCCTTATAGGGCTTACACCCTAGGGTCGCGCCCTTTTTATAAGAAATCGTCTGCCGTAATGGGAGGCAGACACGTACGAAAGGTAGAAGCAAACATGGCCTTTACCAAGAAGACCGTCCGCGACATCGATGTCGACGGAAAGCGCGTTCTCGTCCGCGTTGACTTTAACGTGCCTATCAAGGATGGCGTCGTTGGCGACACCACCCGTATCAAGGCTGCCCTGCCCACCATCAACTACCTCGTTGAGCACAACGCTCGCGTCATCCTCATGAGCCACCTCGGCCGTCCCGAGGGCACCGGCTTCCAGCCCGAGCTGTCCCTCGAGCCCGTCGCCAAGAAGCTCGCTGAGCTCTCTGGTCTCGACGTTGCCTTTGTCGCTGACACCTACGGCGAGAAGGCTGCTGAGGCTGTCGCCGCCGTCGAGCCGGGTAAGGTCCTCGTTCTCGAGAACGTCCGTTTTGACAAGCGTGAGAAGAAGAACGATCCCGAGATCGCCAAGAAGCTCGCTTCCTATGGTGACGTCTTCGTTCTCGATGCCTTCGGCACCGCTCACCGCGCCCAGGGTTCCGTCGTGGGCCCCGCCGCTTACCTGCCTGCCGTCGCCGGCTTCTTGCTCGAGAAGGAGGTCGACACGCTGACCGGCATCTTCGCCGAGCCCGAGCGCCCCTTCGTCGCCATCGTCGGCGGTTCCAAGGTTTCCTCCAAGATCGGCGTTCTCGATCACCTCATCGACTCCGCTGACACCCTGATCATCGGTGGCGGCATGGCCTACACCTTCTTCCTGGCTCAGGGCCTGTCCGTTGGTCAGTCCCTCAAGGAAGAGGACTGGGTCGAGCGCGCCGGCGAGATGCTCAAGAAGGCCGAGGAGAAGGGTGTCAAGATCCTGCTCCCCATCGACAACCGTGTTGCCGATCACTTTGGCGAGGACGCTGTCCCCGAGGTTGTTGCTTCCGACGCTATCCCCGACGATCGTGAGGGTATGGACATCGGTCCCAAGACCGAGGAGCTCTATGCCGAGGCTGTCAAGGGCGCCAAGACCGTGTTCTGGAACGGCCCCATGGGCGTCTTCGAGTTTGACAACTTTGCTCACGGCACCCAGGCTATCGCCGAGGCTCTCGCCGAGGCTGACTGCACCTCGATCATCGGCGGTGGTGACTCTGTCGCAGCTGTCAACAAGTTCAACCTGGCCGACAAGATGAGCTGGATCTCCACCGGTGGTGGCGCTTCCATGGAGCTCGTCGAGGGTAAGGCCCTGCCCGGAGTGGAGGCGCTTCTCGATGCCTAATCGCACTCTTCTTATCGCTGGTAACTGGAAGATGAACAACGATGTCGCCGAGGCCGCCAAGCTCGCCGATGAGCTGGCTCAGGCTCTGCCCGAGGTTCCGGCTGGCGTCGAGGTGCTCGTCTGCCCTCCGACCATCGACATCACCACGGTTCATGACCGCATTCAGGCTGCCCCCATCGCCCTCGGTGCACAGAACGTGTACTGGGAGGCCAAGGGTGCCTTCACCGGTGAGTCTTCTTGCGACATGCTCAAGTCCGCTGGCTGCACCTACTGCATCATCGGTCACTCCGAGCGTCGCGACTACTTCCACGAGACCGACGAGGACCAGAACAAGAAGGCTAAGGCTCTCGTTGCCGCCGGTCTTGTTCCCGTCTTCTGCTGCGGCGAGTCCCTTGAGGTCCGCGAGGCTGGCACCTATGTCGAGCACGTCGTGAACCAGGTCAAGGCTGGCCTTGCTGGCCTTGAGATCACCTGCCCCAAGCAGGTCGTCGTCGCCTACGAGCCCATCTGGGCCATCGGCACCGGCAAGACCGCTACCGCCGAGGACGCTCAGGAGGTCTGCGGCGCTATCCGTGAGACCCTCAAGGAGATGTTCGGCGAGGAGCTCGCCGACGGCATCCGCGTTCTCTACGGCGGTTCCGCCAAGCCCGGCAACATCGCCGAGCTCGTCGCCAAGCCCGACGTTGACGGCGCCCTCGTGGGCGGCGCTTCGCTCAAGGCTGCCGACTTCGCCTCTATGGTCGTCAAGGCAGGCGAGTAGGACATATGGCACAGCGTCATCTTCCTGCACTCCTGATCATCATGGATGGTTGCGGCCTTGCTCCGGCTGATGGCGAGAACGCCGTCGCCGCTGCCAAGACGCCCTTCCTTGATAACCTGTACGAGAAGTACCCCCACACCACGCTCGGCGCTTCGGGCGAGGACGTGGGTCTTCCCGATGGCCAGATGGGTAACTCCGAGGTGGGTCACCTCAACATCGGTGCCGGACGCATCGTGTTCCAGGAGCTTTCGCGCATCAATAACGCCATCAAGGACGGCTCCATCGCCAAGAACGAGGTCTTCGTCAAGGCTATGGACGACGTCAAGGCTGACGGCAAGACTCTCCACCTCATGGGCCTTATGAGCCCTGGCGGTGTTCATTCTCACATGAACCACGTCGAGGCTCTGGTCAAGATGGCTGCCGAGCACGGTGTCAAGACCGTTCGCGTCCACGCCTTCATGGATGGTCGCGACGTCGACCCGCAGTCCGGTGCCGGTTACATGAGTGAGTTCTGCGCCTTCCTGGCTAAGATTTCCGAGGAGACCGGTTGCGACGCTCGCGTTGCCACCGTCTCGGGCCGTTATTGGGCCATGGACCGCGACAATCGTTGGGAGCGCATCCAGCGCGCCTACGACGTCATGGTCAACGCGTCCGATGCTGATACCGACCCCGTTGCCGGTATCAAGGCCTACTACGAGAAGGATCCGCGCGGCGACGAGTTCGTCGAGCCCTTTGCTGCCCACAACGAGGGCATCCACGAGGGCGACGCGGCCATCTTCTTCAACTTCCGTCCCGACCGCGCTCGTCAGATGACCCGCGTGTTCACGGACAAGGAGTTCGACGGCTTTGAGCGCGAGCAGATCAAGCTTTCGCACTTTGTGACGATGACCGAGTACGATCCGACGTTTGACGTCGAGGTCGCCTTCCCCAAGACGTTCCCGGAGAACGTCCTAGCCGACGTTATCGCCGCCAATGGCCTGAAGCAGCTGCACACTGCCGAGACCGAGAAGTACGCCCACGTGACGTTCTTCCTCAACGGCGGCATCGAGGAGCCCAAGGAGGGCGAGGAGCGCGTGCTCGTCGCTTCCCCCAAGGTCGCTACCTACGATCTGCAGCCCGAGATGAGCGCTCCCGAGGTTACCGAGAAGCTCGTCGCCGCCATCAACGAGGATCGCGCTGATTTCTACATCGTGAACTTCGCGAACTGCGACATGGTTGGTCACACCGGTGTCTTCGACGCTGCCGTTAAGGCCGTTGAGGCTGTTGACGATGCCCTGTCCAAGGTTGTCCCGGCGATTCTCGCCAAGGGCGGCTTTGCACTGATTACCGCCGACCACGGCAACGCCGATCACATGTTTGACGTTGCTTCCGACGGTTCCAAGCATCCGTTTACGGCTCACACCACCAACCGCGTGCCGTTCATCATCGTTGATGAGAAGGCCAAGCTCACCGGTATCGAGGACGGCCGTCTTTCCGATATCGCTCCGACCATGCTCACCATGGCTGGTATTGAGCCTTCCGCCGAGATGACGGGCCGCGTGCTCGCTACCGAGGCCTAATAGAAAACAAATACCGTTTTCTAGCAAGGGGGTTGTCCACAACCGGACAACCCCCTTTTTGGTATTTCTGCCATTTCTACCCCGTCCCCGAGTGGCAGGTAGGGGAGAGCGGGGGATTGTGGTACAGTACTGGAGTTTGAACTGTTCTATTAAGGAGCTTATCTATGGGTCCGTTCCAGATTCTTCTGTTTGTCGTTTGGGCTGTTTCTGCCGTGGCGCTGACGATTCTCGTCCTGATGCATTCCGGTAAGGGTACCGGCGTTTCGGATATGATCGCTAGCTCGCTGTATAACTCCAGCTCTGCCACGGGCGTCATGGAGCAGAACCTCGATCGCCTGACCGTCATCATGGCTGTCGTATTTGCCGTGTGTGTCGTTCTGTGCATGTTCTTCTTCCCGCAGGGCATCGTCGGCTACTAAGCATCGGCGTATATACGTTTGTAAAGGGTCCTGCATGTGCGGGGCCCTTTTTGTTTACAGACTTGTAACAGAGTCAAAATATCCCCACATACTTCGCCCAACTAAAGAAATTCTCGACCGTTAACCGGAATTAGCCCCAAATCGTGAATAAAATGCGCTACTGTATTGCAAAACGTTGGCCTGTTGTGCATAACCAGCCATAGCAGCGGGCGGCGTTTTGATGGTTCGGATCGGATTGTCTCGACATATGTCCGACTGAACATTTCTTTGTCCTATCTCATAAGGAGGATGGCATGGCTGATTCTATGTTCCACCAGCCCGTTATGGGTCGTCGCGCCTTTGTCGGCGGTACCCTTGCTGCGAGCTCCATGGCTTTTCTTGCCGCATGCGGCAAGAAGGGCGGCGACGCTTCCGGTTCTGAGTCCGGTTCGACGCTGAACTTCTACATCAACAACCCGGTCTGCATCGACCCCTACAACGTCCAGGAGGATCAGGGCACTCAGGTCGAGTACCAGCTGTTCGATGCTCTGACCTCTTACGACGCCGAGAAGGGCAAGATCGTCCCGCTGGCTTGCGAGTCCTTCGAGGCCAACGACGACGCCACCGAGTTCACCTTCAAGATCAAGAAGGCCAAGTTCCACAACGGTGACGACGTTACCTCCAAGTCCTTCAAGCTCGCTTGGGAGCGTCTGGTCAACACCAAGTCGGCCATCGCTACCGAGTACGGTCCTTCCGAGGTCTCCTATCACCTTTCCATGGTCGAGGGCTATGATGACCTGCTTGCCGGTAACGCTACCGAGCTCAGCGGTGTTACTTGCCCCGACGATGAGACCCTCGTCGTTAAGCTGTCTTCCGCTTACGCCGACTTCCCCTTCGTCGCCTCTCACCCGGCTCTGTCCCCGGTTCCCGAGTGCGCCGAGTCCGATGTTAAGAGCTTCTACCTTGCCCCGATCGGTAACGGCCCGTTCATGATGGACGGCAAGTGGGAGGATGGTCAGGAGATCAACCTCAAGAAGTTCGACGATTACTATGGCGACAAGGCCAAGATCGATGGCATCCACTTCCAGGTCATCAAGGACATGGAGACCGCCTACAAGGAGTTCCAGGCCGGTAACCTCGATATCTGCGACGTTCCCGTTGCTCAGATCGACGCTGCCAAGAAGGATCGCGGCGTGTCCAAGGACGGCTACACCATGGGCGACGGCGAGCGCATGCTGCTCGGCGCCGAGCCTTCCACCTACTACCTGACCTGCAACACCACGGCTGAGCCGTTCAACAACGCCGACCTGCGCAGGGGTATCTCCCTGGCCATTAACCGTGAGGCCATCTGCAAGACCATCTTCAAGGGTACCCGTACCCCCGCCGACGGCATTGTTCCTCCGGGCATCGATGGCTACAAGGAGGGCGCATGGGAGTTCTGCGCCTACGATGTCGACAAGGCTAACGAGTACCTCGACAAGGTCGCTCCTGCCGGCGCCAACGGTGACCGTGGTATTAACGTGACGCTGTCCTACAACCAGGACGGTGGCCACAAGGAGATCATGGAGTCCATCATCGGCGACCTCGCCAAGGTCGGCGTTACCGCTGTCTCCGATACCCCTGAGTGGTCTGCGCTGCTCGAGCAGTACCAGAACTTCAACTATCAGTTCGGTCGTCTGGGCTGGATTGCCGACTACCCGATCATGGACAACTTCCTGTATCCGCTGTTCCACTCCGACTCCCTCGGTGGCGACAACCGCTCCGGTTACAACAACCCCGAGTTCGACGCCAAGGTCGACGAGGCCCGTACCACGGTTGACGACGAAGAGCGCGTCGCTAAGATGCAGGAGGCCGACGCAATGGTCGCTGCCGACTGCCCGGTCATCCCGGTGATGTTCTACACGCACACCATCGCCGGCTCCGATCGCATCAAGCACCTCTATGTCGATCCGCAGAAGCACGCCGAGCTGGGTACCGCTGAGCTCGCCTAAGAGTTTGCAGCTTCCGTGAGGGTCAAGTATTTACGTAGACCTCATGGGAAACATACAGTTCCCCCTAACCTGGGGTAAACTGGCTGATGGTAATTTTGGGATGCCGGTCTGGCGATCGGCATCCCATTTAGGTTAATCCCTAGATAGGGGAGTGGTATGGGTAAGTACATCGTTAAACGTGTGCTTCAGTTCATCCCGGTGTTTTTGGGCGTTACGCTGATTCTGTTCGCCCTCCAGAATATCGTGCCGGGAGATCCGATCAAGCTGATCGGTGGAGACAAGGCTCTGTCCCCCGAGGTGGAGCTTCAGCTTCGCGTTCGCTATCACCTGGTCCAGACGGACGAGGACGGCAACGCGATTCTTGACGAGAACGGCGACCCCGTTCAAACGTCGCTCGTGGACCGTTACTTGTATTACATGAACGGCCTGCTTCATGGCGATCTGGGCAATTCGTATCAGCGCAAGCTGCCGGTTACGGAGATCTTTGCCCAGAAGTATCCGTATACGGTCAAACTTGCCGCGTGCGCCATCGTGCTCGAGGCAATCATGGGTATCGGTGCGGGTATCATTTCGGCGGTAAAGCGTTATTCCTTCTGGGATATTTTGGTAACGCTCACCACCTCGATCCTCGTTGCCGTCCCGGCCTTCTGGCTCGGTATGTTGCTGCAGCTGTTCTTTGGCGTCATCCTCAAGGATGCCACCGGCGGCGCATTCTCCATGCCGATTTCGGGTGCCGGCGGTTCCAGCTCTCAGTATCAGGATTGGATGCACTATGTGCTTCCGACCATTACGCTGGCTTCGGTTTCGACCGCCTATGCTGCCCGCATTATGCGCTCGCAGCTGCTTGACGTCATGAACCAGGATTACATCCGTACGGCCAAGGCCAAGGGTCTCTCCAATCGCGCGATCATCATCAAGCATGCGCTTAAGAATGCACTCATCCCCGTCGTTACCTATATTGGTGTCGACTTTGGCGGCATGCTTTCGGGCGCCATCCTGACCGAGACGGTCTTCAACTGGCCCGGTATCGGCTATGAGGTCTATCGCGCCATTAGCATGCGTGACTGGCCCATCGTTATGGGCGGCGTTACGCTCATCGTCGTCGTCGTCATGGTGATCAACCTGCTCGTCGACATTAGCTATGCATTCCTCGACCCGCGCATCCGCCTTGGCGGTCCGTCGGATAAGGCCTAAGGGAGGTACGTCTCATGCAGGAAACTGATTCTCAGTCTCAGGAGCAGGCTACCGCCACCAAGGCCGCATCTGCTCCCGCCAAGTCCCGCACGCTGTGGGGCGACGCTTTTAAGCGTCTTCGTAAGAACAAGCTCGCCGTTATCGGTGTCTGCTGGATCATCATCGTCGTTGTGGTTGCCCTGACCGCAGATCTGTGGGCTAAGCCCTGGCTCGGTTCGCCGACGGCTTCCGACTCAACCACCATGGCCCAGACGTCGCTGATGGCTCCGTGTGCAGAGCACCCGTTTGGCACCGACGCCCTTGGTCGTGACATTCTCGTCCGCGTTATCTACGGTGCACGTGTTTCGCTTTCCGTCGGTATTATGGCCACTGCGATCTCCACGGTGATTGGTCTGGTCATGGGTGCCCTAGCCGGTTTCTACGGCGGCATCTGGGATACGATCATCATGCGCTGCGCGGATATCTTCCTGGCATTCCCGTACGTGCTTTTCGTTGTCGCCATGATCGCCGTTATCGGCCGTGGTCTTCAGAACGTCTTTTTTGCCATCGGCATTCTCGGCTGGCCTTCGATTGCGCGCGTCTTCCGCTCTGCAATCTTGACGGTCAAGGAAAACGATTATGTTGACGCTGCGCGCGCGATGGGTGCATCTGATGCTCGTATCGTCGTGCGTCACATCTTCCCGAACTCCGTCGCCTCCATCGTGGTCTACGCGACCATGAACATTGGTGGCGCCATTCTGACCGAGTCCGCTCTGTCCTTCCTCGGCATGGGCGTTATTCCGCCTACGCCTTCGTGGGGCTCCATGATTCAGGACGGTCAGCAGTATCTTCTGACTGCCCCCTGGATGATGATCATGCCCGGTCTGGCAATTCTTTCGACGGTGCTCGCCTTCACCCTGCTGGGTGACGGTCTGCGCGACGCCCTCGACGTCAAGATGAAGGACGCATAAGGATGAAGAAGAACAAGAACTATGTGGACCTGAAGGACCAGCCGGTTCCCGAGGGCCAGCATCTGCTCGAGGTCGATGACCTTAAGATGTATTTCCACACCGAGGATGGCGTTGTTCGCGCTGTCGACGGTGTCTCCTACACGCTCGATCGCGGCGAGACCCTGGGCGTCGTCGGTGAGTCCGGCTCCGGTAAGTCCGTGACCGCCATGACCATCATGGGTCTTATCTCGATGCCTCCGGGAAAGATCGAGGGCGGCGACGTTCGCTATCGCGGTCGTTCTATCCTCGAGATGACCGAGGAAGAGATGCAGCACATTCGCGGTAACGACATCGCGATGATCTTCCAGGATCCTATGACCTCCTTGAACCCGGTCTATAAGATCGGCAAGCAGGTGGGCGAGGGCCTTCGTCTGCACCGTGGCTACTCCAAGCAGGAGGCGCTCAAGCGCGCTACCGAGCTTTTGGACCTCGTGGGTATCCCCGAGCCCGAGAAGCGCGTCAATGAGTATCCGCACCAGTTCTCCGGCGGTATGCGTCAGCGTGTCATGATCGCTATGGCTCTTGCCTGCGACCCCGATATCCTGATTGCCGACGAGCCCACGACGGCTCTGGACG
The DNA here is from genome assembly GCA_008671135.1 of Collinsella aerofaciens. Classification (GTDB taxonomy): domain Bacteria; phylum Actinomycetota; class Coriobacteriia; order Coriobacteriales; family Coriobacteriaceae; genus Collinsella; species Collinsella aerofaciens_J. Next base: position 40,204 of record RQAP01000022.1, read on the forward strand.
TTACCATTCAGGCTCAGATTATTGAGCTTATGCAGGAAATGCAGGAGAAGAACGGCAACGCCATCATCATGATCACCCATGACCTGGGCGTTGTCGCTGATATGGCCGACAAGATCATGGTTATGTACGCCGGCCGTCCCGTCGAGTTCGGTACTGCTGAGGAAATCTTCTACGAGAGCCGCCACCCCTACACCTGGGGCCTTATCCGCTCCATCCCGGAGCAGGCCATCGATGAGAAGAAACCGCTTACGCCGATTCATGGCAACCCGCCTTCGCTCATGAACCTGCCCGAGGGCTGCGTGTTCTCGCCTCGTTGCCCCTATGCGACCGATAAGTGCCGCAAGCAGCGCCCCGAGCGCGTTGTCACCGAGTCTGGTCACTACTCTGCGTGCCACTACTCCGGTGACCCCGAGTTCCTCAAGAACGCTCCTGAGACGTCCCGTACGCGCAAGGATTCCAAGAAGGGAGGCGAGGCGTAATGGCAGATACCAACGAGCGTACTCCGCTGCTGAAGGTCGAGCACCTCTCTAAGGAGTTTCCCGCTGAGTCCGGCATGTTCGCCAAGCGCTTCTCCAAGCGTGTCGTCTCTGCTGTGAACGACATTTCGTTCGAGATCTATCCTGGCGAGACCTTTGGTCTGGTCGGCGAGTCCGGTTGCGGTAAGTCCACCACGGGCCGTACCATCATGCGCCTCACCAAGCCGACGGCCGGCAAAGTGTTCTTCCAGGGCAAAGATGTTGCCGAGATGAGCAAGCATGAGATCAAGGACATGCGTCGCGAGATGCAGTTTATCTTCCAAGATCCTTATGCTTCGCTCAACCCTCGTATGACCATCGGTGAGATCGTCTCCGAGCCCATGACCATTCACGGCGTGGGCACCAAGGAGGAGCGCATTGAGCGCGTCCGCGAGCTTCTCGACGTTGTCGGACTGAACCCCGAGCACATCAACCGTTATCCTCATGAGTTCTCCGGCGGTCAGCGTCAGCGTGTCGGCATCGCCCGCGCGTTCGCTTTGAAGCCCAAGCTGATCATCTGCGACGAGCCGGTTTCCGCTTTGGATGTGTCCATTCAGGCCCAGGTTCTGAACCTGCTCAAGGAACTCCAGGACAAGTTCGGTACCGCGTATCTGTTTATCGCTCACGACCTGTCCGTCGTGCAGCACATTTCCGATCGCGTTGCCGTTATGTATCTGGGTAAGATGGTTGAGGTTTCGGACTGGAAGACGCTCTATAGCGAGCCTCACCATCCGTACACGCAGTCGCTGCTGTCTGCCGTGCCGGTTCCCGATCCGGATATCCAGAAGACCCGTAAGCGCATCATCCTCGCCGGCGATCCGCCGTCACCGTTGGATCCGCCGACCGGTTGCCGTTTCCACACCCGCTGCCCGATCGCGCAGGGTATTTGCTCTGAGAAGCTTCCCGAGTTTAAGGAAGTCGCACCGGGTCACTGCTGCGCGTGCCACTTCGCGGAGCCGTTCCCGATCAAGGAATCGCACATCGACCTGTAGTCGGTTGTTTGTCCGGGCCCGTGCTGGACTTAGTTTTCAGAACGTCCTCGACCATGGAAACCCCCTTATCCTGCTCCTTCGGAGCTGCGGATAAGGGGGTTTCCTGGTCTGACGCTCCTATTTGGCAAGGTGTTTTTTAGAATCCATTTTGCGCTCGGCCTCGAAGGCTTGCCTGTCCCAATCGAGCGGAAGTCCGGCCTCGACCCATGCCTCGTAGGCCCTCCTTATGGGCTTGAGCTCCCTTTGGCCCCTCTCCAGCATCGAGATGTACTTCTCGCTGGTGCCCAGTATGGACGCCGCCCTCACCTGG
>RQAP01000038.1 GCA_008671135.1 Collinsella aerofaciens
GGGTCCCCGACGACGAGTGCGAGGCCGCCCGCGACCTGACCAGGGCGCTCGAGGACGCGAGGGACGACCTCTCGCGCTCGAAGCAGCGGCTCTCCAAGTTCCTGCTCAGGCACGGGCTCGCCTTCGACGAGAGGACGCCCACCGGACGCAGGAAGGGCAACTGGACCCGGGCGCACTGGTCCTGGATCGAGTCGATAAGGTTCGCGGAGGGGGCCGACAACGAGGTGCTCGCCTACTACGTCGACGCGGTCAGGCGGGCGGCGGAGGAGAAGGCGCGGCTCGAGGGGCTCGTCGAGGGCGAGGCCCGCAAGCCCAGGTGGAGGAGGAGGGTCGACTCCCTCCGCTGCCTCAAGGGCGTCGACACCGCGACCGCCGCCGACCTCGTGTTCGAGGCCGGCGAGTTCTCCAGGTTCAGGAACGCCCGCTCGTTCGCCGCATGGGTCGGCCTGACGCCCTCCGAGCACTCCAGCGGGGAAAGCGACCGCAGGGGCGCGATCACCAAGGCCGGCAACAAGCACCTGAGGAAGGCGCTGGTCGAGGCCGCGTGGCACTACCTGACGTGCTCCGCGCGGCCGAAGGACCTCGCCAGGGGCCAGGCCCCGGACCCGGGCGCCCGCAGGCATGCCGCCAAGGGCGTGCGGAGGCTGGTCGAGAGGCGGGAGGCGCTGCTCGCGCGCGGGGTCCACAACAACAAGGCGAACGTGGCCACGGCGCGCGAGCTCGCCTGCTGGGTGTGGGCGGTCGGCCTCATGGCCGAGGAGGCGTAGGGGGGCGGTCCCCCCGCACATAAGCCGATCACCCCGGAAGCGGTTGGATCCGAAGCCGTTGAGGCGAACCTCAGGTCCCTTTTCTGCGAGCGCCCAGGGCGCCACACGCGTGCACAGACTGTCGGTTCGACGAAGAAGCCTCAGCCGTAGCAACGGATTGCCCAGCGAGAGATCGCCACGGGCGGATATTAAACTGCAAAGACGAGCGTCGGGAAGACACGCCGAGGTCGCCGCGGACGGGTTGATATAGGGAGAGGGCCTGACCCCATATCGTTGGGGCCGCGCCCGATTTTGCCTCTTGACAATGTCCTGCTCATATTAAAAAAGGCGGCACCCATAACGGACGCCGCCTTTGAGACATATGTGTCAGAACAGTAAGAAAGATGAGACACCCACAGTTGCGGTGAAATAGGGACTGAATAGTCCCTCAAACAGGCAAAACAGTCCGTATTCCACCGCAACTTATACAGAGTGCCTAGCGGTTGCGCTCCTTGAGCGCGCGATCGATTTCGCGCTGAACGTCACGCTTGGCCATGTCCTCGCGCTTGTCGTAGAGCTTCTTGCCGCGACCCAGACCCAACAGCAGCTTTACGCGGCCGTCCGTATTAAAGTAGAGCTCCAACGGAACCAGCGCATAACCACGGTTGCGAAGTTTGCCGTCAAGAAAGTCGATCTCCTTGCGGTGCAGCAGCAGACGACGCCGACGATCGGGATCGCGATTCCACACGCCACCATGGCTATAAGGGTGGATATGCAGGCCGACGAGCCAGCACTCCCCGCCGCGGATCAGCGCGAAGGTATCGGTGATCTGGCAGGCGCGCTCGCGAATCGACTTGACCTCGGTGCCGCTCAGTTCAATGCCACACTCAAATGTCTCATCGATAAAGTACTCGTGATGCGCCGAGCGATTCTTGGAAATGAGCTTGCGCTCGCGCTTACTGGGCATCGCCGGCCTCCTTGGCGCCATCGGCGTTTGAGCCCGCAGCCTCGCGCTTTGCCTTGCGCTCGGCATTGAGCTCGGCATCGCTCTCGCGCACCAGTTTAATAATCGCCGCGCAGGCCTCCTCGCCCACCAAGTCGCGAGCACGCACCGTCAGGCGCGTCGCCTCCTGCTTGTCGCCGTCGCTTGCAGCATCGGTCGCGCACATAATCAGGCAGATGGCAATCTCGGCCGAAGGCGAGGTCGGAACGCCTTGCAGGGCCAGTTCACCCATCACGTGCTCGTCGCTCTCATCGGCGGCATCCGGATAGGTGGTGTGGATCTTGTTGAGCAGGCGCGTCGTATGCGCATCGTTGGGCGCCAGGCGCAGCGCCAGACGCGCGCAGCCCACGGCAGCCGAAACGTTCTCGGTCTCGGGCTCCAAGAAGTACTGACCTAGATTGGCGTAAGCGCGGGCGGCGCACTTGCCATCGCTTGCACGCTCCAGCACCGAGAACGAGAGCGATGCCCATTCCTGCTTGTCCTCGAGTGCGCGGAACAGCTCGGCCAAATCCAAGCGATAGTTGCAGTTCATGGGGTCCCAACGCACAGCCTGCATCAGGGCATTACGAGCGCTCACATAATCCTGCTGGCGAATGTAGGCAAACGCCATATCAGAGTACAGGCGGTCAAACGGCACCTCGACCTGCACGAGCTCGCGCGGATCCTTCTCCACGCGGCGATAGGCCAAGCGCTCAAACTTGCTATCGAAGCTAAAGTATTGGCGCTTCTCCTCCGTCTTGCACTCAGCGTCGATATACTCCTCGGCGAGCTCCACCAGACGCTCCAGCAGCGGCGTCGCCGTAGCCAGGTCGCCCTGCGCCAGATAGTTCTCGGCATACGTGATGTCTTGCAAGCTGATGGGCAGATCCATGGCTACTCCTCGATCTGAGCGAAACACGGCAGGCGCCGTATATACGGTCAATACACAAAACCCGGGTCTCTTACGAGGCCCGGGCGTTCAATTTTGGTAGCCCGTACCAGATTCGAACTGGTGATCTCCGCCTTGAGAGGGCGGCGTCCTAAACCGCTAGACGAACGGGCCATATGTAGCAAATGCAATGGCTGGGATGGAGGGAGTCGAACCCCCATTGACGGAACCAGAATCCGCTGTCCTGCCATTAGACGACATCCCAATGACTGCATCGCTGCGCTCGGCTGTGCCTTTGCGCAAGAAAGAAATATACGGGAAGTCTCGCCGTGACGCAAGCCCCAATTTTGACTTTTTTGAAATTCAGTCAAATTGGCCTAATTTAGTCCAACCCGTGAAGGACCTGTGAAGCCAACCGCTGTACACGAAGGGCAAAACACCGCGAGCGGTAGCCGTCAACCGTTGGCAGATTCTACCGTGAAAACGATAGCACCAGGCAACACAATCGAAGTATCAATGATCGCGTAGATATCGAGGCGCCATGGACGAAGAGCTTGATTACCTATGGGAGACCCTGGGCCTCGAGATCACTGCCGACCTTTGGCCCGAACGGGACAAAATTCACCCCACGTTACGCCCCGCCATTACTGTGGTGCAGGCAAAATACCGCCGTGCATCCTTTTTGATCATGCGGATGTCATGGCACGCGGGACTCCCCGACCTTAAGCGAATCCAGGCAAGCCTCGTCGAGCTGTCCGGCATGCCGACCGTCATATCCGAGGCGCACCTGGAGCAGCGCCAGCGCGAGCGACTGCAACAGCAGCGGATTCCCTTTATCTGCCCCGGCGTTCAGGCATATCTGCCCTTTATGGACGAGGAGTACTGGAGCGGCAAGCCCAACAAGCACGTAAAGGTCTACGATCCGCACGAATGGGCGCGGCTTGAGGATTAGCGCATATGCCCGCCAGCCGGGATAGTGCGCATGCCCGCCAACCGGAAAGCTCATCCCGGAATTTACGTCCAGAACGGGACGCGCTTTCCCCTAGAGGCCCCAAACGGAAACCGTATCCCGGATTTCGCGCTCAAACTGGGATACGGTTTCCGCTAGCCCCTTCAACCGGAAACTGCGTCCCGGAATCCGAGCTCAAAACGGGACGCACTTTCCGCAGCCACTACAGCAGCACCTCGGTCCAGGCCGCTTCCTTAAACCCAGGAATCGCAAAGTCGTCGCCCACCAGCAGCGGACGCTTGACCAGCATGCCGTCGGTCGCCAGCAGCTCGTAGCATTCCCGATCCGTCATGCCCGCATCCAGACGCGCCTTCAGGCCCAGCTCTCGATATTTCATGCCCGACGAATTAAAGAAGCACCGCACCGGCAGCCCCGAACGAGCAATCCAGGTCGCAAGCTCATCAGCCGTGGGATTGTCCAAAACGATATCGCGATCGATATACTCTACCCCATGTTCGTCCAGCCATGCCTTGGCCTTCTTACAGGTCGAGCACTTGGGATATTCAACAAACAATACCGCCATGGGATTTCCTTTCTTAGAGAAAACAGGTGTCTGGAAAACTGCACATCGACGACCACTCGCGATTGCAGCCGTTATTGTAGTCAATGTCGAAGCATAGGCAGTCGCGATGTCTCGCCTTAAGGCTAGCGCCTCGCATGGGCGCCGATCGGCCGAGTCGCATGGCGCACCAACGCCGCTGCCAGCAATACCAACAGCATGGCGGTGACATAGCCCGCAGCATCGAATCCTAAATCGATAACGTCGAAATGCCTGCCGGGAACAAAGATCTTATGCACCTGGTCGCCAACGGAGCAGGCAGCGCAAAAGAGAAACACGGGTACGCAACGGGAGCATACGCTCCACGGACGCCTGGAAAAGCAGACCACGATCACCGAGGCGAACAATCCGACGAAGAAAAACTCTACGGTATGGGCGACGCGACGGACGTTTGCGCCTACCCACATGCGAATGGAAGCAAGTCGACCAGGCTGGACCGTCGAGGCAGCCGGATTGGTACTCTCAGTCATGCCGTCCCCCGCCTGAGTTTCACCCGTGATGCCGGTAGTCTGAACGCTCGCAGCCTGACCCTCCACCACGCGCGCGGTGGACTCGCTCAGCAACGACGTCTGCACTGCGTTTTGCTCCGTCAGCACCCAGATGCCCGCCAGCGTTGCGGCGAACAGAGCGATCGCGGTCCACCCGATTATTATCTTCATGTGCGCCAAAGGCCAACCTCCGTCTTTTTAAATATGAGCGAGTGTAGCCCCAAATGACATCGTCACCGTATCAAAATTTGAATCGCAACAGGAAGCGACAAAGCGACGCAAACCCCTACCCCGCCTCGCGCATCCAGCGATCGAACGTCCCCACGCACACGCCCAGGCACTTTGCTGCCTGGCTGCGGGTAATATCGCCCGCCTCATAGCTATCGCGCACCAGCTCAAACTGAGGAGGGCACGGCTTGCGAGGTCGACCGAAACGGACCCCTCGCGCCCGCGCCGCTGCAATTCCCTCCGCCTGGCGCCGATGGATATTCTCGCGCTCCACCTGCGCCACGTAGCTCAGCAGTTGCAGCACAATATCGGCAATCAGGGCGTTGGTCACATCCGGCGCGCCGCTGGCCCTGGCGCGCGTGTCAAGCAATGGCATGTCCAACACCACAATGGCAACCCCGAGCTCCTTGGTAATGCGTCGCCATTCCTCAAGAATCTCGGAGTAATTACGGCCAAGTCGGTCGATAGAAAGCACCACCAGCACGTCCCCGTCTCCCAGGACGTGTAGCAGCTCGCGATAATGCGGCCGATCGAAGTCCTTGCCGCTCGCATGGTCGGCATAAATATTCGCCGAGCCCACACCATAGGCGCCCAGCGCATCCAGCTGCCGATTAAGATTTTGATCGCGCGAACTCACCCGCGCATAACCGTACACCGTCGCCATCTCATCCCCGCTTTCTTGTAAACCTGCCAAAAAGGGACAGGTTTATTTTGGTAGGTTTTACCTCCCAAATAGCAGGCAAGCGGGCAGCCAGGCAGACGGTAAGGTGGCCACAATTCAAATGCGGAGGGCGGTCCCGAAAGGCCGCCCTCCGCTCCTCCACCATGAGTCGGGATTTGGCTAATGGATAAGCTTGAAGTCCAAGTGTCCACGCGTGGTATTGACGCGCGAGACCTCGATAATCACGCGCTGGCCCAGCTCGTAACGGGTGCCTGTGTCGGCGCCCGTCAGAGTAAGCGCGTCCTCGTCGAACTCGAACCACTCGTTGCCCAGGCTCTTAATTGAAACCAGGCCCTCGACCTGTGTTAGGTCCAAGCGCACAAAGAGGCCCATGCCGCTAACCCACGAGACGGTTCCGGCATAGCGCTCACCCAGACGGTCCTCATAGTACTGGGCAATCTTGATCTTTTGCGTCGCATGGCTGGCGGCATCTGCCGCGCGCTCGGCATCGCTACATGCGCGGCAGATCTGCGGCAGAATGCGCGGCAGCGACTCGCGCCCCTTGCCGATCAGCCGCGGCGTACGGACCAAGGCGTCCTTGCCGCCGAGCTGCTCATAGGCCAACTGCAGTTTGAGCACGCGGTGCACCACCAGATCGGGGTAGCGACGGATGGGACTCGTAAAGTGACAGTAGCACGGCGCGGCGAGCGCAAAGTGGCCCTCGTTGCGCGGATTGTACAGCGCGCGCTGCATGCTGCGCAGAAGCAGCGTGTTGACGAGCGGTGCGTTGGCCGTACCGGCGGCAGCATCAACTGCAGCCTGCAGCTCATCGGGGCTCCCCAGGGCAATACCGGCAGCACGGCGATCGTCGATGATGCCTAGCTGCGCCAGCGCAACGGCGGCACCGTGCAGGCTATCGGGGCTCGGATCCTCATGCACGCGATAGCAGGCCTCGATATCACGGTCTGCCAGCCACTCTGCAACGCACTCGTTGGCGAGCAGCATGGCTTCCTCGATAAGCGACGTGGCACACGAACGCTCACGCGCCACAATCTGCACGGGCACTCCGTCCTCATCCAATAGAGCACGAATCTCGGCCGTGTCAAAATCGACCGAGCCGCGGGCGCGACGGATACGACGGCGAAGTTCGGCGAGTTCGTTGGCGGCGACAAGGAAATCGCAGAGGTCGACGTTGTAGCCGCGGGCGACCTCCTCGCACGCAAGACCGCGCTCAAGCGCTTCCTCGCGCGAGGTCTCGGCAGCCGCAACATCCTCGGCCGCACCCTCCAGCACCGAATACTCAACCGCGCCGGCACGCACCAGCAGCGCCTCGGCGCCGTCATAGTCCATACGCACACGCGAGCGAATCACGCTGGGGTACGGATCGTAATGCCGCACGCGACCCTGTGCATCGAGCTCAATGTCAACGGTAAACGCAAGACGGTCCTCGTCAGGGCGAAGCGAGCACAGGTCACAGGACAGGCGTTCGGGCAGCATGGGAAGCACGCGATCGGCCAGATACACCGATGTCGTACGATGGCGAGCCTCAAGATCGATATGCCCGTCCCAAGCCACATAGTGTGAAACGTCGGCGATATGCACACCCAGCTTGTAGCCACCCTCGGGCGTGCGCTCCAGCGAAATGGCGTCGTCAAAGTCGCGCGCGTCGACTGGGTCGATCGTGATGACAAAGCGGTCGCGCAGATCGCGGCGGAGCGGGTCCTTAAGCGCCGCGGACACATCGAGCGAAAGCCCCTCGGCCTCGTCCAGCGCGGCCTCGGGATAGCTATCGGTATAGCCGTAACGCGCCATCACATATTGAACGCCCAAATCGGGCGCGTCATCTCCGCCAATGCGGCGCTCGATCGTCACGGTACCCGATTCCAGGCGCGTCGGGTAGGTCAAAATGCGCGCGACAACAGCATCACCCGGGTGGACACCCAGACGATCCGCCGAGGTATCCTCGGGCAGAATGAAGAAGTCGGCCTTCAGACGCGAATCGAGCGGCTCGATCACACCGAGCGGACCGGCGGTCTGGTACGTGCCCACCACGCTTATGGCTGCACGCTCAACCACGCTTTCGATCACGGCGCGCCGCTCACCGTGCGGGCTGTTCTTAATGCTCACGGCAACGGTATCGCCATCCATGATCTCGCGCTTACCGCGGCCCATGACCTTGTAGTCGCCGTTTTCGGTTACAACGTAGGCGCTATGCTCATGGAGCTGCACGCGCCCGGTCAGGCTCGGACGGCGTTCGCTGCGCACCGGCCCGCGCTGATTGCGAGCTCCACGCTTATGCTTGTTATTGCGCCCCATGGCGCCTCCTAACTATCGATTGCGAACTCCAAAGAGTCTACCCAAATGATTCGCTTTCCTGCCGTCCCCTAGGGATCAAAAAACGGGCCGCCCCATAAGAGACGACCCGTTGGAAGGGATGAATTCCAAGCATGCCTACACGCGCAGGTAGCGGCGCATGGCGATGGCAGAACCAAAGAGACCGATAATCACACCGACCAGAATCAGCGCAGCATAGGTCACCAGGTAGTACTGCATCGGCAGGGCAAACGACATCCAGCCGATGCTCTCCTGCAGACGCGGAATCATCAGATTGCGCAGCAGCTCCAGAACGCCGATGGAAAGCAGCGAGCCCAAAATGGCCTGCAGCACGCCCTCGGTGATAAACGGGCCACGAATGAAGCCGTTGCTGGCGCCGACCAGACGCATAATCGCAATCTCACGACGACGCGCCGTGATGGACAGGCGAATCGTGTTGTTGATGAAGATGAATGCGATAAAGGTCAGAAGACCAACGAGCACCACGGCGGCGATGCGGATGTAGTTGGTCACCTGGAACAGGCGGCTCACTTCCTCCTGGCCGTACAGCACGCTCGCGTTGACGTCGCCGTCATCCGCGATCTTCTGGAAATCGGCATCCTTCTTGAGCTTCTTTGCCGTGCTCTCGACCTTGGACGGATCGTCCATCTCAATAGCGAAGGAAGCCGGCAGCGGGTTCTGGCCATCGAGCGCGCTCATGGTGGCGTCGGCGTTGCCCGACATCTTGCTCGTATACTCGGCCAGCGCGTCGTCCTTGTCCTTATAGGTCACGGACTTGACGTTATTCCACGTCTTAAGCTCGGCCTCAAAAGCCTGAACATCGGCCTGATCGGCGTCGTCACTAATGAACGCGTTGATGACAACCTGATCCTCGACGGTGCCGATCACGGAGTTCAGCATCGCGGAGCCCATGATGAACAGGCCGATGATAAACAGCGAAAGGAAGATCGTGATGACGGCGCCGAGCGAGGTAGTCCAGTTACGGAAGAAGTGGCTGATTGCCTCTTTGAAGGAGTAGCCCACGTTAGTTGGTGCCATAGTTGCCGTAACCTCCCCTCTCCTGGTCGCGGATAACGTGGCCGCCCTCGAGGGCGATCACGCGCCGGTGCATGCTATCGACCATCTCGCGGTCGTGCGTGGCGACGATCACGGTGGTGCCGGTGCGGTTAATACGCTCGAGCAGCTTCATGATGCCCAGCGAGATCGCCGGATCGAGGTTACCCGTGGGCTCGTCGCAGATCAGCAGCGGCGGACGGTTGACCATAGCGCGGGCAACGGCAACGCGCTGCTGCTCGCCACCGGAAAGCTGGTCGGGCAGCGAGTCCATCTGATCGGCCAGACCGACCAGACGCAGCACCTCGGGCACCTGGCTGCGAATGACGCCCTTGGGCTTGCCGATGCACTGCAGGGCAAACGCCACGTTTTCGTAGGCGGTTTTTTGCGGCAGAAGCTTAAAGTCCTGGAACACGGCGCCAATCTGGCGGCGCAGGAACGGAACCTTGCGGTTCTTGATCTTCATGAGGTCCTGACCGGCAACCAGGATGCGGCCGCTCGTCGGCTTGACGTCGCGGTTGAGCGTCGACAGCAGCGTGGTCTTACCCGAGCCGGAGTGACCGACCAGGAAGACGAACTCGCCCGGATAGATCTCGATGTTGATGTCGTCGAGTGCAGGCTTGTTGGGCTGTGCCGGATAGATCTTGGTGACATGCTCCATAAGGATAACGGGCTCGACACCGGCCTGCTTGGCCATCTTCTTGCGGCTGGCCTGCGGATCGATAGGCGCAAACACCGACGTAAAATCGGGGTTGTTGAGCGCGTTATCGAGGCTTGCGACCTCGGCGGCCTGATCGCTCTCGACCACCGGGGTAGCAGGCTGCGTGGGGTCGGGAATAGCGGCAAAGAGACCGGACTGTGCAGGCTGAGGAGCCGGCGTCGCAGGGGCCAAGGGGTCGGGAATGCCGGCCATGGTAGGCTGCGGCGCGGCGGCGCCAGCCTGAGGCTGCTCCACACGAGCGGTCACAGCCTGAACGGGCTCAAAACCCGCCGCGCCGGAAAGCGCAACATCGCTGGTGGGATTGTAGGCAAAGGGATCGGATGCCGGCTGTGCCTGATCTGCCGGCTGAACGGGGGCCTGAGCAACAGGCTGGCCCTCTGAATCCGGAGTGGCGAAACGACTGCCCTGGACGCCTGCCTGCGTCTTGGGGGCATCATCGCCCGCACCGGAGGTACGGAAGTGGTTACCCACTGGTGCTCCTTATCGTCGTGCGTTTAAACTACATGAGCGCTTAATATTTTAGCAGCATTAGCTTTGCTGCACATAAGAAGCATGGCCGTGTTTGGGTCCCTCCGGCCGGACACAGGCTTACTTTCCAAATCGTCCTCGGACATGTCGGAGCCTCCGCTGCGCACTACGTGCGGCGGGGGCTCCTCCGTCCTGCGGAAAGATTTGGAAAGTAAGCCTGTGTCCGGCCTGCGATAACTAAGGGGTCGCTGCGTTTTACTTGGGTGCAGCAGCGCCGTGCTTGGGGGCTGAATTGCACTTTGCTGGTCTGGGCCCGTTTCCCGGAGAAGCCCTTACTTGGTGCGGGCCTAATTTGTTTGTTGCCGACAAAAAACAGGGTCGTCCTCTTTGAGGACGCCCCTGTTATGGATTGCATACGGTTGCTGAAGCGATACTTTGCCTCGTCTTGCCCTAGGCCAAGAACTCCTTGGTGGTTGCCACGATGTTGGCGGCGTCCAGGCCATACTTGTGCAGGAGCTCGGCACCCGGGCCAGACTCACCGAAGGTGTCGTTGACGCCGATCTTCTTGAGCGGCGTCGGGCACTGCTCGCACAGGACGTCGGCAACGGCGCTGCCCAGGCCACCGATCACAGAGTGCTCCTCGACGGTCACGACGTGGCCGGTCTTGGTGGCGCTCTTGACGATCAGGTCGGCATCGATGGGCTTGATGGTGTGCATGTTGATGACCTCGGCGTCGATGCCCTCGGCAGCAAGCTGCTCGGCGGCCTCGAGAGCCTCGCCGACCATCAGGCCGCAGGCGATAATGGTCACATCGGCGCCCTCGCGCATGACAATGCCCTTACCCACCTCGAACTTGTAGGTCTCGGGGTCGTTGATAACCGGCGAGGCCAAACGGGCGAAGCGCATGTACACCGGGCCGTCGCACTCGTAGGCAGCGCGCGTCACGGCGCGGGCCTCCACGTCGTCGGCAGGAACGATCACGGTCATGCCGGGGATGACGCGCATCAGGGCGATATCCTCGCAGCACTGGTGCGTGGCGCCATCCTCGCCCACCGAGATACCGGCATGCGTGGCACCGATCTTAACGTTGAGGTGCGGGTAGCCGATGGAGTTACGGACCTGCTCAAAGGCGCGGCCGGCGGCGAACATGGCAAAGGTGCTCGCGAAGGCAACGCGGCCGGTGGTCGCGATACCGGCAGCGACGCCCATCAGGTTGCTCTCGGCAATGCCCACATCGAAGAAACGATCGGGGCAGGCGGCCTTGAACTTGCCGGTCTGCGTGGCGGCAGCCAGGTCGGCGTCGAGGACCACAAAGTCATCGTGCTCGTTGGCGAGCTCGACGAGGGCCTCGCCGTAGCTTACGCGCGTGGCGATTTTTTTGACGTCTGCCATCCTAGAGCTCCTCTCCGGCGGCCGTGAGCTCTGCCATGGCCTGCTCAAACTGTTCATCATTGGGGGCCTTGCCGTGCCAGCCAACCTGGTTCTCCATAAAGGACACGCCCTTGCCCTTCAGGGTCTCGGCGATAATGGCGGTCGGCTGCCCCTTGGTGGCGCGAGCCTCGGCAAAGGCGGCGCGGATCTGGTCGAAGTCGTTGCCGTCGGCGAGCTCCACCACGTGGAACTTAAAGGCGCGGAACTTGTCGGCGAGCGGCATGGGGTCGTTGACCTCCTCGACGGGACCGTCAATCTGAAGGCCGTTGTGGTCGACGATCACGCAGAGGTTATCGAGCTGCTGGTTGCCGGCAAACATGGCGGCCTCCCAGACCTGGCCCTCCTCGCTCTCGCCATCGCCCAGCAGGGCGTACGTGCGGTAAGTATCGCCCCAGTGCTTGGCGGCAACCGCCATGCCCACGGCGGCGGAGATGCCCTGGCCGAGCGAGCCGGTGGACATGTCGACGCCCGGGGTGTCGTTCATGTTGGGATGACCCTGCAGGTGGCTGCCGATATGGCGCAGCGTCTCGAGGTCCTCCTTGGGGAAGAACCCGCGCTCGGCGAGCACGGCGTATAGGCCCGGAGCGCAATGGCCCTTGGAGAGCACAAAGCGATCGCGGTCGGCCTTGCGGGGATCGGCCGGGTCGACGTTCATTTCCTCAAAGTACAGATAGGTCATGATGTCGGCAGCGCCGAGCGAACCGCCCGGATGGCCGGACTTGGCAGCGTGCACGCCGGTGACGATGCCCTTCCTTACCTCGTTGGCAACCTTTTTGAGCTCTTCGTCGCTCATTGTGCCTTCCTTTCATCCTCATTAGACAAAATGCGCACGGCACGGAAAGGTAATCCCAACACAGCCGCAATGCACGTACGTCATTCATTATGCTGGAAACTGATGGCTTTACCAGAGTTTTTATCATTATTTGAACAATTTAGCAGGCAGAACCGCTGATGAAACGGTTTATCAATGTGAACGTCTTTTGGATGGAACGCGATCGACCCTACGCGCTAATGTCCTTGAATCCCTCGCCGAAGGCTTCCGTAACGTCAGCGACCGTCACAATGGCGTGAGGATCGCGCTCGCGCACGATCGTCTTGAGGGTATTAAGCTCTCGACGGCTCACGATGACCATAATCACCGGCTTCTCGGCACCCGAATACATGCCAGTCGCCTTAAACTTGGTACAACCACGACCCAGGCCATACATGATATCGGCAGCGATATCAGGGAACTTGTCCGAGATGATGAGTACCATACGGCGTTTGTTGCCACCATCGACCACGGCATCGATCACGTAGCCGCTAATGACCATCGAAAGGCCTGCATATAGTGCGTTTTCGATTGAAAAGACCGGAGCCGACAGCGCGCATACGGCAACATCGATCGCCATGACGGTCGAGCCCACCGGCAGCGAGGTGTTACGCGAGATGATTTGGCCAATCGTGTCCGAGCCGCCGGTGTTGGCGCCGGCGCGCAACACCATGCCGTAACCGATGCCCGTTATAATGCCGCCCCACATGGCAGGGAGCATCAGGTCCGCATCCGCCAGAGGTGCTACAAACGGGGCGAACAGATCGGTAAAGAAGCCCAGCAGCACAAAGCCCGTCGCGGTCTGCACCACGTAGAACATGCCACCTTCGCGCATAACGACCAGCAACAGCAAGGCGTTCATCACGATCGTCTGAATACCAACGGGAAGCGATAGGCCACGCGATGCGCCGACCGCCTGGATAATGGTGGCAAGGCCCGTAACGCCACCGGCAGCAAGGCCGTTGGGAATCAAAAACAGGTCGGTCGCAATAGCGGCCAGAGCGCACCCCAACATAATCTGGGGCAGGTCGTGAAAGAAGTTCATCGATAGAATGCGCTTGATGTCCAGACGATATGCCATGCTGCCTCCCTCAAAAAAGCGCACCCAAACGGATGCGCTTCGAACTTCTTGCTGTATTCGATTCTAACGATTCGCCGAACAAAAACCACCCCTGCGCAGGGTTTATTCTGGATACAAACCCGTCCAACCATTGGGCTTGGCATCGGCTTGAAGCCGCCCGATGTTTTAGACCTCCGAGCCTTCTGCATCGGCGTTGCCGGTGGCCCAACGATGGTAGCCAATAACAAACGGGTCCAGGTCGCCATCGTCAAGGACGGCCTCGACATTGCTGGTCTCCACGCCCGTGCGTAGGTCTTTGACCATCTGGTACGGGTAGAGCACGTAGCTGCGAATCTGGTTGCCAAAACCAATCGTGGTCTTGGGTCCGCGGATCTCATCGAGCGCCTCGGCGCGCTTCTCGAGCTCAATCTCGTACAAGCGAGCCTTGAGGATCTGCATGCACGCGGCCTTGTTCTGGATCTGGCTGCGCTCGTTTTGGCAGGTGACCACAATGCCGCTGGGAAAATGCGTCACGCGCACGGCGGAGTCGGTGGTGTTGACGCCCTGACCGCCCGGGCCGCTCGCGTGGTACACGTCCACGCGGATGTCATCGGGACTGATTTCGATGTCGATATCATCGGGTAGCACGGGGATGACCTCGACGCCGGCAAACGTGGTCTGGCGGCGCTTCTTGTCGTCGGTGGGGCTAATGCGAACCAAGCGATGGACGCCGGCCTCGGCGCGCAGCATGCCAAATGCGTCCTTGCCCTCGACGGTAAAGGTCGCGCGGTCGACGCCGATGACCTCGGCCGCGGGACAGTCGTTGATGGTGACCTTCCAGCCGCGACGCTGGCAGTACTTCATGTACATCTTAAAGAGCATGAAGGTCCAGTCCTGGGCCTCCAGACCACCCTGTCCGGGCTTGATGGTCACAATGGCATCGCCGTGATCGAACTCACCGGTAAACCAGCTCGAAAGCTCAAGCTCATCGATGGCACGGGCCAAGCGCTCAGCCGTGACTGCAGCCTCCTCGCGAAGGGCGGCGGCGTCGGGGTCATCCCCCATCTCCTCGGCAAGCTCCAGCGCGGCGCGGGCATCGGAAAGCTCGCCGCGCGCGGTATCCACGGCAGCGATATCTTCCTTGGTGCGCGCGATCTCCTCCATGGTGGCACGGGCGGCGTCGGCGTCATCCCAAAAGCCGGGGGCCACGCTTTTAGCCTCGAGCTCGGTCACGCGCGTGCGCTTTTCGTCCAAATGGAGATACGACTCGACCTCGCCGAGCCGGTCCGCAAACGCGTCCAGCTCGGCGGGCGTTACCTCTAAAGCCTCAGCCATTAACGATTCCTGCCGTGGCAGTACTTAAACTTCTTGCCGCTACCGCAGGGGCACGGGTCGTTGCGGCGCACGTTGACGTACGGATCGTCGCTCTCGGACTTGCGATAGGTGGTCACCTTGCCACCGTTGTTGACGGCAGCCGGACCACCCTGGACAGCCGTGCGGGCCTGCACCTGCGCCTGCTTGCGCAGCACCGAGTCGCCGTTGTCACCATCGACCTCGGCAGGACCGGAGAAGCGCGCGCCCTCGAGTGCGGGGTCCTCCTTGTGCTCCACAGCACGCGGGGCAGCCTTGATCTCGATACGCAGAACCGTGCGCAGGTAATCCTCGTACATGGTATCGACGAGTATCTGGAACGCGCCGTAGGCCTCGGTCTTGTACTCAACCAGCGGGTCGCGCTGGCCAAAGCCGCGCAGGCCGATGCCGGTCTTGAGGTAGTCCATCTCCTGCAGGTAGTTCATCCAGCGGGTATCGATGACGCGCAGCATGACCTGGGTGTTGAGCTCGCGCATCAGGTCCTCACCCAAGCGCTCGGCCTTCATGTTGTAGCACTTCTCTACGTAAGCCAGGACATCGGCGGCCAGGGCCTCATAATCCTCGTCGGGGAACTTCGGCGTATCGATGTGGCCGGTGAGCTCCACAACCCACTTGCGCAGGCCCTCCAGGTCACGCTCGCCATCGTGACTGTCCTTGGTGCAGAACTCCTGCACGCAGCGGTACACGGTGTCGTGCATGACCTCGGTGATGTGGTCGGTCAGGTCCTTGCCGTCCAGAATCTTATTGCGCTCGGCGTAGATGACCTGGCGCTGCTTGTTCATGACGTCGTCGTACTCAAGGACGCTCTTACGCATGGAGAAGTTGATGCTCTCGACCTTGTGCTGGGCGCTCTCGACGGCCTTGGAGATGATCTTGTGCTGGATGGGCATGTCGTCGCCCATGTCGGCCGTGACCATCATCTTGGAGACGCGGTCCATCTTGTCGCCGCCGAACAGGCGCATGAGGTCGTCCTCGAGCGACAGGTAGAACTGGGTCTCGCCCGGATCGCCCTGACGGCCGGAACGGCCGCGCAGCTGGTTGTCGATACGACGGGACTCATGGCGCTCGGTGCCGATGACGGTCAGGCCGCCGGCGGCAAGCACGCGCTCGCGCTCGGCCTTGCAAGTCTCCTTGGCCTCGGCGTTAAACTGCTCGAGCTGCTCGGGCGTCACATCCTCCATGGTCAGGCCCTCGTACTCCAGGCGCTCGCGCACCAGCTCGTCGGGGTTGCCGCCCAGCAGGATGTCGGTACCACGACCGGCCATGTTAGTAGCGATGGTCACGGCGCCGTAGCGTCCGGCCTGGGCAACGATATGAGCCTCGCGCTCGTGATGCTTGGCGTTGAGGACCTCGTGTGCGATGCCGCGCTTGGTAAGGGCGGCGGACAGCTTCTCGGAACTCTCGATGGAGACGGTGCCCACCAGGACCGGCTGGCCCTTGGCGTGACGTCGCTCGACATCGTCGGCGACGGCGTTGTACTTGGCCTGAATGGTACGGTACACCAGGTCCTCGTGATCCACGCGCTGCACGGGCTTGTTGGAAGGGATGACTTCGACGGGCAGCTTGTAGATCTCGCGGAACTCGGCATCCTCGGTAAGTGCCGTGCCGGTCATGCCGGAGAGCTTGTCATACAGACGGAAGTAGTTCTGCAGGGTGATGGTGGCGAGTGTCTGGTTCTCCTCGCGTACGAGCACGCCCTCTTTGGCCTCGATGGCCTGGTGCAGGCCCTCAGAATAGCGGCGGCCTTCCATAATGCGGCCGGTGAACTCGTCGACGATCTTGACCTCGCCGTTGGTGACCACGTACTGCTTATCGCGGTGGAACATGTACTGGGCCTTCAGCGCCTGCTGCAGGTGGTTGACCAGCTGACCGGAGAGATCGGCATAGATGTCATCGATACCCAGGCGGCGCTCGATTTTCTTAAGGCCGCGCTCGGTGGCGGCAATGGTGTGCTTGGCCTCGTCCATGACATAGTCGCCCGTGGGCTCCACGTCCTCGGTAGCGGTGAGCATGTCGTGCGACACGTCCTCGCCGCGCTCAAGGCCACGCACGGCACGCGCGAAGTCCTTGTAGGTACTGGCGGACTTGGTGCCAGCGCCCGAGATGATCAGCGGGGTGCGGGCCTCATCGATCAGGATGGAGTCAACCTCGTCGACGATGGCGTAGTTGTGGCCGCGCTGCACGCGCTGCTCGGGACGGGTAACCATGTTGTCGCGCAGGTAATCAAAGCCGAACTCGGAGTTGGTGCCGTAGGTGACGTCGGCCTGGTAGGCCGGGCGCTTGAGCTCGAGCGGCATGTTGTTCTGGAGCAGACCGACGGTCATACCCAGGTACTTATAGATGCGGCCCATCCACTCGGAGTCACGCTTGGCAAGGTAATCATTGACAGTAACGACGTGCACGCCCTTGCCGGCAATAGCGTTGAGATAGCCGGCCAAGGTGGAGACGAGGGTCTTACCTTCGCCGGTCTTCATCTCGGCGATGTGGCCCTCGTGCAGTGCCATGGCGCCAATGAGCTGCACGTCAAAGTGGCGCATACCCATGGTGCGCTTGGAAGCCTCACGCACGGTGGCAAAGGCCTCGGGGAGCATGTCGTCGAGCGACTCGCCGTTGGCGTAACGCTCGCGGAACTTATCGGTCTGGCCGCGGAGCTCCTCCTCGGTCATCTTCTCAAACTGGGGCTCAAGACCGTTGATCTGGTCGACGATCTTGTAGTAGCGCTTAAGGTCCTTATCGGATCCAAAGGACAGCAGCTTTGACATGAATCCCATGTGGTTTTCCTTTTTGGCCATCGCCCACGCCGTGCAGCTGCGGGCGAGTTAAACACAGATGATTGTACTTTAGCCAAACAAGGCGCGGCCTATACGGTCGACCTCGACCGCCACGTAATAACTACGACCAACCTGCCACAATGGACAGGTTAATTTTGGCAGGTTTTATCTGGGCAAACGCTGCCTCTCTGCCATTTGATGCAATGGGGGCAGGTTGGTTTGCACCAATAAAAAGAAAAGGGCCGCGCACCCAAACGGATGCACGGCCCTCATGCCATGAATGCGAGCGATTCCGCGGCGAGCTATTTACTCAGCAGCCTCGGTGGTCTCGGCCTCGGCAGCGGCCTCCTCGACGGGAGCCTCTGCGGGAGCCTCGGCGGCCTGCTTGGCAGCCTCCTCGGCAAACTTAGCAGCACGCTTAGCCTTCTCGGCAGCCTTAGCCTCAGCGGCGGCCTTGCGAGCGGCCTCGGCCTCAGCAGCCTTGGCGGCCTTGGCGGCCTTGGCCTCCTCGGCCTTCTTGAGCTGAGCGGCAGCGGCGCCACCGAACTTGTCGGCGAAGCGCTGGACGCGTCCACCGGTGTCGACGAACTTCTGCTGGCCGGTGTAGAACGGGTGGCACTCGTTGCAAAGCTCGACCTTCATCTCGGACACGGTAGCGTGCGTCTTGAAGGTGTTGCCGCAGGAGCACGTCACCGTGCACTCGACATACTGGGGATGGATACCCTGCTTCATGGTAGGACTCCTTATTGGTCAGGCGCTGGTTACCGATCAGCGCATAAGGCGTCTTGGTTTCCGACCAAGACAACAAACTCGGCTATGGTACCACAGCGCCGCGCGTCCCACAAAAGGTTCACGGTCTTTGTGCAACACGGCGTGGCCAACCGCAGCGGACACGCACCCTGTTGCCCCTTCTCCCATGTTGCAGACGTGTAACGCCGCAGCGAGCGCGCCTTTTTTGCGCCAGACAGGTACAATGATGAACACTGTACCGTAGCGGAGCGCCCCGCGCGCGCCGCAATCACGCGAAAGGGTTTCCCATGGCCGAGATCTCGTCCTCCCGCATCGTCATCACCGTCCTTGGCAAGAACCGCCCCGGTATCGTCGCCGGCGTCACCCGTGTCCTAGGCGAGGCCAACGTCGACATCCGCGACATCACGCAGTCCATTATCGAGGACATCTTCACCATGACCATGCTGGCCGATACCGCCGAGTCCAAGCTCGACTTCGCCGAGCTGCAGAAGGCGCTGGCCGAGGCCGGCGAGCTTTCGGGCGTCAACGTGTCCATCCAGCGCGAGGACGTCTTCAACTTTATGTACCGCCTGTAGCGAACAGGCCGCCGGGGATAGCCTGACGCGCGCATGCCCATGCAAGCCACCCCGATGCGGCCCGGAGAGGAGCGCGCATGGCCTACGACGCCAAGAAAATCTATTACCGCTTCGATGACCACTTGAGCCGACTGGTTCTGGATTACGAAGCAAGCCGCCAGATTTCGCCTGAGAGCGAAAGCCTCTACCACGGCCTGCCGACCGACCCTTATGACGAGGGCTTGTTCGAAGAGCACAATGTCAAGCGCGGCCTGCGCAATGCCGACGGCTCGGGCGTGGTCGCGGGCCTCACTCGTATCTCGGATGTGCACGGCTACAACAAGGTCGACGGAAAGGTCGTGCCCGATCAGGGCAAGCTCACGCTTCGCGGCTACAGCATCGAGGATCTGGTCAACAATGCCCAGGCCGAGAATCGCTACGGCTACGAAGAAGTCGCCTATCTGCTTATCACGGGTTCGCTGCCCAACAAGGAAGAGCTCGACGGCTTCTGCGAGCGCCTAGGTGCCTTTAGACATCTGAGCGACGAGTACGTCAAAGAGTTTCCCATGACCACGGTGTCGTCGAGCATCATGAACGTGCTTCAGCGCGCCGTGCTGCTGCTCTACGCCTTCGATGCCGAACCAGACGTGATCACGCCCGAGCACGAAATCGACGTCGCCATTTCCATGCTCGCACGTCTCCCGCGCATCGCCGCCTTCGCACACATGGCCTCGGTCGCCAAGCTTCGCGGCTCCGAGGTTCACGTGCCGCACCCCACGCCCGGCCTCTCCACCGCCGAGACCATCCTACAGGTCCTGCGCGGCGGCATGGCGTTCACCCGCGATGAGGCGATGCTGCTCGACGTTATGCTCATGCTGCATGCCGAGCACGGCGGCGGCAACAACTCCACCTTCGCTTGCCGCGTGCTGTCGTCTTCGGCCACCGACCCGTATTCCGCCTACGCCGCGGCTATCGGCTCGCTCAAGGGCCCGCGCCACGGCGGCGCCAATGCCAAGGTCGTGTCTATGCACGAGGACATCCGCGCGCATGTCTCCAACTGGGAGGACGAGGACGAGGTCGCGGCCTACCTGGGCAAGATCCTCGACAAGCAGGCCTTCGACGGCACGGGCCTCATCTACGGCATGGGCCACGCCGTCTATACGCTCAGCGACCCGCGCGCCGAGGTCTGCCGCCGTTACGCGCGCTCACTGGCAGCCAAGAAGGACTTGGGCGAAGAGTTCGCACTCATCGAGCGTATCGAGCGCCTGGCACCCCAGGTCATGCGCGACCACGGCATGACCAAGCCCATCTGCGCCAACATCGACCTGTACACGGGCTTTATCTACAAGATGCTCGGCGTGCCCGAGACGCTCTTTACGCCGCTATTCGCCGTCGCCCGCATGGCCGGCTGGTCGGCGCACCGCATGGAAGAGCTCTTCTGCGCGCACCGTATCATCCGCCCCGCCTATCGTCCGGTGATCGAGCCGCTGGAGTACAAGCCGCTCGCCGACCGCTAGGACGCGGACCGTTATAGAACTCGAGCGTGGCCAGGGACCCAAGCCCTCGGCCACGCTTTTTATGCCAGTAGAAAGGGCTGCATCAAATGATTGTGTTTTCCGATATGGATGGGACGCTGCTGACGAGCGATAAGCAGATGAGCGATGCCACCTGGACAATGCTCGACGAGCTCGCACGTCGTGGCATCGAGTTTGTTCCCTGCACGGGGCGTCCGCTGTCGGGCATCTTTGAGCCCATTCTCGCCCATCCCGCCGTGCACTACGCAGTCTGCGCCAACGGCGCCAGCGTCTGGCAGCTCGACGACGATGTGCCCACCGACGCCTCGCGCGCCACGTGCATCTTGAGCCGTCCGCTCGATTGCGGCATTGCCCACCGCATCCATCGCATTGCCGCCGGCCACGATGTGACCTTCGATATCTTCGCGGATGGACAGTGTTTCCTCCCCCGTTCGCTTTACGGGCGCCTAGATGAGTTCTGCGGCGGCGATCCCCACATCGCGGCTTCGCTCAAGCGCACACGAACACCGATCGACATGGATATCGACAGCAAGATCGACGAAGTCGAGACGCTCGAACGCATCGCCATGTACTGGCACGACCCGGCCGATCGCGACGCCATCGCGGCGGCGCTCGACAAGCTCGGAGGCATTGAGGTCACGCGTTCGTACGCCATGAATATCGAGGTTATGGGCGAAGGCGCCACCAAGGGAACGGCCCTCACGTGGCTATGCGAGCACCTGGGTGAGCGTCTCGCCGACGCCTGGGCGTTCGGCGACAACATCAACGACATTCCCATGCTGCAGGCAGCGGGCCACGGCATGGCCATGATCAACGCCGAGCCCGAGGATCGCGAGGCCGCCGACGCCATCACCGAATACGACAACGACCACGACGGCGTCGCCCGCACCATCATGGCCGCCCTCGCCTAGCAGCATCAACCCGGCAGGGTAGCTAAAATAGCCCCGTCCCAAATTAGCTACCCTGGTCACAGTAGTCGTTGGGGACACTCTTCGCGAAAAAGCTGCAAGGACTGTCCCCCACTGCCGGCAGAAAGGGAACATCCCCATCTGCCGGATTAGGCGAGGCTCTCCAGAACACGGCGGAGTTCCTGCTGGACAGCGTGGTCGCGGTTACGACCCACCACGCGATCGGCAACCGCTTTGAGCGCGGGGCGCGCGTTTTCCATCGCGCAGCCCGTGCCGACAAAGCGAATGATCTCGTAGTCGTTCATCGAGTCGCCAAACGCCATGATCTCGTCGCGTCCAATGCCGTAATGCTCCGCGAGCTGTGCGATGCCCGAGGCCTTCGACACACCGGGCTGCATGGCATCGATCCACGCGTTGCCCGAAGGTGCAAAAGTAAAGAGCTGGCCAAGTTCACGCTGTAGCACGTAGGCGCTGTCCATAACGACACCGTCATCGCAAAAGATACTCGCCTTGATGATATTTACGCTGGGATCGGGCAGCTCCCAAATACGCTCGGCATTGGGAAGGTCCTTATCGACCTCACGCACGAACTTGCACTCGTCATCGAGCAGGAAGGACTTGGTTCGGTCAAAAAGCGCAAGATGCAGATTGGGAAACGTCGCGACAGCCTGGGCGAGCCTTCGAATCGCCAGGTGCGAATACACCTCACGGTCTACCATTTTGCCGTCGGCGTAGACCTGGGCACCGTTAGCGGCGACAAAGTCCATCTTGTCGCGAACGGGCGCAAAGAACTCGCACAGGCGATCGTAGCGGCGGCCTGACGATGCGGCAAAATGCACGCCATGCTCGTGTAGCGCCAGAATCAGTTCGTAGGTCTCGGGAGGCACCTGGCTGTTTTCGTCAAGCAACGTGCCGTCCATATCGGATGCAATCAGTTTAAACATAGAAAAGCTCCCTTCGGGCTTGTTGGAATCGAACGTGTATCCAATTCCAACGTACCCAAAGGGAGCTCAGGTAAGACTCCGCGGGCGCAAACGTTACAAGGACCTGGCAAATAGCTCACGCGCGCCAGGGGTCCCACATTCGCAGCGCCAGGCAACACGTCAAAGAGTGTCCCCAATGACTAGCCGTTTAAGAACGTCCCCGATGACTAGTCGGCGTAGGTGAAGGTCGTGACGTCGAACATGCCCTCGGGGCGGATGCGGAGCGTCGGGATAACCGGCAGGGGCAGGAAGATGATGCCCATGATGGGGTCGAGCGGCGGCTCAATACCCATAGCGCGTGCCTTGACCATAAAGTCGTCGTGCTGCGCGGCAACGTCCTCGGCCGTGCGTTCGCTCATCAGACCGCCGAGCGCCAGCGGAATGCGCGCCACGACCTCGCCGTTGCGCACCAGCACGTGACCACCCTGGCCCACAGCCTCAACAGCCGCCATCATATCGGCAGCGTTATCACCCACGACGCACACGTTGTGCGAGTCGTGGCCGATTGTGGAGGCAATGGCGCCACCGGTGATGGTGAAGCCACGCACCCAGCCGCGACCGATGTGCTTGCCGACAAGACCCAGGCCCGCAGGGCCATCACCGTCGGCGCCCTCGGCCTGCAGCGACACACCGCGGCCGTGGCGCTCGATCAGCATAATGCGGCGCAGGCGCTCGGCGCTCTCGGGGCGAGCCATGCCCGTGATGGCCTTACCCGGCACCACGTCAATCACGGCCTCGCCCGGCTTAAAGGCATAGTCGAATACGTCGAGCGAAAGCTTCGGCAGCTTAACGGAGGCGCGCAGCTCATCGGCAAGGGCCGCAACCTCGGCCATCTCGGGTGCAATCTCGCCCACAAAGGTACCGTCCTGCGCCACCAGGGCACCGGTGGCATACACGCGATGCGGAGCCGTGGCAAACGTCAGGTCGTTGAGTACCAGCAGGTCGGCACGCTTGCCCGGGGCGATGGCGCCACGCAGCTCGTGCGGGTCGCGGCAACCGTGGTCCAGGCCAAACACCTCGGCCGTGGACAGGGACGCCATAGAGATAGCGACCACGGGGTCGATACCGGCCTCAATCGCCACGCGGCAGGCGTTATCGATCATGCCGGTCGCAAGCGCGTCGGAGGGAGCACAGTCGTCAGTCGCAAAGCAGCAACGGCGGGCACGGGCAGGATTCTCCAGCAGCATCGGCGACAGGTTGGCCAGGTCATGGCTGCACGTACCTTCGCGCAGCATCACGTACATGCCGCGAGACAGCTTGTCGAGTGCCTCCTCGGGAATCGTCGACTCATGGTCAGCGATAATACCTGCTGCGGCATAGGCGTTGAGGTCCTTGCCGGCAACGAGCGGCGCGTGACCGTCAACCTGCTTGGACGGCGTCTGGTTGGCAGCATCGATGCGAGCGCAGGTCTCGGGATCGGCCATAAAGACGCCCGGCAGGTTCATCATCTCGCCCAGGCCAAAAACGTCGCCCGGATGCTCGGCAAAAAACGCCTGCATGTCAGCAGCGGTAATCACAGCGCCCGCTTGCTCATCGGGCAGCGCGGGCACGCATGAGGGCATCATGTACTTGATGGAAATGGGCGCGCGGCGACCGTCCTCGATCATAAAGCGCAGGCCGTCGAGCCCCGCCACGTTGGCGATCTCGTGGCTGTCGGCAATGGCGGTGGTGGTACCGCGCGTCGCGGCCATGCGCGCATACTCGGCGGGACGGATGTTCGAGGACTCAATGTGCAGATGTCCGTCGATAAAGCCGGGGGCGAGATAGCGGCCCTGGCAGTCAATGACCTCGGCAGCCTCGTAGGTGCCGGCAGCATCGTCGCGACCATCGTAGAGCACGCCGACGATCACACCGTCCTTGACGGCAACGCTGCCGGGCGCCACACGCTGGCCATACACGTCGACAATCTGCGCATTGATAAACAGCGTGTCGACGGGCACGCGGCCCTCGGCGGCCTCGATCACAGACCTCATGACCTCAACGGACATACATACTCCTTTAACCGTAGAAAAAAGCTGCGGAGCGGACAGACCTTCACCGCAGCAAACCAATAGCCATTGTATGCCCAAACGATGGGTCAACAATACGCCTCTCCGCTTAACGGCACCGCCAAATGATCCCTCCGTCCCCATGGGATCGTCGTAACCAAAAAGGCCGCAGTCGGGATTCCCGGCTGCGGCCTTATTGCACTTGTGAGGTCAACTCGCTCGTTAGACCAACTTGAAGCCCTTGCGCTTGCCTACGGAGAGGGTGTCGCCCAGCTTGAGGGCGCTGGGATCGATGTTATAGCTCTTGGGAGCCACGGCCTTGCCGTTGATCTTGACGCCGCCGCCGTCGATATCGCGACGGGCCTGGCCGGCGCTCGCCGAAAGACCCAAGTCCTTGAGCAGGCCGGCGAGGTAGATCTGGCCCTCGTCGTTGACGGTCAGCTCAACGTGCTTCTCGGGAAAGTCGGCGAGCTGGCCCTCCTTGAACACGCGGTCGAACTCGGCCTGAGCCTCGTCGCCGGCACCGGCGCCGTGGTAGGTGTCGCACAGGTCGCGGCCCAGAGCGCGCTTGAGCTCGTAGGGGTCGGCAGAACCATCGGCCAGGGCAGCGTCGATCTTGTCGACCTCTGCAGGGGTGAGCGAGCTGGCCAGACGATAGTACTTGCCAATCATCTCGTCGGGGATGGACATGGTCTTGCCGAACATATCCTTGGGGGCGTCGGTCAGGCCGATGTAGTTGCCGTAGGACTTGGACATCTTGCGCACGCCATCGGTGCCCTCGAGCAGCGGCATGGTGAGCGCGATCTGGGGCTCCATGCCCATCTTCTCCATGAGCTCACGGCCGGCGAGCAGGTTGAAGAGCTGATCGGTGCCGCCCATCTCCACGTCGGCCTTGATCTGCACGGAGTCGAAGGCCTGCATCACGGGATACAGGAACTCATGCAGGGCGATCGGCGTCTGAGACTGGTAGCGCTTGGTAAAGTCATCGCGCTCAAGGATGCGGGCGACGGTGAACTTGGAGCACACCTGCAGCAGGCCGGCCAGGTCCATCGAAAGGATCCAGTCGCCGTTGTGCACGATGGTGGTCTTCTCGGGATCCAGGATCTTCATGGCCTGGCTCACGTAGGTCTCGGCGTTGGCCTCGATCTGCTCCTGCGAAAGCTGCGGACGCGTGGAGTTCTTGCCCGAAGGGTCGCCAATCAACGCGGTACCGTTGCCGATGATGAGGGTGACGTTGTGGCCCAGGTCCTGGAACTGACGCATCTTGCGCAGCGGCACGGCGTGGCCCAGGTGCAGGTCGGGACTGGTGGGGTCGACGCCGAGCTTGATGTTGAGGGGCTCGCCCTTCTCAAGCTTCTTGCGAAGGTCGGCCTCGGGAACGATCTGCGCGGCGCCCGAGGTGATGATACGCATTTGCTCGTCAACAGACAGCATTGGGTATCCTCCTTTTGCTATAGCACCCTCGCCGAAAACGGCGGTGCTGTAAGTCCATAAACTCTCTTATGATAACAAACTGACGCGACGCGGCACCTACGACAGGAAAATCCTCGTCCTGCCGCATGCGTCAATGGCAACTGGCAGACGTGTACCGTCACGCTCGACCAGATAGCGTGCCTGCCGACGACGCAAGCAGTCGCGGCAACGGACCTGTCCCGTCGCATCGGTGGCGCAGACGCCCTCGGCGGTCAGCAGGCAGTGCTCGCACACCATAAGCTCGGGACGGTCGGCGTCGACCGGACCCAAGACGCCGGGTTCAGCAGCCAGTTCGGCAATACGATCCGCATCATTGCCGAGCAACTCGGCCGGCAAGTACACCCGCCCCGCACCGAGTCCGCGCAGCCAGGTAAGCGTGGCCCGATTCGCGCAGAACACCGGCGCCGCCACGTCAAACGTCACGCCCAGCTCGCGAGCGATCACCACCTGTCCCAGGTTGCGGCAGACGACGCGCCCGGCACGCTGCATCAGTGAGCGGGTCCAGTCAGCGTCACTCGCGCGGCACACCTCGTCAAGCACCACAACGGCGTCGGACAAATCGAGTTCCCCGCGCGGGTCGGCATCCATCAGCTGCCAAGCAAAAACCATGCGAGTGGGAACCGCGCACTCCACCAACTCCGTCGACGCACCGCCATCCACCGCAACGTCCTCAAAGGGCAGCACCTCAACGGCACGAGCAACGGGCGCAATCGCATTCGCCTCGGCCCGCATGCGCTCCAACACCGCCGCCGTCTGATCCAACACGCCGGCGCTGCGAATCAGGTATACCTCGCAGCCCGTGCCCACCTTACGCTTGCAATGCACGACGACGCGCTCCCCCGCTGCGGCATCCACCGGGCAGGGCACCTGCGGCCAGCGCTTGGGCACATCGGGACGCGCGTCGACACCCGGATAGAACCGAATCTCGAGCGTGTCACCCGCCGCCACGGCGGCGTCGAGCTCAACGGTCACCTCTTCGTGGCCCACAGCGACCAAGCGCCCCACGCGCACGCCCTGGTTAATTGCGCGCTCAAAGCTCATCAGTTCGGCACCCGAACGCCCTCGCAGGTACGCATCGGTAAACCCACGGTTAAACGACCTTCCCAACTCGCGCTCAAGCTCTTCTACGGCACCGGGGTCCCACGCGCCGTCGCACAGCATATCGAGCGCCCGGCGCCACACCCGCACCACGTTGAATACGTAATCGGGGTTCTTCATGCGCCCCTCGATCTTGAGCGACGCCACCCCGGCATCTACAAGCTCGGGCAGATGTGCAATACCCAGATAGTCACGCGGACACAGCAGGCGATCTCCCTCGGCGTCGACAACGCTCTGTCCCGCCTCGTCCACCAGGTCGTACGCCAGACGGCACGGCTGTGTGCAATCACCGCGCATCGCAGAGCGGCCACGTCGAAGGGCCGAGAACCCGCACGCACCCGAGTATCCAATGCAAATAGCGCCGTGGCAGAATACCTCGATGGGCACGCCCGTGGCACATAGCGCCGCAATCTCGTCGACCGCCAGCTCGCGTGCCGTCGTCACGCGCTCGACCCCCAACTCGTCGGCCGCCAGCCTCACGGCGCCTTCGCTATGAGCGCCCGCCTGCGTGGACAGGTGAATCTCGACCCCGGGAATCGCCGCGCGCAGCGCGCAGGCCAACCCGGCATCGGCGACAATCAGAGCATCGGCGCCCAACTCCAGTGCATGAGCTCCCAGTGCCACCGCATCGGACAGCTCATCGTCAAACACGAACACGTTGAGCGTCACGTACACGCGCACGCCATGGGCATGCGCCACGGCGCAGCCGCGCGCAAACTCGTCATCCGTAAAGCCATGCGCGCTCACGCGGGCGTTAAAGCCGCCCAACCCCGCATAGATGGCATCGGCACCCGCGGCGATGGCCGCAAGCATCTGGTCGAGCCCGCCCGCCGGCGCCAGCAGCTCGGGCAGCGCCACACCGGCAGCATCCAATCCAGTCTCGTATTGTCCGCTCGGCCCCATCGCCCGAATCGCCATCGGTAAACTCCTTACCAAGGTATGCATTCACTCTGAAAAATGCCGTCTTCCAGCATACACGAGGCCTCGCGCGCCCCGTTTGGTTTATCGTGTAATAACTTATGTCCATCCTGCCCCGACGGCACATCCACCGTCCGGCACGACATACCTGGAGGTCAATATATGGGTCCTCGCCAACGACAGGGACACAGCCGTTCAAAGACGCACGCCCTGCCCATAATTCTGCTCTCGTTTTTGGGCTTTCTGCTGATTGCGGGCGTGGCGTTTGGCATCGGCATGGTCGGCAACGTCAACCGCTGGCTGTCCGATCTGCCCGACTACACCGACGCCAACGCGTATCTGGTGAGCGAGCCCACCGAGATCGTCGACTGCAACGGCAACAAGATCGCGAGCTTCTACACGCAAAACCGCAAGTCCATCACCAAGGACGAGGTCTCCCCCTACGTGCTGCAGGGCACCGTTGACGTCGAGGACGAGCGCTTCTACGAGCACGGCGGTATCGACCTGTGGGGTATCGCGCGTGCTGCGGTGGCAACCCTCGGCGGCGGGCACGAAGGCGCCTCGACTATCACCCAGCAGCTGGTGCGCAACACCATCCTGCAGGAGGAGCAGTTCGACTCGACCATTGAGCGTAAGGTGCGCGAGGCCTACATCGCCATCAAGATGGAGGACATGTACTCCAAAGACGAGATCCTCATGATGTACCTCAACACCATCTATTACGGCCACGGCGCCTACGGCATCGAGGCCGCAGCCGAGACCTATCTGTCTAAGAGCGCCGCCGACCTCACCCTGAGCGAGGCCGCGCTGCTCATCGGCCTTCCCAACTCGCCTTCGCAGTACGACCCCACGGTCAATCCCGATCTGGCACTGTCTCGCCGCAACAAGGTTCTCGACAACATGCTGCGCCTGGGCCACATCACCCAGGAGGAGCACGATGCCGCACAGGCCGAGCCCATCACCCTCAACGTGACCGAAATCTCGGGCAGCGGCGTCGACGTTTACTCGCAGCCCTACTTTGTCTCCTACGTCAAGCAGCTGCTGGAGCAGGAGTTCTCGACCGACGTGCTCTTTAAGGGCGGCCTGACCGTCAAGACCACCATCGACCCCACGATGCAGCAGGTGGCAGAGAATGCCGTCCGCCAGCAGCTCGACACGCTCTCGCTCGACGGCCTGGACATGGGCATGGTCGTCGTCGACCCCAAGACCGGCTACATCAAGTGCATGGTGGGCGGCTACGACTACAACGCTGACGAGAACCACGTAAACCATGCCACGGCCAAGCGTCCCGTCGGCTCCACCTTTAAGGCCTTTACGCTGGCAACTGCCATCCAAAACGGCATGAACCCCAACGTCACCCTCAACTGCAACTCGCCGCTCAAGGCCAAGGGCACCACGACCGAGGTCCAAAATTACGCCAACCAGAGCTATGGCAACATCACGCTTAAGCAGGCAACGGCATACTCCTCCAACACTGGCTACATCCAGGTGGCGGAAGCCGTCGGCAACAGCAAGATCATCTCGCTCGTCAAAAAGCTCGGCATCGACCCCGCCAAGGACAACATCGAGGACGTTCCCGTCATGACGCTCGGCACCGGCTCGATCTCGCCACTCGAGATGGCCGCCGCCTACGCGACGTTTGCCAACGGCGGCTACTATCGCCAGCCGATCGCCATCACCGAGATTGATTCTCGTACCGGTTCGGTGCTGTACCAGCACACCGACAATCCCTCACAGGTGCTTACCGAGGGCGAGGCCGCCGCGGTCACCGATGTTCTGTCCGGCGTCATGAAGGGCAGCGGTACGGGTGCTGCCGGCGCCCTGAGTGTCAACCAGCCCTATGCCGGCAAGACGGGCACCACCGACAACACCACCAACCTTTGGTTCTGCGGCTATACCCCGCAGCTGGCGTGCGCCCTGTGGACCGGCTATTCCGCGGGCGAGATCCCCATCCAAAAGTACGGCACGGACCTGCTGGGCGACAGCACCAACCTGCCTGTCTTTAAGCGGTTTATGAACACCGTTCTGACCGGTACCGAGCGCGAGGAGTTTGTGACCGGAACGGCGCCCACCTACAAGAACAACAGCGTCTGGAAGTTCTACGGCACCAACAACACCAAGAAGTCGGAGAACGACGACAAGGACAAGGACGAAGAGGAAGAGGAAGAGGAAACCACCACAACGACTACCACGACGACCACGACCACCGAGACCACGGGCGGCGACACCACCGGGGGCACCGGTACGACCGGTGGCTCGACGGGTGGCTCCACTGGTGGTTCGACCGGCGGCGATGGCGGCACGCCTACGCCTACGCCTACGCCCACTCCCGACCCCTCGCCCACGCCTGACGATACGGTCGGCTAAGAAGTACGCGACTAAAGCCAACAATGCCCCGAGCAGCTTATTGAACTGCTCGGGGCCTTTTAGTTTGAAGCGACCTGGTGGGCGGTCTTTATACCGGCAAACAAAAAGGGGTACCGACCAACGTCGATACCCCTTACAAGCCACTATGTAAGCGCACGCAGTGCCGAGCGCACGACCCGCACGCCTACTTGCGAGAATTGCTCAGCTTATTGATCAGCGCCTCAAGACGCTCGCCGTCCTCGGCCGTCTGGGCAATAACCAAAATCGTATCGTTGCCGGCAAGCGAGCCAAGCACATCGGGCAGCTCTGCCGCATCAACGGCGGCGGCGATGCCGGAAGCCGTGCCAGGCTGAGCCTTGATCATAACCAGATTATCGGTGCGCAGAACGCCCGTTACGAGCTC
This sequence comes from Collinsella aerofaciens, assembly GCA_008671135.1. GTDB lineage: Bacteria > Actinomycetota > Coriobacteriia > Coriobacteriales > Coriobacteriaceae > Collinsella > Collinsella aerofaciens_J. Next base: position 30,560 of record RQAP01000038.1, read on the forward strand.
GGAAACCATACGCTGCAGGTGCAGGTCCTCTGCCAGAACATAGATGCCCTCAGGGAGCTTACGCAGCCCCATATCGGCAATATCGCGAGAGACAGTCGCCTGCGTGCAATCAAAGCCCATAGCGCGGAGCTCATCGACCAGCACGCGCTGCGTGCGGACGTCCTTATTGCGCACAATATCTCTAATGGCATCCTGGCGCCCATTGCGTTTTTTAGCCATACAAACCCTCTCTCCAAAAGATGGTGGAGAAAATCAATCAGTGATTGAATAGTTTAACGCTATTTGAAGGCTTTTGTGTATAAGAACGCATTTCGAAACAATTCTATGCAAATTTGTTTCGAAATGAGCCGTTTAGGCGGTTTTTGCGCCCGTCCGGTTAAGAAAAGCTGCCAGATGCGTACACATCACGCAGCGCGCGGGCTTGGCGCTGGCGATCGGCCCAAACAACAGACCGAGTCCCCGATGGTTGTCCTTGAGCGCGGCGACCATCTGACGGGTTCGAGGCGCCTCGAGCATATCACGCATGCGGGCGGAACGCTCAATTGACGACACCCCATGCGGGCTCAGACACAAATTCTCGATGCAGGCGACCAGTCCGGCAAAGTAGAACTTTTGGCTTGCCAGCTTGAGCCGACCACCGCTATCTGCTTCCGAGAGTGAGTCCGCAAGCTCGTCGAGCGCTCGAGTGTCATCGGATATCCTGGCATACATGGTGGGATCAAAGGCATCTGTAAGCTTAGGTGCCACCGCGTGGAAACAAGCGTCGCCGCAGCCGGACACGAATCGTGCCTGCGAGAGCGCATAAGCCATAAACTCAACCGTACGGTACGCCTTGCCGCGCGACAGGCATGCCTCAAACAGCGAGCGGCTGTACATCACGCCAGAGGTCTGAGCGACTAGGCCGCCTAAAATCAACTGGGGCAGCCCAGTCACCATAGAAGACTCGTCTTCTATGGCAATAGAGGCAGCATCCAAGACGCGCGAATGGCGCTCTCGATGTGCATCATAGCGGTCGAGCGACACCGTGGGGAACACCATGTCTGCCGCAGTATCGCACGCGATATCGACCATCTTGGAAAGGGACTGCGGAGCAAACCACTCATCGGCGTTCATAGCGATGATTTGAGAGCCACGCGAGGCAGCAAAACCGGCACGAAGGCAAGCACCGCGCTTCGCGTCCTCGACGTCAATCAAATCAATATGGATGTCCCTGTCGGCAGCAACTTGAAGCGAATGGCGCACACCGGGCGCAGCATCGCGGCAGACAACGACAATCTGCAAATCGTAGAGGTCTTGGTTCTGGATACTCTCGAGCGCACGCATCGCATAGCTGGGCGAACCTTCTACCACAAGGATCACCGAAAGTCGCGGATGCGAGCCACGTCGAACCAAGTTATCCGTCCTCTCGACAGCAATGAATCAAATCGTGGTTCATGGTACACCCCGGCAATAAAAGCAATGAGACACCGGTTGCACTGCACGCCAAGAACAGATGTTGCACACGCGCAGCCCACAGATGACAGGTGTCGACGCACGACGCGTCGAGCCCTCCCCTAGTCGAGCACGACAAGCTCGGCGGGATCGTAATCCACGCCCATAAACGTAAGGCCACAGGCAGGAGCCGTGGGGCCCGCAGCGGTACGGTCGCAAGCATCGATGACCTCACGCATCCACTCGGGTTCACGGCGATGCATGCCAATCTCGACAAGCGTGCCCACGATCGTGCGAACCATCGAATGCAGAAACGCATTGCCCTCGATGGTGAACGTCAGGATGTCCTCGCCAAACGCAACCTCATGGCCAAACTCGGCACGCATCACGCAACGATGCGTGGGCTTGCCAACGGCCGAGGCAACCTTGCAAAAGCTTTTAAAGTCCTGCTCGCCCAAAAGCGCAGGGCAGGCGGCCGCCATCGCATCGACGTCGAGGGGATAGCGATGCCACCACACAGCACCGCGTGACAGCACGGGCCGCGCATCACGATCGGCAATGCGATAGGTGTAAGTGCGAGAGCGCGCGTCAAAGCGCGCAGAAAAGCCCTTACGAGCCTTGTAGACCTCGTTGATGGCGATATCTTTGGGCAGCAGGGCATCCATAGCCCGCAGCCACCTACGGCGCGTACACGCGAGCTCAGCGTCCGTTACAGGCACGCTGATGTACTGAGCCACGGCATGTACGCCGGCATCGGTACGTCCCGCGCACGTCAAATCGATCGGGCGGCGAAGCAGCGTCTCGATGGCTCGACGTAGCTCACCCGCAACCGTCGTCTGTCCCGGCTGCTCGGCAAATCCGCTATACGACGAGCCATCATAGGCCACGCGGAAAACGAGCGTGGCGTCAAGCTCGGAAATCGAATTGAAATCAGACGGCGCAGTCATGGGCGCTCCCAACAAACAAGTAACGGTATCGCGACAAAAAAAGAGGGGTACGCGAACGTACCCCTCGAATACAGCCTATGCAGACGGAATGTCTACTCAGCGGTCTCCTCAGCAGGAGCCTCCTCGACAGCCTCGACCTTCTTGGGAGCAGCGGCCTTCTTGGGGGCCGGAGCAGCCTTCTTGGCCTTAGGCGTGCAAGGCTCGGTGACGAGCTCCATGATAACGATGGGAGCGTTGTCGCCCTTACGGTTGCCGAGCTTCATGATGCGGGTGTAACCGCCGTTGCGGTCCTGCCACATGCCCTGGGCAGCCTTGTCGAAGATCTCGGCAACGAGCTGCTTATCGCCGAGCTTGGCGATAGCCAGACGACGAGAGTGCAGGTCGCCCTTCTTGGCCCAAGTGATGATCGGGTCGACGACCGAACGCAGCGCCTTAGCGCGGGTCTCGGTGGTCTTGATGCGGTCGTTCTCGAAGAGGGCCTTAGCAAGGCTCTTCTTCATGGCCTTGGTGTGGCTCGCATCGGTGCCGAGCTTCAGGCCCTTCTTAACGTTGTGACGCATGGTCTAGTTTCTCCTCAAATATGCGAAGCATTAAGCCTTCAGGCTCAGGCCCATGGACTCAAGCTTGTCCTTCACTTCCTCGATCGACTTAACACCAAAGTTACGGATGTTGAGCAGATCGTTCTCCGAGAACTCAACGAGCTGACGGACCGAGTGAATGCTGGCGCGCTTAAGGCAGTTGTAGGAACGGACGGAAAGGTCCAGATCCTCGATCTGCTTGTCCAGCTCGGCGTTGTCGTTGGTGACCTCGGGAGCGAAGATCGAAGCCTCCTCCTCGACCTCGGGGGTCTCGGCAAGGTTCATAAAGGCGGCCATATGCTGGTTGATGATATTGGCAGCCTGGACCACGGCGTCGCGCGGGGCGATGGAGCCGTTGGTCTCGATCTCGAGGACAAGGCGGTCGTAGTCGGTGTGCTGACCGACACGGCAAGCCTCAACGAGCTTGGCGCAACGGGAAACCGGCGAGTACAGCGAGTCGACATGGATCACACCGATGGGATCGTTATCGCGCTTGTTGGCCTCGCCAGAAACATAGCCGCGGCCATAGCCGATGCGCATGCTCATGGTGAGATGGCCACCCTCGGTGAGCGTAGCGATGTGCTGCTCGGGGTTGACCAGCTCAAACTCGGACGGAATAAAGAAGTCCGCACCGGTGACCTCGCAGGGGCCGTCAACCGAGATGGTGGCGGTCGCCTCGTCGGTCGTGCCGAGAGCCCTGAAGACAAGACCCTTGACATTCAGGACGATGTCGGTGACATCCTCGACCATGTTAGGGATGGTCATGAACTCGTGCTGCGCACCATCGATCTGAATAGCCTCGACAGCGGCACCCTCGAGCGAGGACAGAAGAACGCGACGAAGGGAGTTACCCAGCGTATCGCCGTAACCACGCTCGAGCGGCTCGACGGAGACACGAGCAGACGTCTCGTTGATCTCTTCGACCTGAACCTGAGGCCTAATGAATTCTGACATGTATTACCTCCAGCCTCAGCAGCCCGGATGGACTACTTAGAGTAGAGCTCGACGATGAGCTGCTCGTTGATATCACCGCTGATCTGCTCACGCGTCGGCAGAGCGAGCACGTTACCAGACAGCTTCTCGATATCGACCTCGAGCCAGCCAGGAACCTCAAAGCGCTCGGAGGAAATCAGGGCCTCCTTGATGGGGAGGAGGTCACGGAACTTCTCGCCGACAGCGACGACATCGCCGGCCTTGACGCGGTAGGACGGGATGTCCACGCGCTTGCCGTTCACGGTGAAGTGACCGTGACGGACGGACTGACGAGCCTCTTTGCGGGTGCGGGCGAAGCCAAGACGGAAGACGACGTTGTCGAGGCGAGACTCAAGAATAATCATGAGGTTCTCACCGGTGACGCCGTTCATCTTACGGGCCTTGTTGAAGTAGCCGTGGAACTGCTTCTCCAGAACGCCATAGATGAACTTGACCTTCTGCTTCTCGCGCAGCTGCATGCCGTACTCAGATTCCTTGCGACGGCGCTTGGGCTGACGGATAGATTCCTTCTTGCTGCTGTAACCGAGCTCAGCGGGATCGATCCCGAGCTGACGGCAGCGCTTAAGAACAGGAGTCCTGTCGATTGCCATATTGATACGATCCTTTCAGTTACACGCGGCGACGCTTCTTGGGGCGGCAGCCGTTGTGCGGAATGGGGGTCTTGTCCTGGATGCTCGAGACCTCGAGGCCAGCAGCCTGGAGGGAGCGGATGGCGGTCTCACGACCGGAGCCGGGGCCCTTGACGAAGACGGAAACCTTCTTCATACCGTGCTCCATGGCCTGCTTGGCAGCAGCCTCGGCAGCCATCTGGGCAGCGAACGGCGTGGACTTACGGGAGCCCTTGAAGCCCACCTGGCCAGCCGACTTCCAGGAAATGACGTTGCCCTGGGGATCGGTGATCGAAACGATCGTGTTGTTGAACGTAGAACGAATGTGAGCCTGGCCCACGGAAATGTTCTTACGGTCCGCGCGCTTCAGACGGGCAGCGCGAACGTTCTTCTTAGCAGTAGCCATCTATCTAGCGCTCCTTATTTCTTCTTCTTAGCACCGATCTGACGCTTCGGGCCCTTGCGGGTACGAGCGTTAGTGTGGGTGCGCTGGCCGCGGACCGGGAGGCCCTTGCGGTGACGAAGGCCGCGGTTGCAGCCGATGTCCATAAGGCGCTTGACGTTCTGGTTGCGCTCACGGCGGAGGTCGCCCTCAACCATGATCTGGTTCTTGTCGATATAATCGCGGATGGCGTTAACCTCATCCTCGGTGAGGTCCTTAACGCGCGTATCCACGTTAACGTTGCACTCGACGCAAATCTTCGTCGCAGTGGTGCGGCCGATGCCGTAAATGTAGGTCAGACCGATCTCAACGCGCTTCTCACGCGGGAGGTCGACACCATTAATACGGGCCAACGTAGTCTCCTCTCTTAACCCTGACGCTGCTTATGACGGGGGTTCTCGCAAATGACGAGGACCTTGCCATGGCGCCTAATGATTTTGCACTTATCGCACATCTTCTTGACCGAAGGACGTACCTTCATCGTTCTTCCTTTCGGTAGCGCTCAAACTACTTCCCTACTATCTACTCGCCCAGCCGCAGGCGTTTAAAACTATGGCTGGTCTTCACACACAATCCGACCGTAGGTTGAGCTAAGCCTGCAGTCGGAAATGGAGTGCGTGTATACGTGCCGCTATTTGTAGCGATAGGTGATGCGGCCGCGGGTCAGGTCGTACGGGGAAAGCTCCACGACAACCCTGTCACCGGGGAGAATACGGATGTAATTCATTCGGATCTTGCCAGAAATGTTGCACAGAACCGAATGACCGTTCTCGAGCTCGACCTTAAACATGGCATTGGGCAGCGGTTCCTTTACCGTACCCTCGAGCTCAATTGCGTCTTCCTTCTTCACAAGCAATCATCTTTCTCTAGAAAACGACAGCGATTGAGTATTCTACAACACGTATGCACGCATCGAAATAACTTCGTAATGGCTCCACAACTAAGTGGAACTTGTTACATTTGAAATGTAAAACAAAGCCGTTCCCTGATGCCCAAGATCGCCTTGAAATGAGAAGGCATAGACCTTGGGGTCATGCCTTCGAAATTGAAAGGCGAGGTTGGGCATCAGGGGGCGGCGACTTTTACATTTCTCCGCCTTGGAGCGAACACCAAGCACCTTGCGCATCCGTGGTCAGAATCACCGGACCGTCATTGGTAATGGCGACGGTGTTCTCGTAGTGCGCGGCGGGCAGGTGGTCGTTGGTCGTAACAATCCAACCGTCGGAGCCCGTGCTCACATGGTTGGAACCCATCGTAACCATCGGCTCGATGGCAATGACCATGCCGGCCTGGAGGCGAACGCCCCTCCCCTTCTTTCCGTAGTTAGGAACGTTGGGGTCCTCGTGCATCACGCGGCCAATGCCATGGCCAACATAATCACGAAGCACGCCGTAACCGTGAGACTCGGCGAGGGACTGAACGGCATAACCGACGTCCCCGATATGGTTACCGGGAACAGCCTGCTCGATGGCAGCCTTAAGGCAATCGCGCGTGACCTCGCACAAAGCCTTGGCTTCGGGCGTGGGGGTGCCGACGAAAAACGTCCATGCGTTATCGCCGACCCAACCGTCGACAACGGCTCCCGTATCGATGGAGATGATATCGCCATCGCGCAGGATCATGTCAGGGTTGGGAATACCGTGGACCACGGCATCGTTGATCGATGCGCAAATGGTCCCCGGGAACCCGCCGTAACCCTTAAAGGCAGGGGTGCCGCCATGCATGCGGATAATCTGCTCTGCGAGCTGATCGAGCTCAAAAGTCGAAACGCCGGGGCGCACCATGGCTCCAACGTGGCGGAGCGCCATCTTAGATAGCGCTCCTGCCTTCTTCATCTGCTCGATTTGCGTTGCAGACTTAATCTTGATCATAGACCGAGAGCCTCTTTGACATCCCCGTACACGGTCTCGCGAGCCTGGTCACCGTTGACCGACTTGAGCAGACCCTGGCCACGATAGTAGTCGACGAGCGGGCTCGTGGACTTCTCGTAGACGTCGAGACGGTTCTTGATGGTCTCGGGCTTGTCGTCGTCGCGCTGATACATCTCGCCTGCGCACTTGGGGCAGGTGGCATCGGCAGCGGTGCCGGTGTAACCGCAGGCGCGGCAGGTGCGACGCGAAGACAGACGATCGATAATGACCTCGGGGGCCACATCGACCAGAAGGGCACAGTCGATCTCGCGACCCATGGCGGAAAGCTCGGAATCGAGCGTCACAGCCTGGGCGGTGTTGCGCGGGAAGCCGTCGAGGATGAAGCCCTGCTGGGCGTCATCGGCGGCAAGGCGCTCCTTGACAAGGTCGATCACGAGCTGGTCGGGAACGAGCTCGCCAGCGTCCATGTACTTCTTAGCCTGAATACCAAGCTCGGTGCCACCCTTGACGGCAGCACGCAGCAGGTCGCCCGTGGAAATATGGGCGACGCCAAACTCGGCGACGAGCTCCTGTGCGACGGTGCCCTTACCGGCACCCGGAGCTCCGAGCAATACGAGGTTCATGAGCAATCCTCCTCTAGCCTATTTAAAGAATCCATCGTAATCATACATCTTGATTTGGCCTTCGAGCTTATCGACCGTGTCGAGCACGACGCCGACCATGATGAGGATGGACGTGCCGCCAAATGCCTGGATCAGATGGTTACCCGTGAAGGAGAAGATGATCGAAGGCACGATGGCGATGAGCGCCAAAAAGACAGCGCTGGGAAGCGTGATCTTGTTGAGCGCGTTCTTGATGTAGGCCGCGGTAGCCCTACCCGGACGGACGCCCGGAATAAAGCCGCCCTGCTTCTTAAGGTTATCGGCCGTGTCATCGGGGTTGAACACCATGGAGGTGTAGAAGTACGCGAAGAACACAATGAGGACAACGTTAAGCACCCAGTTAAGCCAACCGGTCGAAAGCGCGGAGGCAACTGCCTGAATCCAGCCGATGCCGGGGAAGAACACGGCAATCTGAGCCGGGAAGTACAGCAGCGCCGAAGCGAAGATGATCGGCACGACACCCGCGGTGTTGACCTTGATGGGCAGGTAGGTGGTCTGGCCACCCATCATGCGACGGCCCACGACGCGCTTAGCGTAGGAGACCGGGATGCGGCGCTGGCCGCGCTCAAGGAAAACAATCAGCGGGATAACCAGCAGGATGATGGCGCAGATGATCACCATGGTGATGATGCCACCGGCGTTACCCTCGGTGCTGGAGAAGATAGCCTGCGGCAGACCGGCCATGATGTTCGCGAAGATGATCAGCGACATGCCATTGCCGATACCGCGCTGGGTGATGAGCTCACCAATCCACATGATCAGCATAGCGCCCGCGGTGAGCGTACCGACGATCATGAGGTCGAAGATGATCTCGGGAGCGCCGGCGCCATTAAAGCTGATGCCGAAGCTCTTAAAGAGGAAGAGGTAACCCACGGAGTTGAGGATTGCCAGAGCCAGGGTGAGGTAACGCGAATACTGCGTAATCTTGGTCTGACCGACCTCGCCCTCGCGGGCAAGCTCATGCAGGGAAGGCACGACGGCCTGGAGCATCTGGAGGATGATCGAGCTGGTGATGTAAGGCATGATGCCCAGCGAAAACACCGACACATAGCTCAACGCGCCGCCAGAGAAAAGATTCAGGAGGGCCATAGCACCTGCGGCGACCGAATTGTTATCGGTCGAGAAAAGGCCCAGCATCCCCTGGAAGGGAATGCCGGGCACAGGAACGTGCGCACCAATGCGGTACACGACGAGCATAGCTATGGTAAAAAGAATCTTTTCGCGCAATTCTTTGATGCGGAAAGCATTCTTAAGACCATTTAGCACGGCAGCTCGACCTTTCCGCCGGCGGCCTCGATCTTGGCCTGCGCAGAAGCGCTGACCTTGTCGACCTTGACCGTGAACTTCTTGGTGAGCTCACCATTGCCGAGCACCTTGACGGGCTCGAACTCGCTCTTGGTGATGCGAGCGGCCTTAAGAGCGGCACCGTCGATCACAGCGCCGTCCTCGAACTTGCGCTCGAGACGCTCAACGTTAACAGCGGTGTACTCGATACGACGGGGGTTGCGGAAGCCCGGAAGCTTGGGAAGGCGCATGGCCAGCGGAGTCTGGCCACCCTCGAAGCCGGCACCCTTGGTGCCGCCAGAGCGGGAACCCTGGCCCTTCTGACCGCGGCCAGAAGTGGTGCCGTGACCCGAAGAATTGCCACGGCCGACGCGCTTGCGGTTCTTGGTGGAACCGGGCGCGGGAGTAAGATCGTGAAGCTGCATTTGCTACTCCTCTACAATCTCGACAAGGTGCTTGACCTTGAAGATCATGCCGCGGACGGACTCGTTGTCAGCAATCTCGCGAACCTCGCGGATCCTGTGGAGACCGAGGGCACGGACAGTACGGACCTGGTCCTGCTTGCAACCGTTGGTGCTGCGGACCTGCTTGATCTTGATGGTGTCAGCCATGCTTAGTTCTCCTTACCGACGAACATCTCGGAGACCGTCAGGCCACGGCGAGCCGCGACGTCCTCAGGGCTGGAGAGCTCCTTGAGGCCCTCGACGGCAGCCTTGATGATGTTGAGGCCGTTGTCGGTACCGAGGGACTTGGACAAGACGTTCTTGATGCCAGCAAGCTCAAAGAGGGGACGCACAGCGCCGCCGGCGATAACGCCGGTACCCTCGACAGCGGGCTTGATGATGATGCGGCCGGCACCAAAGTGGCCGAGAACCTCGTGCGGGATGGTGCCCTGCTCGGTCACCGGCACGTGGAACATGTTCTTCTTGGCATCGAGAGATGCCTTGGAGATGGCCATGGGCACCTCAGCGGACTTGCCCATGCCAACGCCGACGTTGCCCTTGCCGTCGCCAACGACGACGAGAGCGACGAGGCTCATGCGACGACCACCCTTGACGGTCTTCGACACGCGGTTGATGTAAACGACGCGCTCCTCGAACTCGGAGGCCTCGCGCTGCTGCTTCTGATTACGAGCCATGTGCTACATACCTCCTAGAACTCGAGACCGGCGGCACGAGCACCGTCGGCGAGGGCCTTGACGCGGCCATGGTAGATACGGCCACCACGATCGAAGGCGACCTTGGTGATGCCGGCCTCGATGGCGCGCTTGCCAACGAGCTGACCGACCTTCTCCGCAGCCTCCTTGTTCGAGGTGTGGGTGCCCTTGAACTCGGCCTCGAGGGTCGAGGCAGAGACGAGCGTCAGGCTGGAGCCCTTGCTGTCGTCGATGATCTGGGCATAGATGTTGGCGTTAGTACGGGTCACGCGAAGACGCGGACGCTCGGCGGTACCCGAGACCTTGCCGCGAACACGACGCTGACGACGCTTGAGGCCTTCCAGCTTCGCCTTATGCTTGTTCATACGTAAACTCCTAAAAAGGTTGATCTTGCCAGCACCTGACGGGGTGCTGGTCTTATGCGAGTGAGTCGGTTACGACTACTTGGCGGCCTTACCCAGCTTGCGGCGGATGTGCTCGCCAACATAGTGGATACCCTTGCCCTTGTAAGGCTCGGGAGGACGATGACCGCGGATCTCAGCGGCGATCTGACCGACCTGCTGCTTGTTGATACCCTTGACGTTCACGTGGGTGTTGTCGGGAACCTCGAAGGTGATGCCCTCGGGAGCCTCGACGATCACGGGGTGCGAGAAGCCCAGGGAGAACTCGAGGTTCTTGCCCTTCTGCTGCACGCGGTAACCGACGCCGGCGAGCTCGAGCTTCTTCTCGAAGCCCTCGGAAACGCCAACAACCATGTTGTGGATGAGGGCGCGGGTGAGGCCGTGGCGGGCACGGGTCTCACGCTCGTCGTCGGGACGGGAAACGGTGAGGACGTTGTCCTCGACGTTGATAGCGAGCTTCTCAAAGACATCGAGCTCGAGCTGGCCCTTGGGGCCCTTGACGACAACGTTGTTGCCGTTGACTGCCACTTCGACTCCGGCGGGAATCTGGACAGGCTTATTACCGATACGAGACACGGTGATCTCCTTTCCTTCTACCTACCGAGCGAATTACCAGACGTAAGCGATGATCTCGCCGCCGACGTTGTGCTTGCGAGCATCGCGGTCGGTCATGACGCCATGGCTGGTGGAAATAATGGCGGTACCAAGGCCACCGCGGACGCGGGGCATGTCGGCAACGCCGGTGTACTTACGCAGGCCCGGCTTGGAAATGCGGCGGATGCCGTTGATGACCTTAGCCTTCTTGGGACCATACTTAAGCGTGATGTGCAGAGTCTTCTGGGGAACGGTGTCCTCGACATCGTAGCCCTCGATGTAGCCCTCCTCGTGCAGAACACGAGCGATCTCGACGAGCTTCTTGCTGCTCGGCATGGAGACCGTGGCCTTGTTCACAGAGTTAGCGTTACGGATGCGCGTAAGCATATCTGCGATCGGGTCTGTAAGGTTCATACAGATTCTCCTTCGTTCTTGATGAACACGTGCTCTTGGTTCTTCGCCGCCCTTAACGGCAAAGCCTTTTTAGCGCGTTTTCCCTGTTCCAAACTGATGCTTGAAACGCTGGTAGTGACTTACCAGCTGGCCTTCTTAACGCCGGGAAGCTCGCCCTTGAGTGCAAGCTCGCGGAAGCAGACGCGGCACAGGCCGAACTTGCGGTACACAGAGTGCGGACGGCCGCAGCGCTGGCAGCGCGTGTACTCACGAGTAGAGAACTTCTGCTTGCGATTGCACTTGACGATCATCGATGTCTTAGCCACTTATATCCTCCTCACATAGAGTATTGTTCGCCCCAAGCGCCGCCCCCTTGTGGGAACGGCGCTTATAGGGCAGGTGAACCTATTTCTTGAACGGGAAACCGAAGGCGTCCAGAAGGGCCTTGGCCTCCTCATCGGTGTTGGCGGTGGTCACGAAAGTGATGTCCATACCACGCTGGTGATCGACGGAATCGAAGTCGATCTCGGGGAAGATGAGCTGCTCGGTGACGCCCATGGAGAAGTTACCACGGCCGTCGAAGCTCTTGGCGGAAATGCCGCGGAAGTCGCGGATACGGGGGATCGCGACGGAGGTCAGACGATCGAAGAACTCCCACATACGGTCGCCACGCAGGGTAACCTTGCAGCCGATCGGCATACCAGCGCGCAGGCGGAAGGTAGCGATGGACTTACGGGCACGGGTGATCATCGGCTGCTGTCCGGTGATGGCGCGCAGGTCGCGCACGGCACCGTCGATGGCCTTGGAATCGGTAGCGGCCTCGCCGACACCCATGTTCACGACGATCTTCTCAAACTTGGGGATCATCATGACGTTCTCGTACTGGAACTTGTCCTGAAGCTGCTGCTTGACCTCGTTGTTGTACTTGGTCTTCAGACGCGGCACATACTTCTCTTCTGCCATTGTTCACTCCTTCTTGGGGTTTTAAGCACGGGGCGTGGCCACGATGGGTTGTCCTCGTGCCTCCTGGCTGCATCCGCGCCGCTCATGGCATTTTGCGGTTTGGACTCGACGCAGCAGGAGCCGACAAAACAATCGGTACTATACGCGCATCGTGAGCGTATTTCCAGAAAAACCTCGTCTGCCTGCACAACTCCACAACTCCCCCGCACAAATGGGTCCCAACAAGCAGTTGCGGTGAAATAGGGACTGTTGGGCGGCCTAACAGGCTTAAACAATCCGTATTTCACCGCAACTTATTGGTGGGGATGCGATTAGCGCTTGCGGGGGACGAGCTTGGTGCGGCGCAGGTGGATCATCTCGGCGGCGATGGAGATGGCGATCTCCTCGGGGTCCTCGGCCTCGATGGCAACGCCGATCGGAAGGTGCAGCTCGCCGATCTGGTCCTGCGTAAAGCCTTCCTGCTCCAGGCGGGCACGCACAAAGGCCGTCTTGCGGCGCGAGCCCAGACAGCCCAGGTAGGCAGGCTTGGCGCGCATGGCCTGAATCACCACGTCGATATCGGACTTGTGACCCGCCGTGGCGACGACCACCAGGTCGCGCGGACCGATGGGGCACAGCTCGCTCAGGTTCTTGTAATCGACCAAGCGACGATCGTAGACACCGGGCACCCAATCGGGGGTCAGCGTGCCGGGGCGGTCGTCGCACGCCACGACGGCAAAGCCCGCCGCCGTGAGCACCCGCGCCGTCGCGGCGCCCACGTGGCCGCAGCCAAAGATATAGGTCAGGCCCTCGGGGCAGAGCGTCTCGATGTGCGCCGCGGGAATTTCGGAGGCGGCGTTGGTGTAGGTGACCTTACTCCCCTCCTCCACCAGCGAAAGCTCGGGGCAGCCGGCAATGGTATGGCGCGATGCCTCGCCATGGTACTCGACCACATCGCCCTCCAGGGCCTGAATGACAAACGGTTCAAAGTCGATGACGAAGTCGCCGATACGTCGATACGTCAAGACGTCGGCAATTTCCTGGAACAACGGTGCCTGGATCGCATCCAGATGCAGATAGCACAGGCAGATGGCTCCGCCGCAGATCATACCGGTATCGGAGTTCTCGCCGCCCATGGTGTAGCGGACCAGACGCGATTGCCCCGCGGCCAGCAGCTCTCGCGCCTCGTCCAGCGCAAAAAGCTCGATCTTGCCGCCGCCGATGGTGCCCGCCTGGCTACCGTCGGCAAAGACGGCCATCCAGGCGCCCACGCCGCGCGGCGACGACCCCGCCGTGCCGGCCACGACCACGAGCTCGCACGTCTCGCCAGCACGCAGGGCGACAAGCGCCGCATTCACAGCATCGAGCTTTTCCATTGCCGCCTTCTATCCTCTAAAGATATCGGTAAGCATAGCGAGTGCCTCGAGCACGCCGCCGCCGACCGACGTCGCCTTGTCCGAAATGTAGTTGATATAGCTGGCATCGCCGCGCGGATCGACATCGGCGCATTTAAAGCCCTCAGTCACCTGCACGCCGTTCGCCAAAAGCCCGCGCAGACAGCCATCGATCTGCGTGCACATGGGCGAATCGCCCGCGTAGCCAATCACGTCTCCGGCGCTCACGATGTCGCCGATCGCGCGGTCGGACCGAAACACGCCGGCGGCGGGGCTGTGGATAACGCGCTCTCTGCCATAGCCAGCGATAATGCCCGGCACGCCCGTGTTGGGTTGGGGCGAACCCTGGGTAATGACACGGCCCAGGAAATGCCCGCGCATGGTCTCGACCACGGCGTCGCAATCGACCGGCGCGGTAAAGCCCGGCCCCACGGCGATGACGGTAGGCGCCATGTCGCGCGTGGTGCCCAGGTTGCGCTTGGCCAGAATTGCGTCGACCACAGCCGCGGGCTTCAGTTCGTCGAGCATCTGTGCCTGGGGGTCCACCACCACGGCGACATCCCCCGCCTCGGTAATCTCAAGCGCCTCGGCCGACGTCTGCGCCAGGCGAGCGCGAATGCCCTCGACCTGGACCTCGCCCAGGCGAATGGCCTCGCAAAAACTGATTGTGCGGCGGATGCACGTGGGAACCGCGATATCGGCCATAACGACCGACACGCCGGCGCGCACCAAGCGAGCGGCGACGCCCGTGGCGATATCGCCGGCGCCGCGAACATAAACGAGCATTCCCGGGACACCTCCCTGTGCTACGGTTTGAGCAGAGCAAATGCGGTTCGACCGCTACTCTGATGATTATTTATTATCACAGTATTATACGGCGGTGAACAGATGGAAACGGTTAGCGGCAATCTTGCCTCGGCGCTCAGGATCGAGCCGGGCATTACCGCGATTATCGGCAGCGGCGGCAAGTCGACGTTGCTCAAAACGCTGGGTCTTGAGCTCATGCGCGCTGGCGGCCGCGTGCTCCTCTGCACCACCACGCATATGCTTCCCGTTGCCGGCGTGCCATGGGACGGGTCGAATCGTCGCCTGGACGCCGCGCCTTGGAAGCCAGGTGCCCCACACGCCCCAGGCTGCACCTGCGAGGCCTGCGCGGGGCTTGCACGCGGAGGCATCTGCCAGGCAGGCATCTTGGACCCGGAGACAGGCAAGCTCTCCGCCCCCGCCGAGCCACTCGGCGAGCTGGCACAGCGCTTTGACTATGTGTTGGCCGAGGCAGACGGTAGCAAGCGACTCCCGCTCAAGGCGCATGCCGCCTGGGAGCCGGTAATTCCCGCCGCCACGGCAAACGTTGTCTGGGTCGTCGGCGCCTCGGGACTGGGCAAACCCGTCGCCGAGGTTGTCCACCGCCCCGAGCTCTTTTGCGAGCGTTGCGGCTGCGAGCTCACCGACACTGCCACCCCAGAGCGCGTCGCCCAGGTGCTCAATGCCGAGCTGCGGATGCTGAACCTCAACAATGCCCGCATCATGCTCAACCAAGTCGACACGCTCAGCGACCCCACGATGGCCGACCGCTTCGAGGCAGCTCTCGACCACCCCGTCGTCGCCAGCAGCCTCAAGTAGCCGGCCCCATCTCCTCAGTTGCGGGGAAATACGGACTGTTTGGCCGCCCGACGGCCGCAAACAGTCCGTATTTCACCGCAACTGAGGAGGGGACACGGCATCTTTGCTGCTAGCGGGGGACGTAGCGGCCGGGTTGGGCTCCGGTGGGCTCGCCGTCGCGTGCCACCAGCACGCCGTTCACAAACACGACCTTGGCGCGGCCATGTGCCCCAAAACCCTCGAGCGGCGTGTAGTCCACAGCTTGATGCTGTGTCGCGGCACTGATTGTCCAGCGCGCTTTGGGATCCCACACGCACACATCGGCATCGGCGCCCTCGGCAAGACAGCCCTTGCGCGGGTACATGCCAAACACGCGCGCCGGGTTCTCGCTCATCAAGCGGCACAGATCCTCGGGTCCCAGCTGTCCCTCAAAGCTCGTGGCAATCGCGACGGGACGATGCTCCACGCCGGGCCCGCCGTTGGGAATCGCGCGGAAATCGTCGCGCCCGCGGTCCTTTTGCCCGTGCAGGTTAAAGCTGCAATGATCGGTCGCAATCGTATCGATCTCGCCGGCCACAAGCGCCTCGCGCAGCGCGGCACGGTCGCCGGCATGGCGCAGCGGCGGGCTCATCACGTACTTGGCGCCCGCAAAGCCGTCCTCGCCCTGCTCCAGATAGCAGGTGTCGTCGAGCATCAGATACTGAGGGCAGGTCTCGACATAGATATTCTTCTGCCCGCGCGCCTTGGCCGCACGAATGGCCTCGAGCCCCAACTTGGTCGAAAGGTGCACCACGTTGACTGGGGCGTCGCCGGCCAGGTGCGCCAGATACAGCAGGCGGCTCACGGCTTCGGCCTCACACACGTCCGGGCGGCTGAGCGCATGCCCCTCGGGCCCATGAATCCCCTGCTCGTACACGCGCTTCTGCAGCTCATTCACCAGCGTACCGTTCTCGCAATGCACGCACAGTATGCCGCCAATACGCTTGAGCTCCTCGAGCACCTCGAGCGTCTCGGCATCGTCCAGGCGCAAATGATCGTAGGCAAAGTAGGTCTTAAACGACGATACGCCCGCCTCGCGCATAGCCGAAAGATCGGCGCGGTTGCGTTCATTCCACTCGGCGAGTGCCATATGAAAGGCGTAGTTGGCCGTGCAGGTTCCGTCGGCACGGCGATGCCACTCGGCCAAGGCATCGGGCATGGTCACGCCGCGATCAGCCGTCGCGTAGTCCACGATGGTCGTCGTACCGCCGCAGGCAGCCGCACGCGTGCCGGTCTCAAAGCTATCGGCCGTCCAGTCCATGCCGGTCCAGCACTGCATGTGCGTGTGCCCATCGATAAAGCCCGGGAACACCCAACAGTCCGTGGCGTCCTGGACGGTATCGTCCTCACCCGGCTCAATCGCCGCGGCAATCCGCACAATCTTGTCGCCCTCCATGGCAAGATCGGCGCGGCGAAGCCCCTGGGGCGTCACGAGCGCGCCGTTTTTGATGATGATCATGTTGCTCCTTATTGATTAATACAGTTGGCCACGCGATCAAAATACGAGCAGGCGGCGATATGCTCCGTTATGCGTTGCTGCCCCTTGGCGGTATCGACGTCCCACAGCTCGTAGGCACGCGCCTCGACCAGCACCACATCGGTACGGTCCTTGAGGATCGAACCGCCGCCGTCCTTGCCCTCAAGACGTATGAGCGCATCGAACAATTCCGCCGGAAAGAGCACCGGACTCGAAGGCTCACCGTTGCACGCAAGACGCACCGGATGCTTGCGGCCACGCTCGTCAAATGTACGAACCATAGCCTCAAAAGAATCCGAACTCACGAGCGGCTGGTCGCCCGGCAAATAGAGGCAACCTTTCCAGTTGCGTTCGACTCCCCACGAAAGGCCCGCACGGACGCTTTCGCTGCGCAGCTCGCCATCGTGCAGCACACACGGGCAATGCTTGTCCTCGCAAATCTGGGCGACCTCGGGCCAACGCGTCGAAACCACGACGTCAAAGCCCCGGGGAACCGAATCGATAGTCCAGGCAATCAGCGGCTTGCCATAGATATCGGCAAGCATCTTGTTGGAGCCAAACCGCTTGCCCTCGCCCGAGGCCATAATGACGCATCCAAGTTTCATGGTGATACCTCCCCTGAAACCATCGTACCCATAACTCGCGCCGCGGGCATCCACATCGAAAGCGCTTATCCCGCACGCCCGCGATGCAAAAAAGGGGCACCCCGCCGGTTGGCAGAGCGCCCCCTTTACATGGCTTACCTCAACCCGGCTTTAGGCCTGGAACCAACGGGCGGTATTGCGCTCGTCGAGGGCCTTGAGGGTAGCGGCGGGATCGGCAACCTTCTGCAGGAACATCATGGCTGCGATGGCGTACGGCTTGTAGCTGGCCTCCTTGTACATGCCCACACGGTGCATGTCGAAGACGTCGGCGTTAACCTCGCCGTGCTCGCAGGAGACACCGGAGATGTCGGCGGGCAGCGGGTGCATAAAGATGGTGTCCTGGCCGTTGGCGGTCTTCTCCATGAGCTCGGTCGTGGAGCACCAGTCCTGATGGGTGGCGTTCTGGGCGAGCAGCTCCTTCTCGAGCGCTGCGATGCCGGCGTCGTCGCCCTCGGCGTACAGGTTGGTGCGCTTCTCCATGGCGGCAAACGGAGCCCAGCTCTTGGGGATCACGATGTCGGCGCCCTCGAAGGCCTCGGCCATGGTGTTGACCTGCTTAAAGGTGGTGCCGGACTCGGCGGCATAGCTCTTGGCGCGCTCGACGACCTCGGGCATGAGGTCGTAGCCCTCGGGGTGAGCCAGGGTGACGTCCATGCCAAAGCGGGGCAGCAGGCTGATCAGCGACTGCGGGCAGGACAGCGGCTTGCCGTAAGAGGGCGAATAGGCCCAGGTGACGGCAACCTTCTTGCCCTTAAGGTTCTCGAGGCCGCCAAACTCGTTGATGAGGTAGAGCATGTCGGCAGAGGACTGCGTGGGGTGGTCGGAATCGGACTGCAGAGAGATGAGCGTGGGACGGTGATCCAGAACGCCATCCTCGTAGGCCTGCTGCACGGACTCGGAGACCTCGGCCATGTAGGCATCGCCCTTGCCGATGTACATGTCATCGCGGATGCCGATGACGTCGGCCATGAAGGAGATCATGGTAGCGGTCTCGCGGACGGTCTCGCCGTGGGCGATCTGGGACTTCTTCTCGTCCAGGTCCTGCAGCTCAAGGCCGAGCAGGTTGGCGGCCTTAGAGAAAGAGAAACGCGTACGGGTGGAGTTGTCGCGGAACAGGGAGACGGCCAGGCCCGAGTCGAAGATCTTGGACGAAACGTTGTTCTCACGCAGCTCGCGCAGGGCGTCGGCGACGATGTAGAGAGCCTTGAGCTCATCGGTGGTCTTGTCCCAGGTGTGCAGGAAGTCGCTGCCGTACATACCCTTAAAATCGAGGCCGTTCAGCTGCTCGACGAGCTCGGTAAACTTAGCGTCCATGGAAATGTCCTTTCTAAAGATGAAACGATCGCAGTGAGTAGATGTGCTCCGGCATGCGCGTGTGGCTAGAACATGCAGAGCACCATGACGAGGACCCGCCACCGTTGAGGAAGCATGGGAGATAACGACCGCGGGCCCCAAGTCAACAGGAGGCGCCGGGGGCATAAACTGTCCCCGGCTCAACAAAATCGAGGAATGGGACTAGTCGATCTTGTTGTTGGTCAGACCGGCGCGGAACACGGTGGCGTCGCCATCGGCCTGGCTCGGATCGTAGAGGTTCAGGGCAGCCACATACATGGCGGCAGCGGTGACCAGGTCGTCCTTGTAGGTGACCTCGTTGGGAGCGTGAGCCTGAGACTCGGCACCCGGGCCAAAGCCCACGCAGGGGATGCCGTAGCGGCCCTGGATGGAGACGCAGTTCGTGGAGAAGGTCCACTTGTCGCACAGCGGGCGACCGGTGCGCTTGTCCATGCTGGGCTCGCAGCCGATGCGCTCGTCACCAAACATGGCCTTGTGGGCGTCGACGAGGGCCTTGACGTGCGGAGCGGTCTCCTTGTTAATCCACGTGGGGAAGTAAGCCTCGGTCTCGTAGACCTCGCCGGTCCAGGACGGACGATCGTACATGTACATGGAGACCTTCACGTCGTCGCCGTACTTCTTGGCGGCCGGCAGGTTGCGGATCTCGTCCAGGCAGGACTCCCAGGTCTCGCCGGCGGTCATGCGACGGTCGATGGAGATGGCGCAGGAATCGGCCACGGCGCAGCGGCTGGGGCTGGTGTAGAAGATCTGGCTGACGGTGCAGGTGCCGCGGCCCAGGAAGCGGGCATCCTCGAAGTGCTCGGGGTTGTACTTGGGGTCGAGCATCTTGACGAGGCCCTTGATGTCGGTCGACTCGTCGCAGCCGTTGTTGTTGAGGGCGCGGACGTCGGCGATGATGTCGGCCATCTTGTAGATGGCGTTGTCGCCGCGGTCGGGAGCGGAGCCGTGGCAGGAGGTACCGTGAACGTCGACGCGGATCTCCATGCGGCCGCGGTGACCGCGGTAGATGCCGCCGTCGGTGGGCTCGGTGGAAATGACGAACTCGGGCTTAATGCCGTCCTTGTTGTAGATGTACTGCCAGCACATGCCGTCGCAGTCCTCTTCCTGGACGGTGCCGACGACCATGATCTTGTAGCCCTCGGGGATGAGGCCCATGTCCTTCATCATCTTGGCAGCGTAGGTAGCAGAAGCCATGCCGCCCTCCTGGTCGGAGCCGCCGCGGCCGTAGATGATCTCGTCGGTCTCGTAGCCCTCATAGGGATCGGCATCCCAGTTCTCGATGTTGCCGATGCCGACGGTGTCGATGTGGGAGTCGATGGCGATGATCTTGTCGCCCTCGCCCATAAAGCCCATGACGTTGCCCAGACCGTCGACCTTGACCTCGTCATAGCCAAGGCTCTCCATCTCGGCCTTGATGCAGGCGACAACCTCACCCTCCTCGCAGGACTCAGAGGGATGGGAAATCATAGCGCGCAGGAAACGAGTCATATCAGCACGATGAGACTCAGCAGCAGCCTTGATAGCGTCGAAATCGAGTTCTTTAGCCATTGTTCATAACCTTTCAAACGAAGGAATCTACCTGTGAGGTGGCGGAGCGATACCTATTTACTCCGCCCCAACGATTAGCAAGTGGGATATTCGCCTTCCCAAACAATGCGGCGATACTGGTCGGGATCGGTGTCGCCCTCGGTGGAGAAGCAGAGCACGGAGCTCGTCTTGTCCAGGCCGATGAGTTCCTTGAGCTCGGCGTACTCGGGATCGAGCATGAGGGTCTCGACCAGGCCGGTGGTCACAGCGCCGGACTCGCCGGAGATGACGCGCGGGTCGCCCTTCTCGGGAGCGCCCAGGGTGCGCATGCCGCGAGCGGTGACCCAGTCGGGGCAGGACACGAAGGCGGTGGTGTGGTTGCGCAGGATATCCCAGCCCAGGATGTTGGGCTCGCCGCAGCACAGACCGGCCATGATGGAAGGCATGTCGCCGTCCACGATGCGCGGATCGCCGTCGCCGGCGGCAGCGCCCTTGTACAGGCAGGCGGCAGGCGCGCACTCAGCCACGACGAAGGTGGGCGGGTTATCGGGATACAGGTTGGTGAAGTAGCCCACCACGGCGCCGGCGAGCGAACCCACGCCAGCCTGGACAAACACGTGGGTCGGGCGGTTGATGGCCATCTCGCGCAGCTGCTCGGCAGCCTCGGAAGCCATGGTGCCGTAGCCCTCCATGATCCAAGACGGGATCTTCTCGTAGCCCTCCCAGGCGGTGTCCTGAACGATAACGCCGCGCTCGCAGGCGTCGGCCTCGGCGGCGGCCATGCGCACGCACTCGTCGTAGTTGACCTCTTCGATGGTCACCGTGGCGCCCTCGGCGGCGATGTTATCAAAGCGGGGCTTGGTGGAACCCTTGGGCATGTGCACGACGGCCTTCTGGCCCAGCTTGTTGGCAGCCCATGCCACGCCGCGGCCATGGTTGCCGTCGGTGGCGGTAAAGAAGGTAGCCTGGCCAAAGTCCTTGGCAAGCTGATCGGAGGTCAGGTAATCGAAGGTGCAGTCGGCAACGTCCTTGCCGGTCTCATCGGCAATGTAGTTGGCCATGGCAAACGAGCCGCCCAGGACCTTAAAGGCGTTGAGGCCAAAACGATAGCTCTCGTCCTTAACGCACAGATTGGACAGGCCCAGGCGCGCAGCCTGACCGTCCAGACGGGCAAGCGGAGTGACGGTATATTGAGGGAACGACTGGTGGAAGGCACGGGCCTTCTTCACGTGGTCGAGGCTCATGATTCCCAAGTGCTTGTCATCGCTCTTGGGCATCGTGTTGCCCGCCCACTGGATCTTATCGGCCATACGGTGAACTCCTTAAGTCCTCTCTTGCCGGCCCCCGCATACGCGTTTCAGCCCATTCCCATTCATGCGACTGAACTTTTATGTGGATGCCAAACAAAAAGTTTGTTAGCACTGTTCTATCACACTTTTTGATTGGCAAACCTAACAAATTGTTTGTTGCCGTAATCGGTACCTTTTCGCCGCCGAACGGTTATGAATTGCCTTGTTGATGGATTTGTTTGCGGTCAAGTGTGGTTTATGGCACAGTGAGCCCAAACTAATTTTTAGGAAGGCACCTATGACCCCCGCACAGATTGAGTTTTATAAGCGCCTTGCACACGGCCTGGCGCTCCAATTTGGCCCCAACTGCGAAATCGTCGTCCACGATCTGGAGACCGATGACGTGGACCACTCCATCGTAGTGATCGAAAACGGTCACGTCAGCGGGCGCAAACTGGGTGACGGCCCCAGCCATATCGTGTTTGAGTCCATGCACGAGGGCACCACCGACGTGCACGACCGCGAGCCATACCTCACCAAAACCACCGATGGCAAGCTGCTCAAGTCCTCTACCATCTTTATCCGCAACGACGAGGGCAAGCCCGTCGGCATTTTGGGCATCAACTTTGACATTACGCTCATGAAAGCTTTTGAGCGTTCGCTCGACGCCTTTACCGGCACCGGCGGCTCGGGCTATACCGAGCCCGAGCCCATTACCAAGAACATCGGCGACCTGCTCGAGGACCTGCTGCACGAGTGTGAGCAGTTTGTGGGCAAGCCCGCGGCACTCATGACCAAAGACGAGCGCATTCGTGCCATTGGCTACCTCGACCGTCGCGGCGCCTTCCTCATTTCCAAGTCGAGCGAGCGCGCCTGCGAGTTCTTTGGCATCTCAAAGTACAGCTTCTATAGCTACCTCAATGAGGCCAAGGCGGCGGCCGGCGACAAGTAGGCACTCGCCTGGATTGCCCCTCCCCTTTTGGGCGCGAGTTCTGGAAAGCACGAATCCAAGACCGAGCAGCTTGGGAAGTTCCATATAATCGATGTCATTGGTATTTCGAAAGGATGGAACAGAATGGCGTTGAGCAAGGCATCATGCACCGGTCGCGGATTGATTCCGGCAATTGGTGGACATGTGCACCGCATGTTCGATGAGAGTGAAGACGACCTGTTTTCACTGAGCCTTGACGACGTGATGGATGATCGCCCGTGGACCGCCGACGAACTCATGGGCGGTGGGGCTCGCCCGTCAAGCCCCAATCCCGCACTTGCGCCTAAGTCCGCACCTGCGCCGACTCCTGCGCAGTCGCCTGTTTCGACGCCCGCGCCTACGCCCGCACCCACTTCGGCGTCCACGCCCGCTCCCCGCCCCGCAAGCGACCCGTCCGAGACGGCGGCATTTCTCGCTGCAGCGACGCAGGGCAAATCGGCCGACAGCACCGTTATGTACAGCGCCCAGCAGTTGCCTGTTCCTGCGGTACGCAAGCCTCCGATCGCAAGGCTCGATGAGCCCGTTGCCCGTCAGGTTGCCTACGATTCCTGGGCTGCAGCCGATCTGGATGAGACCTCTACCGGCATGCCGGCGCTCGACGTTCCAGTTAACCCGCTTTTTGCCGCCAACACGAGCGCCGCGGACTATGAGGGCGGTGCGGCATATTCCGATTATTCCGATGGCTATGCTGGCAACGGTCGCATCGAGACCGAGGATTATGGCACCGCATCGAGCGATTATCTCAACGATCCGTACGCTGCCACGCCCGCACCGGAATATGACCCGGAGGCCGCGTCCGCGCCGGCGTATACCAAAAGCACGGGCGAAGAGCGCTTCGCCGATTATTACGCCGAGGAAAAGGCGCTGCGTTTCTCGGAATTTCCGCAGGCAGTCAAGGTTGCCTTTATCGCCATTATCATTGCCCTGCTCGGTGTCATTGCGTTTGAGGGATTCCAGCTGTTCCGCGGCCCCACCCAAGCGGAGTCGGAGACCCAGCAAAAAGAGGACGATAACCAGTACCTGGACATCAACACCCTCAAGGGCGACCCCAACGACGGAGACGACGAGTAGCGAGGGCTGAAGGCGGCCACAGGATCCCGCATCCAGCACCGGCTTCTAAGTGCTGTTTTGTCATCCAGCTACACTTTTCCGAAGTTTTAAGGTGCCTATTTCGACACTTTTCCGTACTTTTACACGGCTGATTTCGACACTTTTCCGGATGAAAGCCGAATAATCACTTGGGAAACCAACGCCATCCGCGCGTCATTTCGCGGATGGCGCTTGATTTCTGTCCGTACACGTTGATAGACTTCCTCTTGCCCGCAAGGAGCGGGCACGTTTTATCCAGAGTCGGGGTAGAGAGTTGGCTCCACGATCCCGACGCCAACCGGCCAAAAGGCACGGTGGCCCTGCCAACATCGATGAAAGGAGTCCGTATGGACAATTTCTCTGTGCGCAGCGAGCGCAACTTCCACAACCTGGCAGCCAAGCCAAAACGAATGCATCTTCTGGACAAGCAGAACGGCTACGCCTCGGCCATGGTCAAGAGCAGCCTCTCCCACCAGATGCGCTTCACGGTGCAAAAGCTCGAGAAAGAGCTCTGCGTTGCCGGCGACCCGCATGTACTGCAGATCAAGCTGCTTGGAGACGACTCGCGCGAGCTGTCTAGCTGGAAGCTGTTTGCCGACGGCACGTGCGTCGCAAGCGGTTCGGGTGACTTTGCCCGCGAGTGCTTCTGCGAGGGAGCTGAGGTGTTTCTGGACCTGTGTCGCGACGCCGTCGAGACTGCCGAGCTGTGCCAGTGGAGCGAGAGGGAGTACGAGCTGTTGGGTGCCGCGCGCGGGATTGCGGGGGGTGTAGGAACAGAAGCCTCATGACGGTGGCCTCAGCTGGAATGACGTATCGCTCGATAAATGATCTCAACAACGTAGCCGATGCGCCGCATTTCACCTCAAAGGCATTGAGCGATCAGGAGGCGTCCAGCATTTCTTTGATATCCCCAATTGATTGTTCCGAGAAAGTCTCTTCATGTCCTTATAATCGCCCTTACGAGAAACGTGGACGAGACAGGCGTCCATATGCCGTCTCTAAACTAACGAGCCGTTCGCGGAAAGAACATCTGGCTAGCATGGGCCAAAGATATACTGGTATCGCTGCAACAATTATGGAAGATCGGCACCACCAATGACCTCCTTGAAATTCTCCAGGCGCTTCGCGCTTAGCCTGCTCGCCTCGCTGTCCGCCACCGTAGCGCTTGCTTTGCCCTCAACCGCCCTAGCCGCGTCGGACCCGAACCCGCCCAGCATCTCCAACGTGACGATATCCGCGACGACAGTCACGGCCGGCTCCACGCTGCATGTCGGCTATAGCGTCGATGACCCTGACGGGGTACGGTCCGTCACGCCCATAGTCGAAGTCCTTGTCGAAAACGATACCGGAGACCATGGAATCAGTTCCCGTCTCGCCTTCTCGTCGACCGGCAACACGACCGCGGGCTTCGATATCTCCACCTCCCCGAGCGACCGGCCCTGCAGGTACCGGATCATCGGCCTCGGCGTGACCGATAGTCTTGGATGGGTTACCGATGTCTACGACACGACGTATGCCGAGGAGAAGGGGCTCGACTGTCCGACCTTCACCACCGACCCCCTCGAGTATGAGGTGACCGAGGGACCCGAGGACCAAAACCCGCCGACCGTGTCCTCCGTGTCGCTCTCGAGCAGGGAGGTCGCAACCGGTGCCGACCTCCACATCTCTTGGACCGTCTCCGATGCCGACGGCGTTCGCTCCGTTTCCCCCATACTGCGGCAGGGCTGGGAGAATTCGGACGACGGCTGCTCTGTTTCGTCAGCCTATTATCACGGAGGCTCGTCTATCGACGGGTTTGACCTCACATTCGACAGCAATAGGATCGGAAGGCACAGGCTGATCGGCCTTTCGGTCACCGATGGCCTAGGGTTCGAGACCGATGTGTACGAGAGTTCCTACGCCAGGGCCAACGGCATTTCGGGCGCGACTTTCTCGGTTGGCGACCCGAGCGAGCTGTGCTTCGAGGTGACCGGCAGCGCGATCGACCGGAACCCGCCCACGGTCTCGAACGTTTCCATCTCCGCGAAGAGGGTCCCCGTCGGCGGGATCCTCCGTATCTATTGCAATGTAGGCGACGCGGACGGCGTAAAGTCTGTCTCCCCGATCCTCGGCGACCCCGGCTATGTCGAGGACCCGAACTCTTTAAAGACCCGCAAAACGTTGAGCTGCAGCTACGATGCGGCAAGGGGCTATATCGAAATCGAGTTCCCCACGTCGCTCTCGATGGGCTCGTTTGAAATCCAAGCCCTCGCGGTCCTCGACAAGACGGGCCACGAGACCTTCGTCTACAGCTCCGCCTACGCCGAGCGTAACGGCAAGACCGGCGTTCAGACCTTTGATGTCGACGACGCGGGGGACGTCACCTTCGACGTGACCGCTCCGCTGTATGCCGCCACCAAGGGCGACGGGCAGGCGTATGCAAAGGACGGCGAGGCCGGTCTGACCTTCCGCTTCAGCGGTCCTCTCGATGAGTTCACGCGTCTCCTCGTGGACGGAACTGAGGTCTCCGCCGAGAACTACACCGCAACCAGGGGCAGCACGATTATCGAGCTCAGGCCGTCCTACCTGGACACGCTCGCCGGCGGCGGACACACCGTCTCGGCCGTCTGGAAGGACGGGACGGCGACCGATGCGTCCTTCACCGTGGAGGGGAAGGCCCAAGGGGAGCAGGCGGGCGGAAAGACCGACGTAGATTCACCCGGCGACAACAAAAGTGATCCTGCCACTCCTGAAAAGGACGCCGACGAGGCGGCTACAAAAAAGTCGGGACGCACGACAGCCGATGAACCAAAGCTCGCTGCAACCGGCGACTCCACTTGGATGGCCAGCATCGCATTGGCCATGGCGGCCACGGCCTGCTTCACGGCAGCGAGAAGGCTTGAGCCCAAGCAGCATAAGCACGAACAGTAGCTCAAAGCGAACTCAACTGGGAAGGGCAGATGGATAGCCGTCCTTCTCTTATAATCAACCCAATCCGCTGAAATGCAATCAGTTAACGAGTTTCGCCAGACGCTCGGCCTCTACCCCGCTCTAGCAAGCCACCAGGCGATGAGATAATGTCCACGACTATCAACGCAAACAGGGAGCACGCAATGGTAGACAACGAGATTGGACCCTCGACGGACGGCGAGCGAGAGGGACTCGTGGCAAAACAGCTCGCATCCACCAAAATCCACCTCGCGCTCACTCAGGAGCGGGCAGACGTCTCCGGCGCCATCACGCTCCCGCTCGAACGAATCCCCCAGCTCGGCATAGCGCTCGCCTCACTCCCCTCGACGTTCCGCACCGTCACCAATACGGTGAGCGTACCCACGCTGCTCCAGGCGACTGACAAATTTGGCAACCCGCTCGATCCGTCGAAACTCAACTCGTTCAAGGACGGCAGCGGTCTCACAGGGGGCTACCGCGACGCAGTCAAGGGCTTTGGACAGGCGCGCTTCCACGTAGTCGAGGGCGACATCGCCACGAGCGTCACTCAAGTGCCTTACGACCCGACGTCGTTGTTCATGGCAGCCGCAATCGCGCAGATAAACCAAAAGCTCGACTCCATCCAGGAGTCCGTCGACGAGATGTTCGAGTACATGCGTCAGCGCGACAAGGCCAACATGCGTGGCAACCTCAAGACGCTCGCAGACATCCTCAACGGTTACGGCCTCAACTACGGCAACGCCACCTACATGGCAAACGTCCATATGAAGGTGCTCGACATCAAGCAGTCGTCCGCGCAGGACATGGAACTCTTCCGCTCGCAGGCGCAAGCGGATCTGAAAAAGAAAGGGTTCATCGAGGTGCGAGACGGCTTGGGCAGACGCCTCGACAAGGTGCTCGACTACCTCAAAGACTGCCAGCTCGCCACCTACATCCACGCGTTCTCACTGTTCCTCGAACCCATGCTCGCCCAGAACTTCGAGCCCGCAAAGCTTGCGGACGCCGCCGCGAAGATCGAGGCCGATTCGATTGCGTATCGCGAGCTCTACACCGAGTGTTACGACGCCCTCGAGGCGGGAACTGCCGACACCGTCGATGCGGCACTGCTGGGCGGCATCGCGTCCGCGGGCAAATTGCTCGGTCACGCCATCGCAAAGACCCCCGTGGGCGAACATACGCTCATCGACGAGGCACTCGAGGGTGCAGGAGAGGACATCGGCAGGTTCAACGACAGGCAATCCGAGAAACTCCTCGAGAAGCTCCATCGGGCAAAGACGCCTGACGTCGCGCCGTTCAAGCAGAGCGTAATGGAAGTAGATACCCTCTACAACCGCCCCACGCAGATCGCCGTGGACGCCGAGAACGTCTACATCCTGCCTGCCAAGCGGCAGGAAGAGTAGCGATACGCGACAGGCCACGCGCCATGCAGACGGCCAACGCCGCCTATCTCCCCTCCGCCTTCAGCTTCAGCAGCAGATCGCTCAGCTCGGGGCACCTGCTGGAGAGGCGCGTCTGGGCTCGCTCGCCCATCCCCCACCGCTGGCGGATCTCCTGGGCGCGCGGGCTCACGTGATAGTTCCCGTCCATCACCTGCTTGAGCAACTTGGCGGTCACGCGCGCATCGGCTAAGGCGCTGTGGGCGTGGCCCGTCGACTCGTCGAACTCGATGCCAAACCACGTCGCTGCGTCACTCAAAGAGACGCGCCCGTGGCTGCCCACGTCCATGATCGAGGTGTAAAACGCCTGCAGGTCGACCCAGTCCGTAGGAAAAGCGGCAAGGTCGATGCGCTTTGCCTGGCGCTCGGTCAAAAGCTGTCGCCGGTCCGCTCCGCTCCAGCAGACCACCTGGGCGGAGTAGCGACCGATCCAATCGCTGAGCCTTTTGATCACCACATAGAGCGGATCGGCCATCGCGGTGTCCACGGCCGATATCCCCGTGAGCTCGCAGACGGGAAACGCAACGCCTTCGGCATATTCCGTCTGCACAAACTGCGAGAACTCGCCCATAACGTTGCCGTGGTAATCGAGCTTAACGGCGCCGACCTCGATAATCTCATTGCGCAGCCCACGGCGCTGGCGCTGCTTTGGCACCGGCGCAAACTCAAAGTCCAGCACAATCTGGCGCGCAAAGTTCGTCGTATCGATAGCCGAGATACACGGCGTCTTTTCAGCTGACACGGTTATGGCCTTTCTCCGTCAAATGCCGCTTGTTACATAAGCGGCTACATTGCCGTAAGGATAGACGCCCGCGCGGACATGAAAGCGGGACGCAATGCCATGCGCCAGGCACTCGCCACACAGACGGCCCCAAGGGAGTCGCCCGCTCTATTCAAATGCATGGAAAAGACGATATGAGAAAGCCATTGGGGTCGCCTCCCCCGCGGCGCAGCTTCTTTCCGCGGGCTCAGGGTGCCACAATGGGCTTTGAGTATCGGCCCGTGCGGTAGCCCTTACCGCACC
>RQAP01000028.1 GCA_008671135.1 Collinsella aerofaciens
CATGGGAAGCCTCCTCCCCGCAGGTGCGGTAAGGGCTACCGCACGGGCCGATACTCAAAGCCCATTGTGGCACCCTGAGCCCGCGGAAAGAAGCTGCGCCGCGGGGGAGGCGACCCCAATGGCTTTCTCATATCGTCTTTTATGTGGACCCGCGGAAAATGCATCCCAGTCTTTTGCGAAAAACGGGACGCGCTTTCCGGCGCTTACTTCCGACGTGCGTGCACATCTCGGGCCCGCCCGCTCAGACATTCCTCCCGCTTTTGCGCCACTTTACAGACCGTTCGGTCGTCTGTCCGCACGCGCGGGTATACTCAAAACGATACTTTTCCTATGCAATACGATGCAGGCTCGGCCTGCACGATCCGAAGGGGGCAGTGATGGAGAGGATACTCGGCGTTAATCTCTCTGGCTGGTTTATTCCCGAGCCTTGGGTGACCCCGTCGCTATACGCGGCGACCGGTGCATCCAATGCGGCCGAGCTGCAGGAGGCCATGGGCACCGCCGCCTATAACGAGCGCATGCGCCGTCATTACGAGACGTTTGTGAGCGAGGATGATTTCCGTCGCATGGCGCAGATCGGCCTCAACGCCGTGCGCCTGCCGGTGCCTTGGTATGCCTTTGGCTCACAGGAGTCCGATGCCTCCTACATCTCGGTTGTCGATTACATCGACCGCGCGATTGAGTGGGCTGTCAAGTACAACATTCGCGTGCTGCTTGACCTGGCGACTGTGCCCGGTGGCCAGGGCGATTCCAACGATTCGCCCGCCACGCCGGAGGCTGTTGCCGAGTGGCATTCGTCCACTAACGGCCGCCATGTCGCACTCGACGTGCTCGAGCGCTTGGCCGAGCGTTACGGCGAGGCCGAGAGCCTGCTGGGCATTGAGCTGCTGGATACGCCGCAGATGAGTGTCCGCAAGAGTCTCTTTGCCATGACGGATGGCATTCCGGCTCACTACCTGCGCAATTTCTATCGCGATGCCTACGAGCTCGTCCGTTCGTATATGCCCGAGGATAAGATCGTCGTCTTCTCGTCTTCGGGACATCCCAGCGAGTGGAAGCATTTTATGCGCGGCGCTAAGTACAAGAACGTCTACATGGACCTTCACCTGTACCATTACCGCGACGAACATGCGCTCGACATCACGAGCCCCCGCGGGCTGACGACGGCGATTTCGCGCAACAAGCGCGAGCTTAAAGAGGCGATTTCGACTGGGTTCCCCGTGCTGGTGGGCGAATGGTCGGGCGCGGCGATCTTTGCCAACTCGTCGGTTACGCCCGAGGGCCGCAATGCCTACGAGCGCGTGTTTATTGCCAACCAGCTGGCTTCGTTTGCGCCGGCTGCCGGTTGGTTCTTCCAAACGTGGAAGACCGAGAAGCGCATTGCAGCATGGGACGCCCGCGCGGCGCTCGGTACGCTCGAGCGCGGCATGATTGAATAGGTTGATATGACGCAAAACAGCGCCCATACGGGCAAACTCTATGTGGTCGGCACGCCCATCGGCAACCTGGGCGACCTGTCCCCGCGCGTGGGCGAAGCCTTTGCCGCTGCCGATGTCATCTGCTGCGAAGACACGCGTGTGACGTCAAAGCTGCTGATGCACCTGGGCATTTCCAAGCCGCTTGTCCGTTGTGACGAGAATGTGATCGCCAGCCGCGCCGCCGGCCTGGTTGACCGTCTGCTGGCGGGGGAGACCCTCGCCTTTGCCTCGGACGCCGGCATGCCGAGCGTGTCCGATCCCGGCCAGGCGCTAGTTGAGGCGGCGCGTGAGGCCGATGTGCCCGTCGAAGTTATTCCCGGGCCCTCTGCTTGCGTCACGGCACTTGTTTCGTCCGGCATTCCCTGCGAGCATTTCTTCTTCGAAGGCTTTTTGGGTCGCAAGCACGGCGACCGCGTGCGCCGACTGCAGCGCCTTGCCGTGGTGCCCGGCGCGCTCATCTTCTACGAGTCTCCACATCGCATCGTGGCGACGCTCGAGGCCGTGGCGGAGGTCTTTCCCCAACGTGAGGTTGCCGTCTGCCGCGAACTCACCAAGCTGCACGAGGAGGTCTTGCGCGGGCCCGCTGCCCAGCTTGCCGAGGAGCTGCGTGCTCGCGGCGAGGTAAAGGGCGAGATTGCGCTGGTCATCGCGCCGCCGAGCGAGGGTGAGGAGGCCGGTATCGTGCCGGTTGGCGCCGCGGCAGCGGATCCCGACGAGGCCCTGCGCGAGGATATCCGCGCCGCGCTCGAGGAGGGGGAGCCCGCGTCTGCGGTGGCCAAGCGCCTGTCTCAGAAGTATTCGCGCCGCAAGCGCGATGTCTATGCCATGGTGCTCGATATGCAATAGATGGAGGATATCCAGCCCTTGCGCTAGAATCATCCTCTGTATGCAACGTTTTTCTGGAGGACAAACCCCATGGATCAAAGCAAGCCTTCGTTCTTTATCACGACGCCCATCTACTACGTCAACGCCGATCCGCACCTGGGCACGGCTTATTCCACCATCATCGCCGATGTTCAGGCTCGCTATCGCCGCTCCGCCGGCTATAACGTCAAGTTCCTGACCGGCATGGACGAGCACGGCGAGAAGGTCGCCGAGGCCGCAGCCAAGCACAACATGACGCCGCAGGAGTGGACCGACAGCCAGGCCCCGCACTTCAAGGAGCTTTGGAGCAAACTCGAGATCTCCAACGATGACTTCATCCGCACCACCGAGCCGCGCCAGCATCATGCCGTGCAGTACCTGTGGGAGCGCATGAAGGAGTCCGGCTACCTGTATAAGGGCAGCTACGACGGTTGGTATTGCGTGCCTGACGAGACCTACTTCACCGACACGCAGGTCCAGAAGGGTGACGAGGAGTACGGCAGCGTCGGCCAGCACCTGTGCCCCGACTGCCACCGTCCGCTCGAGCGCGTGCAGGAGGAGTCCTACTTCTTTAAGCTTTCCGCTTTCCAGGACAAGCTGCTCAAGCTCTATGACGAGCACCCCGACTTTGTCGAGCCCGCGTTCCGTATGAACGAGGTGCGCAGCTTTGTCGAGGGCGGCCTCAACGACCTTTCCGTGAGCCGTACGAGCTTTGACTGGGGCATTCAGGTTCCGTTTGACGAGGGCCACGTGACCTATGTGTGGTTCGACGCGCTGCTCAACTATATGACGGCTGTCGGCTACGGTGTCGATACCGACGAGGCCCGTGCCGAGCTGGCCTATCGCTGGCCCGCGCAGTTCCACATCGTGGGCAAGGACATCATCCGTTTCCACTGCGTCATTTGGCCGGCCATGCTCATGGCCATTGGTGAGGCCCTGCCCGAGCACGTCTTTGCCCATGGCTTCCTGACCGTGCGCAATGCCGAGACCGGTAAGGCCGAGAAGATGTCCAAGAGCCGTGGCAACGCCATCGCCCCGCAGGATGTCATCGATATGCTGGGCGTCGAGGGCTATCGTTATTACTTTATGACCGATGTGGTCCCCGGTACCGACGGCGCCATCAGCTTCGACCGCATGGAGCAGGTCTACAACGCCGACCTGGCCAACAGCTGGGGCAACCTTATCTCGCGTTCGCTCAACATGAGCGGCAAGTATTTTGACGGTTGCGCGCCCGCCAAGCCCGCATCGTTCGATGCGTTCGACAACCCGCTGGCAAAGATCGCCGATGGCCTGGTCGACCGCTACATGGCCAAGATGGACGTGCTCGATTACGGCGGAGCCAAGGATGAGGTCATGGAGCTCATCCACGCCGCCAACCACTACATCGAGGACTCCGAGCCTTGGGCACTCGCCAAGGACGAGGCCAAGGCTGACGAGCTGGCGTTTGTGATCTACAACCTGCTCGAGGCCATCCGCATTGCCGCTCACCTGCTGATGCCGCTCATGCCCCAGACTTCTGCCGAGGCCCTGCGCCGCCTGTCCTGCGAGGACGAGGCCGCGAGCGACGACCTCAAGGGCATTTGCACTTGGGGCCTGCTTGCTGGTGGTCAGCCCGTCGAGAAGGGCGATCCGCTGTTCCCGCGTCTGGCGTAGAGACCGCGCGAGCGCCATATCGGCAATTTGCTGTTTAGCTGTAAGGGCATGGCCGCCACGGTCCATGCCCTTTTGTTTCAAGACGCCGCCATCATGCTAAGGAGGCAACCATGACAACTTCGCCTTTGGCAAACCCCACGGCCACCAGGGAGCTGCTAGAGGAGTTTGGCCTTGCGACTAAGCATCGCCTGGGCCAGAACTTTCTAATCGACAATCATGTGATCGAGCGTATCTGCGAGCTTGCCGAGCTTGCAGGTGACGAGCGCGTACTCGAGGTGGGTCCGGGTTGCGGCACGTTGACACTTGCGTTGCTGCAGGAGGCGGCGTGCGTTACGTCGATCGAGGCCGATCCCGAGCTTGAGCCGGTGCTTGACGCCCACGCCGCCGACTATGCCAACTTCCGCTTTATCATGGGCGATGCGCTCAAGGTGGGCCCGGAGCAGATTGAGCAGGCCGCCGGCGGCGAGCCCACGGTATTTGTCGCGAACTTGCCCTATAACGTGGCGGCGACAATCATCCTGCAGTTCTTCCAGACGATGCCGGCGCTCAAGCGTGCCGTCGTCATGGTGCAAAAGGAGGTTGCCGATCGCATTGCCGCAGCGCCGGGCAACAAGACCTATGGCGGCTATACGGCAAAGCTCGGCCTGTATGCGCAGGTGACGGGTCGCTTTGAGGTGCCGCCGCGTTGCTTTATGCCGGCGCCGCACGTGGACTCGGCCGTCGTGCGTATCGACCGTGTTGACGGCGTGGTGCCCGAGGGGCTCGATCGCGAATTTGTGGCCCGCGTGATTGACGCTGCATTTGCTCAGCGTCGCAAGACCATCCGTAATTCCATGAGCGCCAACGGCTTTGCCAAGGACGTGCTCGATGCCGCCTTTGAGGCTTGCGGTATCGCACCAACCACGCGCGCCGAGACGCTTGATGTTGCCGACTTTGTCCGTCTGGCCCAGGAGCTAATCCATGATGCCTAATGCCGAACGTGTGACGTTTACCAAGAAAAAGAAGACGGTTGCTTGTCCCGTGCCCTTGGCACCGCTTGCCGACACGCATGCGCATCTACTTTCGTTCTGGGGCAAGGATGTGCCTGAGACGCTCGTGCGTGCCAAGGCGGCAGGCGTCGACCTGTTGGTGACGATGCTCGACCCCATCGCTGACAAACGCAGCGTGACGGACTATAGCGACTGGCTCGTGCGCGAAATTCTGCCGATGCAGGATATCCCGCAGATCAAGTATCTTGCCGGCGTGCATCCGTATGGCGCACCGGACTATACCGACGACGTTCACGCACAGGTCGTTGCCGCGCTCGATGATTCCTTATGCGCCGGTATTGGCGAAATCGGCCTGGACTACCACATGGACTATGACGACGATATCGCGCCGGCACCCCATAACGTGCAGATTGACTGCATGGCGCGTCAGCTCGAGCTTGCCGTGTGCCGTAACGTGCCGGTGGAGCTGCATCTGCGCCACGAGGACACGGACCATGAGCGCACCTCGCACGTTGATGCGTACAACGTGCTTCGTGAGGTGGGCGTGCCCCAGGCCGGTTGTGTGCTGCACTGCTTTGGCGAGGACCGCGCCACGATGGAGCGCTTTGTGGAGCTGGGCTGCTATATCGCCTATGGTGGTGCGGCCACCTTTAAGCGCAACGACGACGTGCGCGAGGCATTTGCGGCAACCCCACTCGATCGAATTTTGTTCGAGACGGATTGCCCGTATATGGCTCCGGAGCCCATCCGCGGTCTTGAATGCGAGCCCGCAATGATCTCCATTACGGCAAACGCGCTGGTTAACGACCGTGTCGATCGTACCGGCGAGGATGCTGAGGCAATCGCGCAAGCCGCTTGGGAAAATGCCTGCAAACTTTTTCAAAAATAGTTCTTGCGTTCGCGGTGGCGCTCCGTTATTCTAATTCCTGCACGCGGGCGTGGCGGAATTGGCAGACGCGTACGGTTCAGGTCCGTATGGGGGCAACCCCATGAAGGTTCAAGTCCTTTCGCCCGCACCATTAAATGAAAGAGCTCCCAGCAATGGGGGCTTTTTTGTTATGGGCCTCTTGTTGATGTCACGTTGCTGCTTCGTGCGGGTATCCTAATGCCAACGTGTGCCTATCAGAGGAGAGACCATGCTGTTGTCCGGTATCATCGCCGCCCTTACCAGCCTTTTGATTCCCATCATCATTCTGTTGCTGCTGCTTCCCAACGCCTGCTATGTCGTTGAACAACAGCATGCCGTGATCATCGAGCGCCTGGGCAAGTTCAATCGCATCGTCAACGCGGGCTTCCACATGAAGGTACCCGTGATCGACCGCAAGGCCGCCACGGTGAGTCTGCGCACCATGAAAAACGGTTTTGGCATCGACGTTAAGACCCAGGACAACGTGACCATCGGCCTTGAGGTCTCTGCTCAGTACCACGTGAGCTATGACATGGGCGCCGGCCCGGCAGATTCGGGTATCTACAAGAGCTACTACATGCTGCAGGAGCCCGTCGACCAGATGCGTGACTTCATCACCGACGCCCTGCGCTCTTCGATTCCCGTCTACACACTCGATGAGGTCTTTGCCAAGAAGGATGACATCGCCAAGGATGTCAACGCTACCGTTTCCGAGCAGATGGCCGCCTACGGCTTCACCCTCGTGTCGACGCTCATCACCAAGATCGCACTGCCGACCGAGGTTGAGAACTCCATGAACGACATCAACGCTGCCCAGCGCAAGCGCGCTGCGGCACAGGAGCTCGCTGAGGCCGACCGCATCAAGCGCGTCACCGAGGCGACCGCCGAGGCCGAGGCAATGGAAAAGGCGGGCGAGGGCATCGCCAACCAGCGCAAGGCTATCGCGTTGGGCATCAAAGATTCGCTCGAGATCATCCAGGAGACGGGTGTCGGCAATGACGAGGCCAACCAACTGTTCATGTTTACGCAGTGGTCCGAGATGATGACGGAGTTCGCTCGCACGGGTAAAACCTCGACGGTCGTGCTGCCGAGCGATTTCTCGCAGTCGGCCTCGATGTTCGAGCAGATGCTGACAGCCAGCAAAGTTCAGAACGAGTCAAAGGAGTAGACACGCGTGAAATACACCGTCGTTTGCGTCGGTAAGCTCAAGGAGCGCTTTTGGAAGGACGCGTGCGCTGAGTACACCAAGCGCCTAGGTGCCTATGCCAAGGTTGATATCCGCGAGGTGGCCGATATCGACCCGGCTAAGGCGGGCGGCGTGGATGCCGCGTGCGGCAAGGAGGGGGCGGCGATTCTTGCTGCCTTGCCGTCTCGAGCGCATATGATCCTGCTGGCTATTGAGGGCAAAGAGCGCTCGAGCGAGGAGTTTTCGGCGCGGCTCGATGATCTTATGCTGCGTGGTAACAGCGACATCGCCTTTGTGATTGGCGGATCGGACGGCGTGAGCGATGACGTGCGCGCACGAGCCGACGAGATGCTCAGCTTTGGACGCATTACCTTGCCGCATAACTTGGCGCGCGTGGTGCTGCTAGAGCAGATTTACCGTGCCTGCAAGATCAGCCGTGGCGAGCCGTATCACAAATAGGTCGGCAATACGAAACAATGGCGTGGGACAATACCTTTCGTTTTGAGGAATGTGTCTGAAAGGACTATGCGATATGAAGATTGGATTTGTCGGTTTTGGCAATATGGCGAGCGCTATGGCTGATGGCTGGATCGCTGCCGGTGTAGCTGCGAGCGACATGTGCGCCTGTGCGGGTCGCTACGACGCACTGGTTGAGCGCTGCGAGGCGCGCGGCATGGCCGCCTGCCACGATGCCGCCGAGGTTGTCGCCGCATCCGATATCGTGGTCGCTGCGGTCAAACCGTACATGATCGAGAAGGTATTCGCCCCGCTCAAGGATGCTCTTGTCAAAAAGGTCGTTCTGTCGGTTGCCTGGACCTGGGACAGTGCCAAGTGGGAGCAAGTCCTGCCGGGCGTCGCGCATATCTCGACGGTGCCCAACACACCGGTTTCGGTGGGCGAGGGCGTCATCGCTTGCGAGAAGGCTTCCACGCTTAGTGATGAGCAGAGCGCAGTGGTGCTTGATCTGCTTGGCAAGCTCGGTGCGGTGGTCGAGCTCGATACGAGCCTGCTGTTTGTGGGCGGCACGGTGGGTGGTTGCGCTCCGGCATTTGTCGCTATGGCAATCGAGGCCCTGGGCGATGCGGCGGTCAAGCACGGTATCCCGCGTGCCGATGCCTATCGCATTGTGAGCCAGATGGTGCTGGGTACGGCAAAGCTGCAGCTTGCAACTGGCCAACATCCTGCGGCGATGAAGGACGCCGTATGCTCGCCCGGTGGCGCCACCATCAAGGGCGTCGTTGCGCTCGAGGACGCCGGCATGCGCAGTGCCCTGGTCAAGGCAATCGACGCAACTCTCCAGTAAAACCGACCAAAAAAAGGACGGGTTTATTTTTGGCAGGTATTTTCTGCGGTTTTGTCCTTTTAGCGAAAAGCGCCCCGCAACTGGCTCAATTCCAGTTGCGGGGCGCTTGCGTTTGCCCAGATAAAACAGACCAAAATAAACCTGTCCCTTTTTGGCAGGTTAGTCCCAGAAGCTGTCTTCCTCATCCTCGGACTTGGGTCCGCGGTCGACGTACATCTTATGGGTACGCTTCTCCATTACAAAGGCAAGAATCGCAAATAACAGGATGCCGCCGGCGAAAAGGATGGCAAAGCCGGTGCGGGTGCCAAACAAAAAGGAAAAAACTGCGTCCATTGGGTGCCTTCTTGCGTAGTTGAGTTGGGTCGTAAACGCTCATAAGTATATACTTGCCCATACATGTACAAGGTTGCAACCTAAATGGAATGTATATCGCCGGAGGATCTAATGCTTGATATCAAGTTTGTTCGCGAGAACCCCGATGCCATCGATGTCGCCATGGCTAACCGCCAGACGTCTTGGGATCGCGAGAAGTTCTTTGAGCTCGACGACGAGCGCCGTGCCGTCATCACCGAGGTCGAGGAGCTCCAGGCTACGCGCAATGCCGAGTCCAAGAAGATCGGCGCCCTGATGAAGGAGGGCAAGAAGGACGAGGCCGAGGCCGCCAAGGAGGCCGTGCGCGCCGTCAACGAGAAGATTGACGGTCTGGCCGAGCGCCGTACTGCTCTCGAGCAGGAGCAGTACGACTTCATGGCTCACCTGCCCAACATTCCTTGCGAGGCCACGCCGTACGGCAAGGACGAGGACGAGAATATTGAGCGCCGTCGTTGGGGCACCCCGCGCGAGTTCGACTTCGACTTTAAGCCGCATTGGGATCTGGGCACCGATCTGGACATCCTCGACTTCGAGCGCGGCAACAAGCTCTCCGGCAGCCGTTTTACCGTTCTCGGTGGCGCTGGCGCCCGCCTGGAGCGCGCCCTCATCAACTTCTTCCTCGATACGCACACCAGCCGTGGTTTTAAGGAGTGGTGGCCGCCCATCGTCGTCAAGCGTCAGACCATGTTTGGCACGGGTCAGCTGCCCAAGTTCGAGGACGACGCCTACCACGTCTCGGGCGACAACTTCCTGATCCCCACCGCCGAGGTCGTGCTCACCAACCTGCACGCCGGCGAGGTCCTCGACGCCGACACCCTGCCGCGCCGCTACACCGCCTTCACCCCCTGCTTCCGCGAGGAGGCCGGTTCCGCCGGTCGCGACACCCGCGGCATCATCCGTCAGCACGAGTTCGACAAGGTCGAGATGGTCAAGTTCGCTAAGCCGGAGGAGTCCGACGAGGAGCTCGAGAGCATGACCGCCGAGGCCGAGTACCTGCTGCAGCAGCTGGGCCTTCCGTATCGCGTGATTAGCCTGTGCACCGGCGACTTGGGCTTCTCTGCCCGTCAGACCTACGACGTCGAGGTCTGGCTGCCGAGCTACAACGCCTACAAGGAGATCAGCTCCTGCTCCAACTGCGGCGACTTCCAGGCCCGCCGCGCCAACATCAAGTATCGCGACCCCGAGAACTTCAAGGGTTCGCGCTACCTGCACACTCTCAACGGTTCCGGCCTGCCGGCCGGCCGCACCATGGCCGCCATTCTGGAGAACTACCAGAATGCCGACGGCACCATCACGATCCCCGAGGTCCTGCGTCCTTACATGGGCGGTCTCGAGAAGATCGAGCCGGTCGCGTAAGTTGGCTGCATAGGGGATATGCAAGGGCGCTCCTTCGGGGGCGCCCTATTTCGTGCGCAGGTCCATACCATGCCGTGCGGACAGCTCAATAGAAAACACACGAACAACCGTTCTGTATACAGCCATCTACCTGCTATGCTTTTGCTAAATAAGAGCGAGAGAAAGGGGACGCGATGGAGTTGTTTGATGATCGGGTGGTTTTGTTTGAGAGCGACGAGGGCGGGGAGTACCTGCTTGTAACGTGTGAGCCGTCTGGCATGGGTGGCCTGGTGGTTCGGCAGGCGAGCGAGGGCCCGTTGACCCAATGGTGCTTTGAGGAGTCGCCGCATGTGGTCGAGACCTTTGTGACGCACGAGGGGCTTGTGGCGCTGGAGCACTTCTATGGAGTTGGGACTTCCAACCAGGTCGCGCGCATGCTGAGCATCTCGTTTGCCGATTATGACTGTGCCCAGCGGGTGAGATCGCTCCTGAGGGAACTTGATGCTAAGTTTGACGTGATCGAAAAGCCAATCGATCGTACGGGGAACGTCGGTATGTGCGGAGCAGCATGACAAAACTGCGTTTCACAAAAAAGTTTGAGATTGTGCTTGACTCCAATAAGCTAAAGTGGTTTTATATGTCTTGCGCTGCGGCGTTACCTCAGCTGGATAGAGGGTCTGACTACGAATCAGAACGTCATAGGTTCGAATCCTATACGCCGCACCAACTGAACTTTAAAGCCTCCGGTAACGGAGGCTTTTCTTATATGTCGACATACTTGAGAAGTTGCTTTTGCCGTGTTTGAAAGTATCGAGTCGATCGACTGCATCAAATGAGTAAAAATCAAATTCAATAACTTTTTTTGAAAAACGCTTGACGATTATTCAGTCCATGTGCATAATAATCAACAAGTCGCGGCGTTACCTCAGCTGGATAGAGGGTCTGACTACGAATCAGAACGTCATAGGTTCGAATCCTATACGCCGCACCATTTGAGATTAAAGCTCCCGGCAACGGGGGCTTTTCTTTTACGTAAGCACTGCATGGATTCGAACCTCGGTCGAGGCGCGGGCGTGAAGAAAACGCGGAGCGTTTTTAGCCCGCGGGCGAGCGCGCCGGCAGGCGGGCGAAGCCGGTGCGGATCCGCGCAGCGGATGCGCGGAATCCTATACGCCGCACCATTTGAGATTAAAGCTCCCGGCAACGGGGGCTTTTCTTTTGCACCAGCTTGAGTGCTTTCGTCCAAAGGGACGATTTCCTGTCGACTCGTGTAAGATTCCGAGTAGGTGTCGCGGCCCATCCGCGACCACTCTTTCTCTCAACGACCGATCAGGGTGATATTTCGTGGCAGAGCGTCCGACATACAAGCTCAGGTTTCTCGATCCCAAGAAGCGCTTTCCGGCGATGCCCGAGCAGCCTGCGGGACGCTCATATGGCGTGGTCTGGAAACTCTTTGGCGAGGATCAGCATGAATCTTGTTATGTCGTCGAGTTCGTTGGCAAAAGTCATGTGTCGCTTTTGGGCTACGTAAGCGTTTCGGGTGAGGTGTACAAGGTGGACCGCCCCGTCAGCGAGGCTCCGCTGCCCAACGATCCCGACATGGAACTGGTCCTTGACGAGTCGGATTCCAGTATTGGTGAGATTATGGTAAGGGAAGCCAACGGTGCAATGCGCGCGTGTGCGCAAGCTGCCGGCTCTCCCGAAGGCCCCATGCGCGAGCAGTCCGACCACGAGACATGGAATTCGACCCGCGCCCTTCCTTACGGCGAGTTCATGGCCTCGATGTTCTTGCGCTACGTGATATTTGCCAACTCCGAAAGCGCTATTGTGAACACGGCGGACGCCGGCGGACTCGACGAGGGTATGCAAAACGTTGTCGACAAGATCAAGCTCGTAAAGTTGCCCGAGCCGGTCGAGGTGTTTTTGGGCTTTAACACGGCACCGCTCCCCGATGCTATCGAGACGCTGCTCTACCGCGTTGACCATGCCGAGAATCCGAGCGGTATCGAGCGCTATGCCGCCGCCCTTATGAGCGAAATTGACTTGCCCCGCCTGCGCACCATCGCTGCCAAGTCCGAGATGAGCCTGGCTCGCATTGATCGCTCAAAGATTTTCTATCTCAATTTTGATCGTAGCCTGTTGGACCAGGACGAGATTGACATGCTGCTTGCCGTCGAGTGCCGTCTCAACCGCCTCTCCGGCATCCTTGAGCGCATCGGGGCCGGATTGGTCCCTACGGCATCCTCGCCGAGCCTTGAGGGCTGCGCGCTCTTTGATGCGTGGCATATCGCCAAGACGACCAACGATGTTCCTCGACTGCTCGATACGGCCTCGAGCGATAACCCGTGGGGCAAGCCGGGTACGGTGGCTTGCCAGCCGGGCGGCGAGTGGGACGTGCGCACCCGTTTTGCGCGAATCCTTGAGGCGCTCAACGTGGTCACGCGGCTCGACTATACCTATCGGGCAAACGTTGCCGAGGGGATTATGCTCGTTCGGTTTGGGCAGTCTGTCGTTGATGCCATGCCGCAACGTGAATACGACGCTCGGGATGACGCCTGGCGCGAGCTGGACAAGGACACGCGCGCGATCTGGGCCGCGGAGCACGATGCACGTGTGGCACTCACGCTTGCGGCAGCGTGTTTTGCCGCGGGCACCTGCATCACGCGCTGCTATGTGCAGATTGCT
This sequence comes from Collinsella aerofaciens, assembly GCA_008671135.1. GTDB lineage: Bacteria > Actinomycetota > Coriobacteriia > Coriobacteriales > Coriobacteriaceae > Collinsella > Collinsella aerofaciens_J. The sequence goes on from RQAP01000028.1 coordinate 12,773, forward strand.
GCTCCCGACAGTGAGCAGGGCGAGCGCGTTGTCGCAACGTATTTCTTTGGGCGCGCGGCCTATCTGGCCGATTGCGTGCCTGTCGCCAAGGATCTTGAGAGCATGGACATGGACGATATGCCGTGCAAGCGTGTGCTTGAGGCGTATGAGTCAACCGCTCCGGAGACGATTGAGCCTGCGGAGGTTCATGCTCGTCCGCGTGATGACCATCGCACGCTGCCGCCGGCGCTGCGCGATCTGCTGCTTGCCGATACGGCTGATGAGTTGGAGGTCATGGAAGAGGACGACGACCCATACGTGGCCCGTGTTGTTGAATTGCGCGAGCAGGCAAAAGTCGACCGTACAGGTGCCTTTGAAGGCTTTTCCCGTCTTGTCGAGGAGTTAGAGGCTAAGTGCGCCGTCGCCGAGCTTTTGGCGACGGGCCCGGTTCAAACGCAGTTTTGCGATAACCAGCTGGTGCGCATGGTGCTACCGGTGTTGGAAGAAGACCGCTCTGTGCGAATCCTTCGTGCGCCCGATGCGCTGTACTTTGCCCAGCACGAGATCTGCAGCTTTTACGCCGAGCAAGAGGACTTTGAACGGGCGCTGCCCGAGGTGCGCCATCTTTACGATCTGGCGCGCTCGTCCATGCAATCGCACTTTGCGCTCATCAACGTGCTTGCGCGTCTGGAGCGCTTTGACGAGATTATCGAGGTGGCGCGCCACGGCCTACGTATTGCCAGCGATCGTTCTGCAATCGGCTACCTGTTCTATCGCTTGGCGTTTGCCTATTGGAATTGCGATCAGCTCGACCTGGCGCTGGCTTGTTACCGTCTGGTGCCGCGCGGCGAGGAGTCGGGCAGTAGCGCGCTGGAAGAAATGCAGGGCCTTATGAACGAGATGGGCGTCAGCGAGCCTCCGACGTTCGAGGAAGCGGTCGAGACCATCCGCAAGGCTGGACTCGAGCTGCCGCCAGTGTCCGCCGTGACGAATCAGCTGGCAGATGCCGCTGTTCAACTGGTCGACAACGGCTTCTTTTTCCTGGCACGCGGTTGCATCTTCCAAATGTGGCGCACCATGGGCAACGACGAGCTCGGCTCCCTCAACCGTTCGCTGGGGTAGGCGAAGCTTCCAAGGAGGAAAGGATGCTAGGCAATTAGAAAATTTCCTCTTGCCCATCCTTGGCTGTTTGGTTACTATAGAACGGCTGTTACGGAGAGCTGACCGAGAGGCCGAAGGTGCTCGCCTGCTAAGCGAGTATGCCCCAAAAGGGCATCTGGGGTTCGAATCCCCAGCTCTCCGCCAGTTTAACTTTAAAGAAGGGTCCCATCGGGGGCCCTTTTTTATTATCGAGAAAGGGCGCTGGGGATTCGAACCCGAGAGGGCACGGGCGTTAAGCAAACGCGAAAGCGTTTGTAGCCCGTGGGCGAAAAGCCGCCAGGCTTTGAAGCCGGAGGGCATGCGTAGCATGCCCGGACATCCCCAGCTCTCCGCCAGTATGACATGAAAGAAGGGTCCCATTTGGGGCCCTTTTTTAATTAGAAGAATGTTAACTGGGGATTCGAATCCTCAAAAAATGAGGCGCCCCGTTGGACGCCTCATTTGGTTCGATGTGATATCGCTCCGGCCCTACACCTCGGGTGCCTTGGCTACGGTCTCGCTCTCTGCCGCAAGTGGGCGGTTGTCGATGCGGCGGCCCAAGCGGTCGAGCTTCACGAGGAGCCATTCAATGGGATTCGGCCCTGTGCCTTCCTCGTCGGCAACCAGGTCCATGACGGCGACCTTGGTGCCGTCCTGCTTGAGCGTAACGCTGCCTACCTTGTCGCCAACATGCACCGTGCCCGAAAGGTCATCGTAGCTAACTTTTTCGGTCACTTCGCCGGCGAGTGAGAACACCGTTGCCTGTGCGGCGGGGTCGGCGAGCGTGGCGTCGATCGTCTTGTCCGTCCAATCTGTCTGGCTAATGCGTGCCATAAGCGGGTTGCCGTTGGCGGTCTTTTCTTGCGTGTTGGCGATTGCGACCGTCACCTTGTGGCCGTAGTACCAGTTGGCAAGGGTGGCGGTATCGGTAAAGCGCTGATCGGTGGTGGTGGAGTTCAAAATAACGGTGTAGATC
>RQAP01000031.1 GCA_008671135.1 Collinsella aerofaciens
ATGGGGCGGTTCCCCATATTATTGATGACGTCGACAGGCGGGGTGGTTCCCCGCGTACGTGCCATCTGAGTAACCGAGGGGAGGGCGCACATGGGAATGACTGGTGCATACGAGCGCAATCTCGATGCAAAAGGTCGTCTGTCCCTGCCTGCACCCCTTCGCGAGGAGCTTGGAGAGCACGTTCGCGTGTTCAAAGCCCTGGATGTCGATGCTCTGTACGTGTTCTCTGCCGAGGCCTTCGATAAGTGGGTCGAAGGACTCTTCGCGGGTCGTGAGGGCCACGAGGGTTTTAACCCGCGTGACATTAATGACCAGAAGCTCATGAGGGCGATCAACAAGCGCACCACGTCGATGGACGTGGACAGCGCCGGTCGTATCGGTCTTTCCGAGTCTCTCCGCAAGCAGGCGAACCTCGACCGCGAGGTCACGGTTGTGGGCAACTACGACCACCTTGAGGTTTGGGATCGCGCCGCGGCCGATGAGGACGATGACGATGAGGCCCTGCTGGACCTCTTCTTCTCGTAAGGGCAAGGCACGGGTAACGGATGGAGCGTGGGATCTTGACACAAGAATATCGGCATGAACCTGTCATGCTCGGCGAAGTGCTTGAGTCGCTGCGGCTAAAGAGCGGCTCCGTTGTCTGCGATTGCACCCTTGGCGGTGCCGGCCATTCGGTAAAGATGGCCGCGCAGGTGGGGGAGACGGGCCTTTTGCTCGGCGTCGATCAGGACGACATGGCCCTCGAGGCCGCTGGCGCCCGTCTGGACCGCGAGGTTCCCGGCGTTCCGCACCGGCTGCTGAAGGGCAACTTCGGCGACTTGGACGAGCTGCTTTGCTCGGCCGAGGTGCCCGGGGTCGATGGCTTCCTGTTCGATTTGGGCGTTTCGTCGCCGCAACTCGATATCCCTGGCAGGGGCTTTTCGTATAACGAGGACGCCCCATTGGACATGCGGATGGATCCGGGTAATAACACCTTAAACGCAGCTGAGGTCATCAACACCTATAACGAACACGACCTCGCCCGGATTCTACGCGTCTACGGCGAAGAGAAGTTCGCCTCGCAGATCGCGCGCGAGATCGTGCGCCGCCGCGAGCAAGAACCGATCGAAACCACCGGCCAATTTGTCGAGATCATCAAGGCGGGTATCCCGGCTGCCGCTCGTCGGCATGGTGGACACCCGGCCAAGAAAAGTTTCCAGGCCATTCGCATCGAGGTCAATCACGAGCTCGATGTGCTCGAACGAGGGCTTGATGCCGCCACCAGGTGGCTCAACCCGGGCGGACGTATCTGCGTCATCTCGTATCACTCGCTCGAGGACCGTATCGTAAAGAACCACTTTAAGGAGATGAGCCAGGGGTGCACGTGTCCGCCGGAGATTCCGGTGTGCGTGTGCGGCAACGTGCCGATACTCAAGGTCATCACCCGCAAACCCCTGGTTGCCCAGCCTGATGAGGTTGAGCGCAACCCTCGGGCGAGATCAGCCAAAATCCGCGTGGCGCAGCGTCTGTAGGCGCGACCGCGCGATATTGGACCTCCCGCTCGCACCATAAACGAAGCTTAAACACACTACCAACGTACTCGGGATGGGAGGCGGCATATCATGGGCTACAACACTTCAAGCGCAGCACTCGCCTATGATATGAACGCCATGCCCGCCTATCGTGAGACGCCGCAGGCCCCCGTTGCTCCCCGTGAGCAGCGCACGCCGCGCTTTGATGTCTACACGGGCGCGGGCCGTCAGGCAAACCAGGCGGTAAGCCCGGTTTTCATGAGCGTTCTTAAAACGTTTTGCATCATTGCGGCTATCTTCATGACGATCGGCGTCGCCCGCGTGGCGCTCGCCGGCGTTACGGCCCAGGTGCTCAACAGCAACGCCGAGCTTACCAACACGCTCGAAAAGGCGACCGATGAGAGCTCCGACCTGGAGGTCATGCATTCGGTCTATGGCGCCGACACGCGCATTCGCGACCTTGCGGGCGCTTATGGCATGGTGGAGCCCAGCGAGAGCGTTACACTTGACTTTTCGCAGGATGCAGCCGCGGGCGCCAACGCGACCGCGACCGCTCAGTAGCAAGACGGTAGCTGAGTATGACAAATGACTATCGCCGCGGTTCCGATAGGGGCCGCGGTTCTGGACGTCCCTCGTCGCGGGGACGTTCTGGTTATCAAGGAACGGGTCGGCAATCTTACAACGCCGGGCGGTCCCGTGGCAACGACCCGGCGTCGCGACTTCGCGGCTCGGGCGGCCCTCAAGTGCATAACACCAGGTCGCGCAAGAGTTCGCCGACCGAATGGCTCACAGGCACGCCTCTGCCTCGCCGCAAAGCCGTCATGGGATTCATTGGGCTTGGCTTGGGCTTGGGCGTCTTTCGCCTTGCCGACTATCAGGTTGTCGAAGCCGATAAACTGCGCGAGCGTGCCGATGCGCGCCGCCTGCTTGCGCAGACCCTCTATGCCAAACGCGGCACCATCTACGACCGCAACGGCAACGTGTTGGCGTCGTCGGTCGAATGTCGCAACATCGCCGTGAACCCGCAGCTTGTCGAGGACGTTGACAAGACGGTGTCGGCGCTGGTCAAGGCAACTGGAATCGATAAAAAGACCTGCCGCAAGCTCGTTGAGTCCGATGGAACCTGGGTGTATATCAAGCGCCAGGTGGACGAAGACGATGCTGCGACGCTGGAGAAGAAGAACCTGCCCGGTGTGCTTTTTGAGCAGGCCATGAAGCGCGTATATCCATACGGCAATCTGGCATCGCAGGTGCTGGGTGTAGTGAATGTGGACAACGATGGCTTGACGGGTCTCGAAAAGCAATACAACAAGCTTCTGACCGGCACGAACGGTTCTCTCGTACGCGAGCGCGCGAGGGACGGCAGCTATATCGCGGGCGGTGCCTATAAAAAGGTGGCTGCGGTCGACGGCGTTGATATCGTGACGACGCTCGACGTCAATATCCAGCGTGCGGCCGAGGATGCCCTGGCAGAGGCAGTTGAGAAGACTAAGGCCAAGAACGGCTCGGCGCTGGTCACCGATCCTACGACAGGCGAGATTTTGGCAGCCTGCTCGTACCCGACCTACGACCAGACCGATCTGGAGAATGCCAAGACCGAGGATATGAATCTGCGCCTGGTCACCGACGCCTACGAGCCCGGCTCGGTCTTTAAGACGCTCGTGGCGGGCGCCGGCTTCGACTTGGGCGTCGTGCGATCGAGTACGTCGTTTGAGGTGCCGGCGAGCATCAAGGTGGGCGACGATACCGTCACCGATGCCGACAAGCGCGACTATGCCATGACCATGGATGTGCGCGAGATGATGCGCCGTTCGTCCAACGTGGGCTTTGTCCTGGTGGGGCGCAAGATCGGTGCCGACGACTTTGCCGCCTATGTGGACAAGTGGGGCATCGGTCACAGCTCGGGTGTCGATTTTCCGGGAGAGAGCCTGGGTATCGTCAAGGAGCGTGACCAGTATGACGGCGCCACGCTGGGCTCGATGAGCTTTGGACAGGCACTGTCCGTCTCGCCGATTGAGATCGCACGTGCCGTGGGCGGCATCGCCAACGGCGGCGTGATGATGACACCGCACTTCTATAAGTCCAGCAAAGGCGACGAGAAGGACTGGGGTGAAGGCGAGCGCGCGATTTCGGAGGACGCCGCATCCCAGGTGACATCGTGCATGCAGACGGTCGTGTCCGAGGGAACGGGCGTTGGCGGCGCGGTTGACGGCTATGACGTGGCGGGTAAGACCGGTACGGCCGAACGTGCCGACGAGAACGGCGGCTACCTCAAGGAGAACTACATGTCGTCCTTTATGGGCTTTGCACCGGCACAATCGCCCAAGGTGCTGTGCTATATCACGCTCGACGGAACGCCGAGCGGCTCAGATGCCGCTGCGGTGCCGTTCCAGTCCATTATGGCCAACGCGCTCGACGTGCTGGGTATCCCGCACACGAAGTAGGGGGTTACAATCTTTGGGGCGTTGTTTGTTGTCCCATATGAGGGTGTTCACATGCCCTGCACCACGCATGTGCGGCGCTGGGATACAATACGCCGATAGCATTATTAGGTTTACAGGGGAGCTGCAATGATAGAGATCGCCGTCAACAACCTCGCGGCCGCAACAGGGGCCCGAACCGTGACGGGAGAAGCCGATCGGGTATGCCGCGGGTGCGTTATCGACTCGCGCCAGGTCGAGGAAGGGACGATTTTCGTCGCCTTTCCCGGTGAAAACGTCGACGGCAATGATTTTGCTTCCCGTGCCGTCCAGTCGGGTGCCGGCGCCGTCGTGATGACGCGTGAGCCCGAGGCTGAGCTGGTCTCGCTGGCGCAGGACAAGGGGTGCGCCATCCTGCTGACCGATGATCCCGAGGAGTTTCTGCTGCGTTTGGCGCACACGTATCGCCTGGAGCTTGGCTGCCTGGTCGTTGGCATTACCGGTTCCATCGGCAAGACGACGACCAAGGACGTGCTCGCCGCCGTGCTCGCCAAGCGCTATCGTGTCTGGGCCACCAAGGGCAATTTCAATAACCTGATCGGCATGCCGCTCACGGTGCTTTCCGCTCCGGCCGATACCGAGGTCCTGGTGCTCGAGATGGGCATGAACCATTTCCACGAGATTGAGCGCCTGTCCCAGTCCGCCAATCCCAACCTTGCCATCGTAAGCAAGATTGGTACCTCTCACATCGGCATTTTGGGCAGCCGCGAGAACATCGCCCGCGCTAAGGCCGAGATTGTCCAGGGTATGTGCGCCGCCGGCGACTTCTTGCCGCTGCTGGTTTTGGGCGGTGAGGACGACTTTACGCCGTTCATTCGCGATACGTTCGCCCAGCCTGCTGGTATCGATGTGATGCTGGCCGGCGTCTCGGACGATGATGAGGTCCGTGCCCGCGACATTCGTGTTGATGACGAGGGACGTCCGGTCTTTACGCTCGATTTTGGCCAGGGTGAGACGATCGATACCATGCTTGCCATCCCCGGCGTGCAGTCCGTTCCTAATGCCGTTAAGGCCGCCGCGGTTGCCTATCGCTTGGGCGTGACGCCCGAGCAGATCGATGCTGCCTTTAGGGGCCTCACGATCACCGGTCGCCGCCAGGAGATCAAGCGCGCCAAGAGCGGTGCCCGCGTCATCGACGATTCCTATAACGCCAGTGCCGAATCCATGGCTGCTGGCCTCGATCTACTGTGCTCGCTTTCGTGCACGGGGTCTCGCATGGCGATCCTGGGCGAGATGGGCGAGATGGGCGATGAGGCTCCTCGCATGCATGAGCTCGTGGGCGCCTATGCGGCCGCCAAGAAGCTCGACATGCTGGCGTGCGTGGGTGGTGAGCTGGCCCAGCTTATGGCCGATGCCGCGCGCATGATGGGCATGGACGAGGACCGCATCCAGGTGTTCTCCGATTATCAGCAGGTGCTCGACCGCATGGGCGGCGCGCTTGAAAAACATGATGTTGTACTGGTCAAGGGTTCCCGCTTTGTTGAGCTCGACCGCTTTGTGGAAGGTGTGTGCTAGCCCATGTTCGGCAATCCCTCGTATCCAACGTATCAGGCTTTTTTGGGGCTTGGCATCGCCGCTGCCATTGCGCTGCTGCTCATGCCGTGGTGGATCAAGCTGCTGAAGGTCGAGGGTATCGGCCAACAGGTCCGAGCCGACGGCCCCAAGCGTCATTTGATTAAACAGGGTACGCCGACCATGGGCGGCGTCATCATCCTTGTTGCGATTTCGCTGACCTGCCTGCTGATGGGCAAGCTCACCACCGAGCTCGTGCTCGTGCTGCTCGCCACGCTGGCGACCGGCGTGCTGGGCCTGATCGACGACCTGACCTCCGTTACGCATGGGCGCTCGCTCGGTCTGACGCCTCATGCCAAGATGATCGGCCTAACCATTATCTGTGTCACCTTTACGGTACTTGCCGTTAACTGGTGCGGCGTCGCCCCCGAGATTCGTTTTCCCGGCGGCCTGACGATTGACCTTGGCGTGCTTTCGACCACCATCTGCGGCCTTTCGTTCCCGTGGCTCTACATTGTCTTTTGCTGGCTGATGATCGCCGGTCTTTCTAATGCCGTGAACCTGACCGATGGCCTTGACGGTCTTGCTGGCGGCACCTCCATGATTGCCATGCTCGCCATGGCTGCCATGGCGTTTTTGCACGGAGACGTGAACCTGTCCATCTTCTGCACCGCGTGTGCCGGTGCCTGCTTGGGCTTTCTGTGGTTCAACTGCTATCCGGCGAGCATCTTTATGGGCGATACCGGCTCGCTTGCCCTGGGCGCCGCGTTTGCCTGCACGTCCATCATGACCAACACCGAGGTCGTCTCCCTCATCATCGGCGGCCTGTTTATCGTTGAGACCCTGTCGGTCATGATTCAGGTTGTCTACTTCCACTTTACGCACAAGCGCGTCTTCCTTATGGCGCCCATCCATCATCATTTCGAAAAGAAGGGCTGGGCCGAGACCAAGGTCGTCATCCGTTTTTGGATTATCGCTGCGGCCTTTGGTGCCGTTGGCCTTGCTCTGTTCTTCCAGTTGGGATAGTGGTCTTTCATGCCTCTTGCTGATGTCTTTAGCCTGCTCGTTTTGGGTCAGGGCAAATCCGGTCTCGATGTCGCCCGCTGGGCGCTGGCACATCCCGAGCGCGTAAGCGCCGTTACCGTGTATGGCGGCGGCACCTCTGAGCCCAATGACGCCACGCGTGCGCTCGAGGCTGCTGGTGCGTCGTTTGTCTATGGGACCGAACAGGTCGAGGGCGCCTATGACGTATGCGTGACGTGCCCGGGCATCTCGGAGTTCTCGGGCTTCTTTAAGGCCGGGCGCAATCATGCCGCCCAGATTATGGGCGAGCCCGAGTTTGCCTATCGTCTGTCGCCCGATAACTGGATTGCCATCACGGGCACCAACGGCAAGACGACCACCACGTCGCTGACGGATTATCTGCTCAAGGCTGCCGGCGAGGCCAGCGTTGCTGTCGGCAACATCGGCGAGCCGCCGGTCAACGAGATTGACGGCCGAGCCCACAACGAGTGGTTTGTGGCTGAGCTCTCGAGCTATCAGATTGCTACGACCACCGAGCTCCACCCCCGCGTGGCGGTTCTGCTCAACATCACTCCCGACCACTTGGGCTGGCATAAGAGCCATAAGAACTATGCGCTTGCCAAGGTCAAACTGTTTGACAATATGGTCGATGACGATCTGGTGGTTGTCGACGTCGAAGACGCCGGCATTCACGAGTTCGATGAGTACATCTACACGCCGGGTCGTCGCATCTGCAAGGTTGCCTTTGACGAGCCTGAGGGCGAGGATGCCGCCTTTGTGCGCGATGGCAAGATGATCGTGCGTCTGAAAGGCATCGAGACCCCGCTCATCGCTACATCCGAGCTCAAGATCTCGGGCCATCACAATGTTATCAATGCCCTGTGCGCTGCCACGGCTGCCTTGGCGGTCGGTGCCGATGTTGATGGTGTCTGCCGCGGTCTTGCCTCGTTCCAGCCGCTCGAGCACCGCGTGGAGCCGTGTGGCGAGATTGACGGCGTGCGCTACGTCAACGATTCCAAGGCGACTAACACCGATGCGGTCGAGAAGGCGCTGACGGCATTTCCCGATGACGACGTGATCTTGCTGCTCGGCGGCCACGATAAGGGCACGCCGCTCACGGACTTCGCGCGCGTCGTTATGGACAACGTGCGCTCGGTCGTCTGCTTTGGCGATGCGCGCGAGCGCTTCACCGCCGCTATGGACGAGGCCGATGTCGATGGCGATGTGGATATCGCTCAGGCGGATGATCTGCGCGACGCCGTGGACGTTGCCCGTTCGCTTTCGAGTCGTGGTGACGTGATCTTACTTTCTCCTGCCTGCTCTTCGTTCGATGAGTTCTCGGGCTATGAGGAGCGCGGCCGCGTGTTTAAGGACTACGTGGCTCAGCTTGCCGCTACAGCGAAATCACAAATGGAATAGGGGTTGCGGTGAGAGAGGAGAGCCCCCGACAAGGTATGAGGAGGCCCGACTCGGACCGTGCTTCCTCACGTCGCATCACACCGCGTTCCAGCCGCGGCGGGCAGTCGTTTAGCGAACGCTATATTGCCGGCGTTCCCGCCCGTATCATGCGCCCCCGTTTGATATTCATGGCCTGCCTGTTTACCTTGGTATGCTTTGGCCTGCTGATGGTGTACTCGGCGTCTTCGGTCGAGGCGCTGCACGAGAATGGCTCGGCGACGTTTTTTCTGGGTCGACAGGCCGCGTTTGCCGTGGTCGGTGTTCTAGCGCTGATTGCCATCGTGCGCGTTTTGCCGGACAGCTGGTTTGGGGAGGATGTGCTCAGGATCTTCCTTATCGGCATGATAGGGCTACTGCTTCTGGTGTTCTTGGTGGGCAGCGGCAGCCGTGGCGCCACGCGCTGGCTCAACATCGCCGGTATTCAGTTCCAGCCTTCCGAGTTTTTAAAGCCATTTGCCATTGCGTATTCGGCCATCATGCTTGATCGCTTCTTTTCGCCCGGTGGCAACATCAACGAATTCCTTCGCAAGATGGGCATCTACCTGGGCATTTCGCTCTTTCTGATCTTTATCCAGCCCGATTTCGGTACTGTCCTGATCATCCTGTTGACCCTCATGTGCATGGCGTTGTTTGCGGGTCTCGACCCCAGATTTATCATCGGCGTGCTAATCTTCGGCATTCTCGTGATCGTGATTGCGCTTGTCGCAGAGCCGTACCGTATGGTGCGCATTCAGGTTGCCTTGAACCCTTGGGCCGACGAGTATGGTGACGGCTATCAGGCCACGCTTGCCATCATGGCCTTTGCCTCGGGCGGTCTGTTCGGCCGTGGCATCGGCAACTCAACCATGAAGTACTCGTATCTTCCCGAGGCGCACAATGACTACATCCTGGCCATCATTGGCGAGGAAGTCGGTTTTGTCGGAACCGTGCTGTTCTTCTTGGTGTTTGCGATGCTGATCTACTCGGCGTTTCGCATTGCCGAGCAGGCGACCGATCGTCGGGGCGCGCTTATGGCGTCTGGCTCCGCGGTCATTCTCGCGGTGCAGTTTTTGATTAACGCGCTGGGCATCCTCAACGTGTTTCCCATGACGGGCAAACCGTTGCCGTTTATTAGCTACGGCGGTTCGTCGATTATCGTGTCGCTTATGCTCGCCGGTCTGATCCTGCGCGTTTCGTATGAGAGCGCCCGTCGCGATGAGTACGACCGTCGCCGCGAGAGCTTTGCCGTTATGGACGAGAGCACCGCTGGCGTGGCCCATGTGCGCGGTGAACGACCTTCGCGTAGCGGCTTTACCGTTCTTGATGGTTCTCCATCCGAGCCGGCAGCTCGTCCACGCCCGCGAATGGCTCCGCAAGGTCGTCCTCAGCGCCCCAGCCCTCGCAACGCGGGCGGCGGATATAATCGAATCGATTTGAACTCGGACCCGTCGGCGCGTCTGCGCACCGACGACCAGGGACCGCGTGTACGAAGGGACTACCATGACCGATAAGATGACCGTTGCTATCGCAGCCGGCGGCACGGCGGGACATATCAACCCCGCACTCGCCTTGGCCGAGGAGCTGCGTGACCGTGGCCACCACGTTGTATTTGTGGGTCAGTCGCACAAGCTCGAGGGTCGTCTGGTTCCCGAGGCTGGGTTCGATTTTGTGCCGATTACGGTTACGGGCTTCGACCGTTCTCGCCCTTGGACGGCGTTGAGCTCGCTGTGGCGTGTCTATAAGGCGAAGCGCGCGCTCGGTAACCATTTTTCAAAAGCCTGCAAGCCCGATGTCGCCATAGGTTTTGGTGCCTATGTCGAGGTTCCGCTGCTGGGGTGGTGCAAGGGCGCAGGCGTTCCGTATCTGCTGCATGAGCAGAACTCTGTTCCGGGCCTGGCCAACAAGATGATGAACTCCCACGCCGCCCGCGTGTGCATCTCGGTGCCGGCAGCGCGTTCGGTCTTTGAGCGCGAAGGTGACCCTGACCACGTGCTCATGACCGGCAACCCCGTACGTCGCTCGGTAATCGAAGGCGATCGCGCTCGCGGCCGCAAGGCACTTGACGTTCCCGAGGACGCTACGCTGCTGCTCGTCTTTGGCGGTTCACTTGGCGCCCAGCACCTCAACGAGCGCGTGGTTTCGCTCAAAAACGAGCTGCTTTCGCGCAAGAACCTCTATGTGTTGCATTCGACGGGTGCCGACGGCTTTGAGGAGACCGAGCGCGCTTTGGCGCTGACGCCCGAGGAGGCGGAGCGTTACCGCGTCCAGCCTTACATCGACAACATGGGCGATATGCTGGCTGCTGCCGATTTGGTGCTCTCGCGTTCGGGCGCATCGAGCGTGGCCGAGATCGCTGCGCTCGCCGTGCCCTCGGTGCTCGTGCCGTATCCGCATGCGACGGCCGACCACCAAACCACCAATGCCCGTTATCTGGTCGACGCCGGGGCCGGTGTGCTCTGCGCCGATGCCGATATCGACGGTTCTGCCTTTGCCGATGAGCTGCTGCACTTGGTCGATGACGCGGCGGCGCGCGACGCCATGCGTCAGGCGGCACGTGGTCTGGCTCAGGATAGGGCCGCCGCTCTTCTGGCGGATGCGGTAGAGGGTTTGCGTTAGTTAGACGGGATATCGTCGGTCGCCCTCGCGCTGATGCGGTAGGTGCGGTACAGTTAACGGGTTACAGGCAGTGTTTACGCAAGGAGTACACGAGCACATGGCTGATTCCCAGACTGCAACCTCCGCGCCCGAGTTTAAGAGCGCCCACTTTATCGGTATCGGCGGCGCCGGCATGAGCGGCATCGCCCTCGTTCTGCACGAGCGCGGTTATGCCGTTACCGGCTCCGACCTTAAGACGTCACGTTATATCCGCCAGCTTACCCGCGCTGGTGTGAAGGTGCATGTGGGCCATGAGGCCGCCACGATCGACGAGGTCAAGCCCGACGTGGTTGTTGTCTCCACCGCTATTCCGGAGTCCAACCCTGAACTCGTGCGTGCTCGCGAGCTTGGTATTCCCGTGTGGCCCCGTGCCAAGATGCTCTCTGCTTTGGGCCACGGCTACACCACCGTCGCTGTTGCCGGCACGCATGGCAAGACCACCACGTCTTCGATGTGCGCCACCATGCTCGACCGCATGGGTCTGGATCCGAGCTTCTTGATCGGTGGCATCGTCGAGGGCTATGACACGAACGGCAAGAACGGCTCGGGCGACTACTTTGTCGCCGAGGCCGACGAGTCCGACAGCTCCTTCCTGTTCCTGAACCCCAACGTGGTCATTGTGACCAACGTCGAGGCCGACCACCTCGATCACTACTCGGGTATCGAGGAGATCGAGGCAACTTTCGCCAAATTCATGAGCCTGGTGGGCGAGGACGGCACCGTCATCGTCTGCGGTGAGGACTCGCATCTGGTCGAGCTCGCCAAGTCGACGGGCCGTCACGTGCTTTCCTACGGCTTTGCCGAGAGCAACGACATCGTCTGCATGCACCCGGATGTCAAGGGCATCCAGAGCGACTTTATCGTTCGCTTTGAGGACGGCACTGAGCATGCTGTGGAGATCAAGAGCAATCCCGGTCGCCACAACATGCTCAACGCCACGGCGGTACTCACCGTCGCCCATGTCCTGGGCCTTGACATCGACGCCGCCGCCAAGGCGCTCTCGAGCTTTGAGGGCGTCCGTCGTCGCTTTACCCACGTAGGCGATATCGATGGCATCACCGTGGTCGATGATTACGGCCATCACCCCACTGAGATCAAGGCGACGCTTGCTGCCGCTTCGTCGCTGGGCTACAAGCACGTCGACGTCGTGTTCCAGCCGCACCGCTATTCGCGTCTGCAGGCCCTTTGCGACGACTTTGCCGATGCATTTGCCAATGCCGATAAACTGCTGCTGATTGATGTGTTCTCGGCTGGCGAGATGCCCATTCCGGGTGTCACCTCTAAGATGCTCGCCGATACCGTGCGCGCCAAGCATCCTGGCAAGGAGGTCGTGTACTGCTCCAGCCGTCTTGAGCTTAATCAGGAGCTCGAGCAGATGGTGGGCGAGGGCGACCTGCTGCTCACTATGGGTGCCGGTGACGTTACGACCGTCGGTCCCGAGTTCATTGAGTATCTGACTGCCAAGAAAGACGCTTAAGTCTAATGGGTCTGTTTAACGCCGTCATGGCGCTCTCGGGCATGATCGACACGGATGTGATCGAGGACGAGCGCCTTGCGCGTCATACGAGCTATCGTATCGGCGGCAAGGCCGACCTCTTTGTGACGTGCCATAGCTATCATGCCCTCCGCCGCGCCGTGGCGGTGCTCGATCGCGAGCAGGTGCCGTGGGTCATCATCGGCAAGGGTTCCAATCTGCTGGTTGCCGATGGCGGTTATCGCGGTGCCGTCATTTCGCTCGGACGTGAGTTTCAGCGCACGGTTGTTGCAGATGACGGTTGTACGCTGACGGTCGGTGCGGGCGTGATGTTTGCGCGCCTGGTCAACGATGCCCTGTCGCGTAGCCTCTCGGGCCTTGAGTTTGCCGTTGGCATCCCTGGCTCGGTCGGCGGTGCGATATCTATGAATGCCGGCACACGGACCGAGTGGATTGGCTCGCTGGTTGAGGATGTCGTAACGTTTGACCCGGCATCCGGTATCAAGCATTATGCGGGGTCCGAGATCACTTGGGGCTACCGCGAATGTAGCCTTCCCCGCAATGAGATCATCCTCGAGTGTGTGCTCAAGCTTAAACCGGCGCCCAAGGCCGACATTCGCGAGCGCATGGAGCGGTACCTGACGAGGCGCAAGCGAACGCAGCCCATGGGTCGCGCGTCCTGCGGGTCGGTCTTTCGCAACCCGCCCGATGCGAGTGTGGGCAAGCTTATCGAGGATTGTGGATTAAAGGGTTTTTCGATTGGCGGCGCAGAAGTTTCGCCCGTTCACGCTAATTTTATCGTTAATAACGGAACCGCCTCGGCCGATGACGTTGCCGCGGTTATCAGACATGTGCACGGAAAGGTGAGGGAGGCGTATGGCATCGAGCTCAGACCGGAAGTTAAATTCCTCGGCTTCTAGAGCATCGAAACCCACCTTCCGCCGCGCCGGAGGGCGTTCCGGCGCGCCTGCCAAACCTCAACGCAATACCGTCGCGCGCTCTAAGTCTGTCGGGCATGCTCGACAGACCAGTCGTCCGGTCGTCGGCTCGCAGCTCGGTAATCGTCCGGCCGCAAAAAAGTCCTCGCGTCCCTCGGTGACGTCAAAGCCTGTTATGGGCGCCAAACCTGCCCGTCCCATGGCAACTCCTAAGCCCTCGACGGGAACTAAAGCGCCGCGTCCAGGTCGCACGCTGGGCGCATCGAAACCGCGCTCGCTGACATCGGTGCCGGCTACCGCCAAGAAGCCTTCGGGTAAAAAAAACGTCAACCCGTTGTCTTCACTTGGGGCGATGGTAAATAAAACATCAGACGCTGCTTCTGTCGTTGCAGGCAAAGGCAAAATCGTGGGCGGCGTTCTGGCCGCCTTGGCCGTGCTCGTCGTCGTTGCCATCGTGGTGATCAACTCTGGATTGTTTACCGCCACTGATATTCAGATTCAAGGCAGCGAGCATGTGACGAAGCACGATGCTATCCAGCTGATCGATTTGCCCGAGGGAACGTCGCTTTTTAACGTCGATCCCGACCAGATTACCGAGGACCTCAAGCAGAATCCGTGGGTCTCGGGCGTGGATGTCCAGCGTCAGTTCCCGCATACGCTCATCATTACGCCGATGGAGCGCAAGGTCATCGCAATTGCCTATATCAGTTCCGATGACCTTGCCTGGGCCATCGGGGATGATGACACCTGGATCGCCCCACTGTCGACGTCGGTCGAAGTGGATGACCAGGGCAACGTCATCACGACAGGGCAGGGCTCAAATACCTTGACCGGAATCGATGCCGCGCTGGCGCTCGCTAAGCACTATGGCGCGGTGTTGTTGACTGATGTCTCGGCGGATGTCGCTCCGGTTTCCGGCCAGGCAGTGAGCTCCAAGGCCGTTAAGGCTGGCTTGGATTATGTGCGTGGTTTTTCGAGCGAGTTCTTGGGACAAGTCAAGGATATTTCCACGCCTTCGGTCGAAGCCATCTCGGCAAACCTCAATAACGGCATTGAGGTGTCGCTGGGCGATTCGAACGATATCGTCAAGAAGGAGCGCGTAGTCACCAAGCTGCTTTCGCAGGTAGAGGGCGTAACGTATATCAATGTGCGCTCTCCGGGTAACTATACATTTAGGAACGCTCCGACCTCGTAGCGCTGGTTGATGCTTTGTTGAGGGGCCATACCACGCCGTTTATCTGGTTTGTTTGGTTTTCACGGTCAATTATTTGACTGATACGTTCATAATGTGCAAACATAATACGGTTTACCTTTGCATTTACTTTCAACCTGAAGGTTAATGTGCGCAGGGGTCGACCCATGCTATGGCTATAACCTTTGTTCGGAGGACCGACATGCACGAGACAGAGATCAACAACTACCTTGCCGTCATTAAGGTGGTCGGCGTCGGCGGCGGCGGTACCAACGCGGTCAATCGAATGATCGAAGAGGGCATCCGCGGCGTCGAGTTTGTTGCCATCAACACCGATGCTCAGGCACTCGCGATCTCTGATGCCGATATCAAGGTGCACATCGGCACCGACCTTACCCGCGGCCTGGGCGCCGGCGCCAACCCCGAGGTTGGCCGCAAGGCTGCCGATGAGTCCCGCGACGACATTGCCGAGGCGCTCGCTGGCGCCGACATGGTGTTCATCACCTGCGGCGAGGGCGGTGGCACCGGTACCGGCGCTGCTCCCATCGTTGCCGATATCGCGATGAACGAGGTCGGTGCGCTGACCGTCGCCGTCGTGACCAAGCCCTTCACCTTCGAGGGCCGCAAGCGCAAGAAGAGCGCCGAGGAGGGCATTAAGACCCTCTCCGATTGCGTCGACACCATGATCGTCATCCCTAACGATAAGCTGCTCGACATCGCCGAGAAGAAGACCACCATGCTCGAGGCCTTCGCGATTGCCGATGGCGTCCTTTCCCAGGGCACCCAGGGCATCACCGACCTCATCACCGTCCCCGGTATCATCAACCTGGACTTCGCCGATGTTAAGACCATCATGAAGCAGGCCGGTACCGCCATGATGGGTATCGGTACCTCTTCTGGGGATACCCGTGCCGTCGACGCTGCCCAGCAGGCCATCTCCAGCCCGCTGCTCGAGAGCTCCATCGATGGCGCCACGCGCGTGCTGCTCTCCATCGCCGGTTCCAAGGACCTGGGCATCCAGGAGATCAGCGACGCCGCCGACGTTGTCGCCAACGCCGTCGACCCCGAGGCCAACATCATCTTCGGTACCGTTGTCGACGAGTCCCTGGGCGATCAGGTGCGTATCACCGTCATCGCTACGGGCTTCTCCGACTCCAACGTTAACCGTCAGGACGAGCTCTTTGCTGCTCAGCAGTCTCAGAGCAAGGCCGCTGCCTCCGCTGAGCCGCAGCGCACCGCTCCGGCCACCAGCCCGGCTCAGGCCGCTCCGACCCGCAACGTCGGTGGCACCGAGCTTCCTAACTTCGGCAACGATCAGTTCGAGCTTCCCGACTTCCTGAAGCGCGGTAGCTTCTAAGTCGTTCTTTGCATTGTTGTGCACAGGGGCGTGTCCGTATGGACGCGCCCTTTTTATTTCGACTTTGTAAACTAGAACCTCCAATCTCTTTACGTTCCCTTTACGATTGCCTCCAGCGCAGCAGGTATCCTTTTAGAGAAGTATGACAGCCGTATAAACGCGGGCTGTAGCGGCGATGCCGCGGTACTTGTGTTATTAGGAGGCTTTAGTATGGCAGCACGTGCGGACAAAGTTTCGCGTGTCGACCATGATGGAGTTACGTTGGTGGAGGGCGCGACATCCGATGTTCGCTTTGCCTTCACCGAGCGCGCCGGTGGCGTTTCCGAAGATGCGTACTCCTCACTCAACTTGGGCTCGCATGTTGGCGATGATCCCTTTGCTGTTCAAGAAAATCGTCGCCGCGCACTCGAGGCTATGGGTGCCGCGGAGTGCGAGCACAACCTGCTCGTTCCCAATCAGGTCCATGGTGACCATATCGTTGCGGTGACCTCGAATGGCGCCGATGACCTTGAGGACGTCCGCGAGCAGATTGCCGCGGGCTGCGATGCCATCGTCTGTACGGCGCATAACGTGCCCGTGCTGCTCTGCTTTGCCGACTGCGTTCCCGTGGTGCTGGTGGCCCCTGGCGGATTTGCCGTGGTGCACTCCGGTTGGAAGGGCACGATTGCACGTATTTCTGCCAAGGCGTGCCAGGCGCTTTGCGATGCTGCCGGCTGCGATGCGGGCGACGTTTCCGCCTATATCGGCCCCCATATCTTGGGTGACGAATATGAGGTATCCCAGGAACTCATGGATCGCTTTGCCGCCGAGTTCTCTTGCATCGATGCGAGTACCTCTCGCATGCTCGATCTTTCCGCTGCCATTCGCGAGGCGCTGGTAGATGTCGGTGTCGACGCGGATGATATCGTGGATACCCAGCTTTCGACCGTGCGTCAGAACGACCGCTTTTATTCCTACCGTAACGAGGACGGCACCTGTGGGCGCCATGCTGCGATCGGCGTGATGCTATGAGAAAGATCGTATCGGTCCTGAGCGCCGCTGTGCTTACACTTACGCTGTGTGCCTGTTCTTCGGGATCTTCTACCTCTTCCATTACCGTCGCTGGCTCCACGACCTGCCTTCCTATCGCCGAGATTGCGGCCGAGGGCTTTAAGGAGGAGACCGGCATCGACGTGCTCGTTTCCGGTTTGGGTTCTTCCGCTGGCATCGAGGCCGTCAGCGCCGGCACGGCCGATATCGCCAGCTCCTCCCGTGGGCTCAATGCCGACGAACAGGATCTGGGCCTGACCCCCATCGTAATTGCCCACGACGGTATCGCGGTCATCGTGAACGACGATAACCCGGTCGATAACCTCTCGACCGAGCAGCTCCGCGATATCTACGCCGGCAAGATTACCAATTGGAAAGAGGTCGGTGGCGAGGACCTGAGGATTCAGGTCATCAACCGAGACGAGGCGTCCGGTACGCGCGAGGCCTTCCGTACCATCGTGATGGATGGCACGCCGTTCGATCGCCGCTCGGCTGTTCTTTCGGGTACGGGCCAGGTGCGCGACGTGGTATCTCGTTCGCGTGGGGCCATCGGCTACATTTCGCTGGGCTTCGTCGATAGCCTCAACGCCAAGACCTCGGTCAAGGCCGTCTCGGTCAATCATGTTGAGGCGTCCGAGAAGACGGTCGCGAGTGGCGGTTATCCCATCTCGCGCGACCTTTACTTCTTTGTGAAGGGTGCGCCTTCGCAGCAGGCGCAGGATTACATCGACTATGTGACGTCCGAAAAGATGGACAAGCAGATTCGCGAGGCGGGCTTTATTCCCGTCACCAACGACGAGAAGGGGAGTGAGTAGCATGGAAGCACAGGAAAACTCCCAGACTGAGCAGAATGTTCAGACGCCCAAGAAGCGCGAGCTGGCGCTCGTATCGCGCAGTACCTATATCAAGGAGAAGGCGCTGCAGTGGATCTTCTTTGCCTGCGCGTTCTTGGCGGTCGTTACCGTCATCCTGATTTTTGTCTTTACCACGTACTCGGCGCTGCCCGTCTTTACCGACATCGGTCTGGCGGACTTCTTTAGCTTTACGTGGGCGCCTTCCGAGGGCCACTACGGCATCTTGTCGCTGCTTGCCGGCTCGGGTCTGGTGACCGTCGGTGCGCTCGCCATGGGCGTGCCGCTGGGCGTGGGTACGGCCGTTTACCTGGTCGAGATTGCCAGCAAGCGCGTGCGCAAGCTCATCAGCCCCGCCGTTGACCTGTTGGCCGGCATCCCTTCTATCATCTATGGTTTCTTTGGCATGATCATCATCCGCCCGTTTATCGCACAACTGACCGGCGGCCTTGGTTTTGGTGCGCTGACGGCGTGGTTTGTGCTCGCCATCATGATCGTCCCTACCATCACCACGCTCACCATCGATGCTCTCAATTCCATTCCCATGGGCATTCGCGAGGCATCGTATGCCATGGGCGCCACCAAGTGGCAGACCATCTATAAGGTCGTGCTACCTGCCGCGAAGCTGGGTATCGTTGATGCCATCGTGCTGGGTATGGGCCGTGCCATCGGCGAGACCATGGCCGTGCTCATGGTCGTAGGTAACGCCCCGGTTATTCCCGACAGCATTGCGAGCCCTATCTCGACGCTCACGAGCCAGATCGCGCTCGACATGAGCTATTCCTCGGGTCTGCATCGCTCGGCGCTGTTCGGCATGGGCGTGGTCCTGTTTATCATCTCCGCCACGCTGGTGGGCATCGTCCGTCTGATTTCCAAGAAGAAGAGGGGGTAGGCTATGTCCGATTCCGTTGACACGACGGTCGATACGACCTCGTCGCGCGAGCGCATCAAGCGTGCCCTTTCCCACGGCAAGAAGGGCCGCATCAACAAGGACCTGTCCAACAAGATCATGCTTTGCGTGTTTCGTGCCGCTGCCTACATCACCACGCTGGTGCTGGTCGCTATCATCGCCTACGTGGTCATCAACGGCCTGCCACACATCTCGCTCGACTTTATCTTCGGTTGGCCCCAGGGCGTCAACGCCGAGGGCGGAATTTGGCCCACGATCGTCTCGACCGTCTACGTGACGGCGCTCGCCATGCTTATCTGCACGCCGATCGCTGTGCTGGCAGCCGTCTATCTGGCCGAGTACGCCAAGCAGGGCAAGGTCGTCGAGCTCATTCGCTACGCTGCTGACGCTTTGGCCTCGGTGCCCTCCATCGTTATGGGCCTGTTTGGCTACGCCTTGTTTGTCGAGGCCATGGGCCTGGGCCTTTCGATGGTCTCGGCCGCCCTGGCACTCGCGCTCTTGATGCTTCCCATCGTCATGCGTACCACCGAAGAGGCCATTCGCGCCGTTCCGCGCTATATCCGCTGGGGCGCATATGGCCTGGGCGCCACCAAGTGGCAGGTTGTCTCCAAGATCGTGCTTCCTTCTGCCTTTGGCCGTATTGCCACGGGCATCGTTCTCGCCATCGGCCGTGCCATTGGCGAGACCGCGGTGGTGCTCTATACCATGGGGCAGGCCATCAATCTACCTATTTCGCCGCTCGATTCCGGCCGCCCCATGACGGTTCACCTGTATCTGCTTGCCAACGACGGCATCAACATGAACGCAGCCTACGGCACCGCGCTCTTGCTGATGGTGATCATTCTGACCTTCAACCTGTTTGCGCGCTTCCTGTCGCGCAAGCGTCGCTAGTTAAGGAGTCCCATGTCCGTTTATCAGTCCGCTCCCACGTTGGAGCAAGCGGCCATTACGGCCAAGGATTTCAACTTTTGGTACGGTGACTTTCATGCGCTGACGGGGCTTGACCTCAACATCGCCAAAAACGCCATCACCTCCTTCATTGGCCCTTCGGGCTGCGGCAAGTCGACGTTTTTGCGCTGCATCAACCGCATGAATGACCTGATCGAGGGCACGCGCGTCGAGGGCACCATGACGCTCGACGGCAACGATATCTATGCCGAGGGTGTCGACCCGGTCGATCTCCGTCGTCGCGTGGGCATGATCTTTCAGCAGCCCAACCCGTTTCCTAAATCCATCTACGAGAATGTCGCCTTTGGCCCTCGTCTGCAGGGCGTGACTAGCAAAAGTGACCTCGATGACATCGTGGAAGAATCGCTCAAGCGCGCCAACCTCTGGAAAGAGGTATCCAATCAGCTCAACAAGGATGGTTTGGCGCTCTCGGGCGGTCAGCAGCAGCGTCTGTGCATCGCGCGCGTGCTTGCGGTGCAACCCGATGTCCTTCTGATGGACGAGCCCTGCTCCGCCATCGACCCCACGTCCGTCTCTAAGGTCGAGGATCTGATGGCCGAGCTGGCGCCCGAGATGACGATCATCATCGTCACGCATTCAATGCAGCAGGCAGCTCGCATTAGCGACTACACCGCATTCTTCTTGCAGGAAGTTGCCGGCGAGCCCGCTACGCTCATCGAGTATGGTCAAACCGACGCGATCTTCACCAGCCCGGTGGACTCGCGGACGGAAGACTATATCACCGGCCGCTTTGGCTGATCGGTGCGACTAGTCCCAAGCCGATCGGACCTGGTCCGGTGCGTATTCACTGTGCGGGCGGCATGACCGCACCCAACTGATTGGAGTGAACCATGCGCAAACTGTTTTCCCGTCAGCTCATCGAGGCCCGCCACGAGATGCTGAGCATCTACGAGGCCGTCGATCTGGCCCTCCACGATGCCGTGAGGGCCTATGTTACCGACGACCGCAAGCTCGCCACCAAGACCAAGAAGCGCACGCTTTCGATTGACGCACGCTGCGCCAACCTGGAGGCCGTCTGCTACAACCTGATTGCCACGCAGTCACCGGTCGCCTCCGACTTCCGCTTGCTGCAGACGATCATCTACGTCGACTTTAACCTGCAGCGCATGACCGATAAGGTTCGCCAGATTTGCCGTGCCACGCGTCATATGATCAAGGCCGACATCTCGCTGCCCAAGGAGCTTGTCGGCACGGTCGAGGCCGAGGCTGAGGCCGTCTACCAGGTGCTGGGCTCTTCGCTTTCTGCGCTCGTCACCAACGACATGTCCATCATCTGCAACTTGGCCGTCGAGGACGAGCCAGTGCACGCCGCCTACGAGAAGTTCTTCTGCACCTTTAACCGTATGGATACGGGCGACTTTATGGACGACGACAGCAACTATGACGACCTGCGCCGCGCCATCATGGTATCGCGCTATCTCGATCGCATCGCCTCGATTTCCATCGATGCCGCCTGCCGTCTGACCTTCCTGTTGACCGGACAGCGTATGACTGCCGGTGATATCGCCTGCACTGATGAGGATGAGCTCGAGAGCATGCGCGTGCCTTCGGGCGAGGGTGTTATCATGAGGCCCGCCGTCGACGCGCGCTACGTTGCCAAGGTGCCCGTTAGCGAGGTCAGCGAGGGTCTTCGCTACCTGCTCGATCATCTTGAGGACGAGGACGATGGCGAGGACGACGAGGAGTAAGTAACCCCGTTCGTCGAAAGATTGTAAATACCTAAGTGAGCGCGGCCTTGCACATGCGGGGCCGCGCTCTTGCGTTAGCATGGGACTACTTGTTTGGCTGTCAGCGGAGGCGATTGGCAATGGATAACTATTTGGACTTGATGCGCGCTCGCCGCGAGCAGATTCTGGAACGTTTTTATGCGGCGCTCGATCGCGCGGGCCGTCCCCACGACGCCGCGAGCCTCATTGCCGTGTCCAAGACCGTTGGTGTCGATGAGACCGTTGCCGCCATCCAGGCGGGGTATCGCCATTTTGCCGAGAACCGCCCGCAGGAGCTGGTTCGCAAGCTCACGGGTCTGGCGGAGCATCCGGAGCTGCCCGAGGTGCGCTTCGATATGATCGGCAACCTGCAGACCAATAAGATCAATGCGGTGCTGGGCTCAGCCGAGCTGATTCACTCGGTGGGTTCGCTGCATCTGGCGCAGGCGATCTCGAGCCGTGCTGTCCGCAAGATTGAGGCAGGCGAGCTCGCCGGCCCCCAGCGTGTGCTCATTGAGGTCAATGTGAGTGGTGAGGAGTCGAAGGGAGGCTTTTCGCCCGATGAGATTCGCGCCGCCGCGGGTGAGCTTGCGGAACTTGAGGGAATTTGCGTGCAGGGGCTTATGACTATGGCGCCCCGGGGGAATAAGGATGTGGCACACCGCACCTTTGCGGGTCTTCGTGAGCTGAGGGATGAGCTGGAGGCGGCGCATCCCGATTTGAACCTGCCTGAGCTTTCCTGCGGCATGAGCGAGGACTTTGAGCCTGCCCTTGAGGAGGGCTCTACGCTCGTTCGCCTGGGCAGGGTAGTATTTAGCCCGGAGTTTGCAGTAAAATAAGGCTCTGAAGTGCGCACTGATTATCGGGGCGCCTGCACTAAACCGCGAGAGGACACAACCATGGGCTTCCTTGACGAGATTAAAAATAAGATGCACCTGGGCGGCCAGCAGGGTTACGACCAGGGTTATGGCCAGGACGACGACTACGGCTACGATGACGGCTATGACGATAGTTATCAGGGCAACGGCTACAGCGGTGCTTCGGGCGAGGGCTTCTACACCCAAGACGAGCCGAGCAACGGCCTGCTTGGTCAGACGCGCCGCGGTGAAGCTGAGTCGGTTGCCGTGTATACGCGCTCCGGTCAGCTGGTCGGCGATGACTCTCGCCATGCCACAACGTATAACCCGCCTTCGCGCTCGCAGGACAGTGTTGCGAGCGGTTATCGTCCTGGTGCCTATGACACGCCGTCTAGCTACGCCGAGAACACCCGCGCCCGTGCCGCCGCTGCGCCCGCGCCTGCACCGAGCGATGCCTCGGCCTATGCGAGCAATATCATCAACGCCACACCGCAGCTGCCGGCCTATGTCCTGCGCCCCGAGAGCTATGACGACGTGGAGACCGTGGTGCGCCGCGTTCGCACCAAGCAGCCTGTCGCACTGATTTTTGTGGGCGTACGCACCGAAGTTGCCAAGCGCGTCTTGGACTTCTCTTACGGCTTTGCCTGCGGTCTGGGTGCCACGGTCAAGGAGGTGGGCGACCGCGTGTTCATGGTGCTGCCCGCCGGTTGCGAGGTCAAAGATTCCGATCTCAAGAAGCTTCGTGCGGACGGCTACCTTAAGTAAAGACAAGACGAGGAGATTCCCATCAACATCTACACTATCGTCCAGCTGGTCAACACGCTGTTCAACTTCTATTCCACGCTCATTGTCGTCTACTGCTTTATGACGTGGATTCCCATGAAGCAGGGTGGTTTGCTTCAGGATATTGCCGCGGTGCTTGATAGCGTGTGCGGTCCGTGGCTCAACCTGTTCCGTCGTTTCATCCCGCCGATGGGCGGTATCGATTTTTCGCCGGTCGTTGCGATTATTGCGTTGCAGTTGGTGCAGAGGCTGGTTCTGCAGCTTCTTATAGGTATACTCGTGTAGAACTGACTTAGTAACTTACGTCGGGCGTGTAGCGCCGAGGCGATGAAAAAGGAGACTTGTTATGGCTATTACCCCTGCAGACATCCAGGCTCAGACTTTCTCTGAGGCCAAGCGTGGCTACGATCCTGCCGAGGTCGACGTCTTCTTGGAGACGCTGTCCTCTGAGGTTGACGCTATGCTCGCTAAGATCGTCGACCTTAAGGGTCGTCTGACTGCTACCGAGCAGCAGCTTGCCGATGCGCAGGCTCAGCTTGCCCAGGCTCAGGATGCCCCCGCCCAGGCCGTTCCTGCCGCCCCCGTGGCTGCTCCCGCCCCTGACTTCTCCGCTCAGGAGCGCCAGATTTCCGCTGCCCTGATCGCTGCCCAGCAGACCGCTGAGACCATTGTCAACGATGCCAATGAGAACGCTGAGCGTATGCGCAACGCGGCTGACGCCAAGGCCCGCGAGGTTATCCGCCATGCTCTGACCGAAAAGCAGGCTGAGCTCGAGGAGATCGATCGTCTCAAGGCTTCTCGTGAGGAGTTCAAGGCCGAGTATCTCAAGCTCATCCAGCACTTCATGGACGATGCCCAGAACTCCTTCCCGGCCGACCTCATGGCCTCCACGCCGGTCGGTTCTGCCGCTTCTCCTGCGGTGACTGTTCCCGCCGAGCCGCTGCCCGTCGCTGACCCGGTTGTCCCCGTGGCCGATCCCTTCGCCCCGATCGACAACTTCGCTGCCGACGACCTGGACTAACATTCGGCCTACAATTTAGTGCCTAGAAAGGACCCGCAGCTTGCGGGTCCTTTTTTATGACTGTACCGGGGCGCGCAACATAAAAAACCGAGCCCTGCACATAGTGGCGCAGAACTCGGCGAACCGGTGAGCGGTCAAGGATAGGTTTTAGGGCATGTCCCAAAATCTACTTGAGGAGGAAGTCGGAGAGGGGAATGGTACGGGCCTCGCGATGCTCGGGGTCGGCGATGTGGTCGGCAGGATATCCGCAGACGAGCATGTGATAGGGATAGACGCCCTCGGGCAGGTTGAACTGCTCCTGTGCCACCTCGGGCTTAAAATGGCATACCCAGCACGTTCCCAGGCCCTGCTCGGTGGCCTCCATCATCATCTGATCGCACACTATGGACGTATCGATTTCACTGGAATTCATCTGGTCATACGGGCGCACCCAAGCGTCTTCGGTAACGCTACAAATAAGGAAGATGAGCGGAGCGCCAAAGATAGATCCATCACGAGCAAACCGAGGCTGACAAGCAGCAGCCTTCTCCAGAAGCTCAGGCGTATCCAGCACCATCACACGAGAAGGATGATTATTACAAGCAGAAGGAGCAATCCGCCCAGCCTCAACAATGGCATCCACAACAGCTTGCTCAACAGAACGATCCTGAAATTCACGACAAGAATACCGACCCCGAGTCAGATCCAAATAACTCACAACCAAGCCCTCCAAATTCAACGAATCGATCCAAAGCAGAACAAAGGGCACCCAAAGCTCCATCCAGCCAAACGTTTAAGGCGGTCCCAAAGTTCCCGATCGGGCCCAAAGGCCCTGCCAACAAAAGCCCCATCGCTTTCAAAGTATCAGCCAAAGTTCCCAATGGTGGTACGTAAGGCGAAGGGCCGGCCACGGTTTACTTTCGAACGACTCTGCAAAGCGGCCGGAGTGAGAAAGCAAACCGTGGTCGGCCCTTCGCCGCCGGGACACGTACCCCCAATTAACTGTTCTTCATGACAATCGAATCCACAATATCGGCCACATTCTCACAGCAGTCAGCGCAGTACTCCAGGAAGGCGTATACGTCACGCCAGGCGATGACCTCGAGCGGGTCCTTGCCGTTAACGTGCAGGTTGCGCATGGCGTTGATATAGAGCTCGTCGGCTTCGGACTCGATGGTGTTGATCTGGATGACGAGTTCGCGCAGGGTCTTGGACTTGCGGTAGTTGGGCAGCTCGACCATCAGGTCTTTCATGGCGCGGCAGGCGTCAGTCACCTTGTGGGCGATGACGATGGCGTCGGGATGGATGCTCTGAATGTTGGTGAAGTAGACGCGCTGCACGACGCCCTCAATACGGTCGAGCACGGTGTCGAGCGCGCAGCTCATCAGATCCAGATCCTCGCGCTCGAGCGGGGTGATAAAGGCGGTGAGCAGGGCGTCTTCGAGCTCGTGGTGCTTCTTGTCTGCCGCATGCTCAATCGCATGCATCTCCTCGAGCATGTCGTGGATCTGCGCGGGATCAAAGTTCTCAAAAATCTTGATGAGCAACTCTGCGGCCTGGACAGCAAGGTCGGCGCAGGCGACGTAGTTGTCAAAGTAGAACGAATCGGGTTTCTTTGCCATGGGTGGGTCCTTTCGAGGCGAAGACGGGTGGGCGAAGTGTTGCGGTCCAGATGGACGTTCGGTTTGACTAGAGGAACATCATGAACAGCTTGGCCATGACAAAGCTGATGAGTCCGCAGGCGGGGAAGGTGAAGAACCAGGTGAACATCATGTCCTTGACGACGCCGAAGTTGATGGCCGAGAGGCGCTTGACGGCACCGACGCCCATGATGGCGCAGGTCTTGATGTGTGTGGAGGACACGGGGATGCCGGTAAGGGTGGCAAGCAGCAGGTTCGCGGCGCCCGCGAGGTCGGCGGAGAAGCCCTGATACTTCTCGAGCTTAACCATGCTCTGGCCGACGGACTTGATGATGCGCTCACCGCCCACGCTGGTGCCGATACCCATGGTGGCCGAGCACAGCAGCATAATCCAGATGGGGATGCCGGCATCGCCGACGCTGGTCTGGCCGTTTGCGAAGGCCACGCCTAAAAAGAGCACGCCGATGAACTTCTGTCCATCCTGCGCGCCGTGCATAAAGCTCATGGCCGCAGCGCTCGCGATCTGAGCGTATTTAAAGAAGACATTGGCACGTCGCCTGTTGGCGGCGGCGAAAAGAATCGAGACGAGTTTGCACAGGACCCAGCCCATGACAAAGCCCAGGCCGATGGAGAGCGCCAGGCCGTAGATGACCTTCATCCACTCGTGGACGTTGACGCTGCTCGCGCCGCCGAGGGCGATAGCGGCACCGGTCAGGCCGGCGATAAGGCTGTGGCTTTGCGAGGTGGGGATGCCAAAACGCGACGCTGTGGCGCCGTAGACGACGATGGAGAACAACGCCGCGCAGAGGCACGCGAGCGCCATGGTGCTGTTTCCGCCAAAATCGACGATATGTGAGATGGTGTTGGCGACGCTCGCATTAAAGTGCGTCATGATGAGCACGCCGAGGAAGTTGAATGCGGCGCTCATGAGAATGGCGGCGCGGGCGGGCATGCAACGCGTAGTGACGCAGGTCGCGATGGCGTTGGGCGCGTCGGTCCATCCATTGACGAAGATGGCGCCCAACGCGAGGATCACGGTGACGGCAAGGACTGGGTTCGACACAATTTGGCCGAGGAAGGTTGAGAACGTTACGTCCATATATGGGCTTTCTCGAAGTTTGCAGACACGTTACAAAAACATGATAAATCGTATCACCTCCTACGGGTTTCTTTGCCGAGTTCTGATGGGAGAAGTAATTTTTTGGCACTAAAATTGAATATTAGCCCTGTTGACCGTGGGTGTTCTTTTTGCTATCACGCCATGCGGACACGCGCGTTCGCTCCGACACTCCAAAACCACAGTCTGTTCGCTTTACAACATGCAAACATGCGTTCGATAATAGGAGACATGGAATATCGACAGACAGATGGCAAAACTCGGCGCGTGCACAAGCAGTATGTGGACGTCGTGGCTCGCATCCTCGCGGGCGGACAGGTCGTGCCGGTCACCGTCTGCTGGGTCGACGGTCGTTGCTTTACGATTGACGAGATTGTCTCGACCGCTGGGTTTGGCCTGACGGTTCACGGCATCCGTACGGCAACCTATAAGGTGCGTTTTGGCGGGCACGCGACCGAGTTGTATCTGGAGGACCAGACGCGCGAACGACCAGATGGCTCGCAGGCCCACCTGATGCGTTGGTGGGTGTGGGCATTCGACCGTACGCTTGAGGGCGAGCGCCGTAGGTAAGGACGCACGGCGTTCGGGTACAATGACAGGAATCTTGTCAGCTACTGCGCCGTTATTTGTGGCGCTTTTTGAAAGGACGAACCTATGAACGATATCCAGGGCTATCAGAACGGCCCCGTCGAGAGCGGCGCAAGCCGCGCCAAGGAGATGTCGCCGCGCGCGTACAATCTCACCATGTCTGCCCTGATCTTCTTGGGCTTTTGCGCCATGGGCGCCGGCGCCTACTTTACGAGCACCATGTCGTTTGCGCGCATGATGATGAGCGGCGCCGCCTTGCCGCTGGTCTTTGGCTCGTTTATTTTGACCATCGTCGGCATGGTTATGATGTCGGCTGCTGCCAGCAAACAGTCCGTGGGCCTGTCCCTTGTGGGCTACGTAATCTTTGCGAGTACCTTTGGCCTGACCGCGTCGTTTGGCCTTGCCAACTACGACCTGCCCACCATCAACACTGCCTTTATCGCCACGGCCGCCATCACCTTTGTCTTTGGCGCCTTGGGCGTGACGTTCCCCAAGTTTTTCCAGCGCGTATATGGCATCGGTTTTGGCATTCTGCTCGCCACTATTCTGGTTGAGATCGTGCTGATGTTCATGGGCGTCTCGCAGACCATCACCGACCTGATCGTGATCGTGGTGTTCGCCGGCTTTATTGGCTACGACACCTATGTTGCCACGACAGTGCCGCCTACACTGCCCAACGCCGTGCTTATGGCCTCTAACCTGTTCGTGGATATTATCAACGTGTTCCTGCGCATTCTGAACATCCTCGGCCGTCGCGACTAGTGGCGAATTGCGGCGGTGCTTGCCGTGCATGCAAATCGATGCGAAAGGCGGTCCTTCGGGGCCGTCTTTTTTGTACGCGACGGGGTATCATGGATGGGAAAAGCCGATAGCGGCAGAGACCGAGAAAGGTGACCACTTATGGCAGACGTCGACAACAGGAACCGTAACCGCAGGTCCAACCGAGCGGGTCAGCCCAATCCCAAGCGCGAGGCCCGTGCCAAGGCCGCCGAGCGTCACGTGGCAACTGTGTCCGAAGCGTGCGCCAAGGATATCGAGCGTTCGCTTGCCGGTGTTCGCGAGTTTGACGGTATGCCTGCCGGCTTTGTCTCGGCGATGAAGGCCAAGGTTCAGAGTGCTGTGGCCACCGAAGAACAGGTTGCCGAGGAGTCTGAGGCCGCCGAGGCCGAGACCGCTGAGGTTGCGTCCGCCGAGACCGAGGTTACGGCCGAGCCTGCACACGCAGAGGAGGCCACGGAGACCGAGTCCGCGCCTGCCGCCGAGGAGCCCGCTCCGGTCCTGCCCGAGGTCACCGTGCTCGACGCCTCTGCCACGCAGGCCATTCTGGATAACGGTCGTGGCTATGCGCAGTTCTGCGACATGGCCGTGCTCGCCTTTGCCTCGTTCACCAATCCGGGCGGTGGCTATATTCAGGGTTATCTGGGCCAGGAGGCCACGCTGTGCGCCGATTCGTATCTGTACAACGTTCTCGATAAGCAGCGCAAATGGTACGGCGAGAACCGTCGCCGCAACATCAACTGCGAGCTTTACCGAAACCGTGCGCTGGTGGTGCCTGCGGTGCGCTTCGACCGCAACCACGTGCATGCATACGCCGACGTGATCGTGGCCGCCGCGCCCAACGTTAAGCGCGCCCGCCAGGAGTATCGCGTGAGCGACGATGCTCTGCTGGATGCCCTGCGCGACCGCATTCGCTTTGTGCTTGCCATCTGCGACGAGCTAGGTCGCGAGAAGCTCGTGCTGGGCGCTTGGGGCTGCGACAACAACGGCTTTGACGCAGAGGCCGTGGCCGAGCTCTTCCGCAAGGAGCTCGCGTCGGGCGACTTTAAGGTCAAGCAAGTCTTCTTTGCCGTGCCTTCTACGCGCTGGGATGAGGATTTTGCCAAGTTCGAGCACGTGCTGGCAAACTTCCCCGAGCGCAACGAGGAGTCCTATGCCCAGGTTGCCGCTCGCGCTGCGGCAGCTCGCGCCGCCGAGCAGACCCAGGCTGCTACCGAGGATGATGAGGACGAGGACGATTGGCGCAAGTACCTGTAATCGGTACGTCCTGACAGATAGGTCGAGCCGGCGGGAGAGGCTGCTTCCGTCGGCTTTTTACTGAGCGAGGGGCTTACGATGAAAAACGTTCTATGCTTTGGCGACAGCAACACCTATGGTTACGATCCGGCGGGCATGCGCGACGGCACCGCGGTGCGCTATGCGCAGGATGTGCGCTGGTGCGGCGTGGCCCAACGTGACTTAGGCGAGGGCTGGCATGTAATTGAAGAAGGCCTCAACGGCCGCACGACGGTACGCGACGACATGTGCCATCTGGACACCAATCTTAACGGCATCCGCGCACTTCCGATGCTGCTCGAGGCCCATAAGCCGCTGGACGCCATTGTGATCATGCTGGGCACCAACGACTGTAAGACGGTCTTTAACGTGACAGCTTCCGATATCGCCCGTGGCGCCATGGCGCTGATTCGCGCCGTCCGCGCGTTTCCGTGGACCGACGCTGCGCCTTGTCCACGCATTCTGCTGATGGCGCCTATCAAGATTAAGCCGCAGATCGCCGACGTATATATGACCGATTTTGACGAGCATTCCGTAGAAGCCTCGGAACATTTTGGTGAGTACTACGCGCATGTGGCTGAGCAGTTTGGCTGCGACTTTTTGAATGCAGCCGACTTTGCCGAGCCGGGCGATATCGACTATCTGCATATGATGCCCGAAAGCCATGAGAGCCTGGGTCACGCCGTGGCGGCCAAGCTCCAAGAGATGCTCGGAGAGTAGCGCGACCCCAAACCACCACAGAAGTTCCCCTTGTGGTGGCTTGTTTCGTTGCTTTGTCTCGATCTGTGACAGTTGTAAGGCCGAAAACGGGCTAGATGTTACAGATTAAGATTATTTAGGCCGATATCGGTCGTTTGTCTCGATCTGTAACATCTAGGGTCGATTTTGCCGAGTTACTGTTACAGATCGAGATTTTCTTCTCAGCGGAATTTGAATGTCTCAATCTGTAACAGGTGGGTCGAAAAATGGGCTCTAACTGTTACAGATTGAGATATATGCAGGAACCACCGTAAAGGTGCTTGTCCCCTTTGCGGTGGCTTGGGCTGCGAATCTTAATACTGCCACATGTGGTTGACAGGGCCGGAGCCTTTGCCCATGTTCAGGCCGGCGGCCAGAGCGCCTGTCAGGTAGGCCTTGCCGGCATTGATGGCGTCGGCAAGATCCATGCCCTGCGCCAGCGCACAGGCGATGGCGGACGAGAGCGTGCAGCCGGTGCCGTGCGTGTTGTCGGTCTCAATACGCTTGTGGCGGAACCACGTGGTGAGCGGATCGCCTAGGTGGTTGCCCTCATCATCGAGCGGCGCGGGTTCGGCCAGTACGTCGTTGGCCTCGTTGACAAAATGCCCGCCCTTAACGAGGGACGCGCAGCCAAAGCGGCGGGTGAGGAGCATGGCAGCGTTTTGCTGGGTGCGCTCGGAATCGACCTCGTAGTCGAGCAGCGCCATGGCCTCGGGGATGTTGGGCGTGATGACGGTCGCCAGCGGGAACAGGCGACGCGTGAGCGCCTCAGCGGCATCTTCGGCAATGAGGCGGGCGCCCGAAGTGGCGACCATGACGGGATCGACGACGATATTTTGTGCGTTCCAGGCACTCAGGCGGTCGGCGATAACCTCGATAATCTCGGCAGAGGAAACCATGCCAATCTTGACGGCGTTGGGGCGGATATCGTCAAAAACGGCATCGATCTGCGCCGCGACAATATCCGGGGAGATGTTCTGCACGGCGGTGACGCCCAGGGTGTTCTGTGCGGTGATGGCGGTGATGGCCGTCTCGGCATACAGGCGGTGCGCCGTGATGGTCTTGATGTCGGCCTGAATGCCGGCGCCACCGCTGGAATCGGATCCTGCGATGGATAGAACGGCAGGTACCTTACTGCGATCCATGTTCGCTCCCTTGTTCGGTCGGAATCAAATGGGTCTATAAGCCAGCATTATAAAGATGCCCGGGCCGACTCTATGTCGAACCCGGGCGGGCGATGCAATCTTTACGCAAATGCAAGCAAATGTTCACACGTCAACAATTGACAGGCACCGGCTCGCCGCCAGAAGCGGCCGCGGCGACAGGGCTAGTCCTCCATGCCGAGGTCGATCGTGGTGCCCTCGAAGATCTTGTTGACGGTTCGGACGGCGCACATCTTGCCACACATGGTGCAAGTGCC
This sequence comes from Collinsella aerofaciens, assembly GCA_008671135.1. Lineage (GTDB taxonomy): Bacteria > Actinomycetota > Coriobacteriia > Coriobacteriales > Coriobacteriaceae > Collinsella > Collinsella aerofaciens_J. Next base: position 31,240 of record RQAP01000031.1, read on the forward strand.
CTCGGTGGCGGCGGGGGACTCCTCGTAGCGCTTCTTGCCCGTAACCGGGTCGAGCGCGCACTTCCACATGGCGTCCCAGTCGAGCTTGCGGCGTGCCTGGCCCATCCTGTCGTCCATGTCGCGGGCGTGGGGCACCTTCTTGGCGATATCGGCGGCGTGTGCGGCGATCTTGGTGGCCATGAGGCCGTCGAGCACATCCTGGGCGTTAGGCAGGCATAGGTGCTCGGCCGGTGTCACGTAGCACAGGAAGTCGGCACCGGAGCTGGCGGAGATGGCGCCGCCGATGGCGGCGGTGATGTGGTCGTAACCCACGCCGATATCGGTCACCAGCGGTCCGAGCACATAGAACGGAGCATTGTGGCACAGGCGCTTCTGCAGTTTCATGTTGGCGGCGATCTCGTCGAGCGCCATGTGACCCGGGCCCTCGACCATGACCTGGACGCCGGCGGCCCAAGCGCGCTTGCACAGCTTGCCCAGCTCGATCATCTCAGCGGTCTCGGTGGCGTCGTTGGAGTCGTAGAGACAGCCCGGGCGGCAGGAGTCGCCGAGCGAAATCGTCACGTCGTACTCGTGGCAAATCTCGAGCAACTCGTCGTAGAACTCATAGAACGGGTTCTCGTTACCGGTGACCTCCATCCAGCCAAACAGCAGTGAACCGCCGCGGCTCACGATGTTCATCAGGCGGCCGGTCTCCTTAAAAGTCTTGGTGACCGACTTGTTGATGCCGCAGTGGATGGTCATAAAGTCCACGCCGTCCTCGGCGTGCGCGCGCACGACCTCGAACAGGTCGTCCTTGGTGAGCTTGACCAGCGGCTTTTCCATGTAGCCGATGGCGTCGTACATGGGGACGGTGCCCACCATGAGCGGCGTCTCGTCGATGAGCTGCTGGCGGAACTGGCGCGTCTTGCCCGAGTTGGAGAGGTCCATGATGGCGTCGGCGCCGTAGTCCTCGGCGATCTTGACCTTCTTCCATTCCTCGGCGGCATCGGCCTTGTCGCCCGAGATGCCCAAGTTCACGTTGACCTTGGTGGACAGGCCCTCACCGACACCAAAGGCGCGCATGCCTTTTTTGATGTGCACGATGTTGGCGGGAATGGCGATACGGCCGTCGGCCACGCGCTCGCGGATGTACTCGGGGTCGCGATGCTCGCGCTCGGCGACTTCCTTCATCTGCGGCGTGATCTGCCCGGCACGGGCGAAGTCGATTTGCGTGACGAGCTTGGGCTCGGTCTGTGTGCTCATTGGCACGGCTCCCTTCGTTGGCATTACCCATATCAGGTTTGCGGGTCAGGGCGGGCGCGCCCAGTCTCAGCCTGCCGTCTTGTCCTGCAAGCTCCCCGTTTATGTAATGGGCTCAAGTATAGCTCGAATGGGTACGATTGGCCTAACGAGCGTGCCTGTGGGGAGGCGTACATGGAAGACAAGCATCTATATCGAGAGACACAATGGGATGTATCGGCCGAGGAAAGCCGTGCGCACCATGGGTTGGTCGCGATTGGTTTTGCGGTGCTTGCCGTGCTGGTGATTGCCTTTTGTATCTGGACGTTTGGTGGTCGCGGCGGCGCTGCATGGGAGTTCGAGGCCGACGATGCCCTGCCGATCATGACAGTGAAGGTTACGGGCGGCAATACCGTTGCCGCGCCGGGCGACTATTGGTATCCGCGCGACGAGTTTGTGCAGCTGCAGCTGAGCGGCGGGTCTATTCCGGGCGAAGAAATCGAACGCGTGACGTTTGATGCGACGCTCAAAACGCTGACGGTGAAGCTCAAAGATCAAGGGGACGTGCCCACGACCATGGACATTGCGCTGACGGAATGGCGCTTGGAGCCCCCGGCGGGCGCTGCGGTATCCGAGGTGGAGCACGTTAAGATTACCTACCAAGATGGCTCGACGAGCGAGATTGCAAAGGCCGATGGCTTGGCGGAGTAACGAGGTGTTTGGAAACGGCGGGTCTATTGTGCCTGCGCGTTCATGAAAACCAGGGTGTTTTTGTCTGAAAGCTCGGGGATGTGTCGATAGCCGATGTTGAATGCGGTAAGTTCGCTTGCATCCTCGAGCTTGTTTTCTGCCATCCACCGCGCCATGGAGCCGCGCGCCTTTTTGCTGGCGGTCGACCGTTGGATGGGCTTCCCGTTGCGGATACCCTCGCCAAAGAGGCATGTGACGGCCGTGGCGTCGCCCGCGAGGTGGGGCAGAACGGCTTTGGCATACTCTACGCTGGCGAGGTTGACGATCGTGGTGTTTGAGCCTGCCGGGGCGATAGCCCGCGCGAGCTTGTCGCTCCAAAACGCGTAGAGGTCTCGGGCATCGTCAACGGCGAGCTTCGCGCCCATCTCCAGCCGATACGGTTCGACGGCATGAAAGGGACGAACGCACCCGTAGAGGCCGGAGAGGATCCACAGATGGTCTTGCAGCCATGCGAGCTGCGCGGAATCCATCACCTCGGGTGCCATGCTCTGGTATTGAATGCCGTGATAGGACATGACGGCAGGGGAGAGGTGGCGAGCGAGTGCGGGATTGTCGAGATCGCCGCTTTTCAGGATGGGCCCGAACTCATGCAGGGTGTTGAGGCAAGGCCCCAGCAGTTTGTCACTCACGTTCCACAGCGCCTGCAGGCCGCCGCTGCCTTCATTCCGCTCGATATCTAGCAGTGCGCGGTGGAGGCGAGCCGTCTCGCGCACAAAGGGTGGGATGCCCAGGACTTCAAAAGCATCTTGGGCCGCGCGCATCTGCTTGGCGGGCGAAATGATGACCTGCAGCATGAACTCTCCTCTGCCAAAAAAAGTTGCGGTGGAATACGGTCTGTTTTGGCCGTTTATGGGCCAGTTTAGTCCGTATTTCACCGCAACTGATGAAGGGTTGGTTAGGCTCGCTCGATGAAGGCCTTGTAGCCGCGGTAGGCCTCGTAGATATCGGCCTTGTTGGCGACCTCCCACAGGGCGTGCATGGACAGGACGGCAACGCCGGAGTCGATGACGTTCATGCCATACTTGGCCATAATGTAGGCAATGGTGCCGCCGCCGCCCGCGTTGACGCGACCGAGCTCACAGGTCTGGAAGTCCACGCCGGCCTCGTCCATGATGTCGCGGACGAGGGCCACGTACTCGGCATCGGCGTCGTTGGAGCCGCCCTTGCCGCGGCTGCCCGTGTACTTGTTAAAGCACAGGCCGCGACCCATAAAGGCCGCGTTCTTGGTCTCGAACTTGCCGGCATAGCCCGGGTCGAAGCCGGCGGACACGTCGGAGGAGAGCATGCGGCTGCGGGCGAGTGCGCGGCGCAGGGCCAGCGGGCTATCCTCGCCGGCGAGCGTCATGATCTCGGCGACGGTGTTCTCGAAGAAGCGGCTCGTCATACCGGTGGCACCCACGGAGCCGATCTCCTCCTTGTCGACGATGAGCGTGATGCTCGTGCGCTCCACGTTGGCGACGTCGATCTGGGCGAGCATGGAGGGGTAGGCGCAGACGCGATCGTCGTGGCCATAGCCCAAAATCATGGAGCGGTCGAGGCCCATGTCGCGGGCGGGGCCGGCGGGCACGACCTCGATCTCGGCGGAGAGGAAGTCCTCCTCCTCGACGTCGTACTGCTCCTTGAGGATGTCCAGGAACATCTGCTTGACGGGCTCCTTGGGGGCGTCCTTGTCGTCCCCATCGAACTTGACGGGACGACCGCCCACGATCACGTCGAGGATCTCGGCATCGACGGCGTCCTTGGCAGGCTTGGACATCTGCTCGCTCGAGAGGTGGATCAGCAGGTCGGAGATGGTAAAGACCGGGTCGTCCGCCTTGTCGCCGATATTGATGTCGACGGTGGTACCGTCCTTTTTGCAGATGACGCCCACGAGTGCGAGCGGGGAGGCTACCCAGTGGTAGCTCTTGACGCCGCCGTAGTAGTGCGTGTCGAGGTAGGCCATGTCGCCGGCCTCGAAGGCGGGATTCTGCTTAAGGTCCAGGCGCGGCGAGTCCACGTGGGCGCCCAGGATGTTAAAGCCCTGCTCGAGCGGGGCGGTGCCCAGGTTGACGAGCATAAGGTCCTTGCCGTGGTTGGCGGCGTACACCTTGTCGCCTGCCTTGAGCTCGCGGCCCTCGGCGATCACGGTCTCCAGGTCGACGTATCCCGCCTCCTCGGCCATCTTGATGCCGGTCTTGACGCACAGGCGCTCGGTCTTGTTCTCGCTCAAAAACTGCTTATAGCCGCGGCAAAGCTCCTCGAGCTCCTCGACTTGCTGTGGCGTGTACTTTTTCCATGCGCAGGGACGCTCCATGACGCAGGCTCCTTTCGGATCGATCGTGCTGGTTGATGTACCGTGAGCCATCGTATCACGCGCGGGCCCGCGGCGGCAGGGAAGCCTGATGTGCGGTGGCCGCGGGGCGGGGAGCGTGTAAACTGGTGTGAGCAAACCGTGCCCAGCCCAAAGCGAGGTATTCAATATGTCTGACAAGCGCCGCACCTTTGCCGTTATCGACGGCAACTCGCTCATGCACCGCGCCTTCCACGCCGTGCCGCCCACCATGAATGCGCCGGACGGCCGCCCCACCAACGCGATCTTCGGCTTTCTGAACATGTTTCTCAAGATGATCGATGCCTTTAACCCCGACGGTGTGGTCGTGGCGTTTGACAAGGGCAAACCGCGCGTGCGCATGGAGATGCTGCCGCAGTATAAGGCGCAACGCCCGCCCATGGACCCCGATCTGCATGCGCAGTTTCCGATGATCAAGGAGCTGCTCACCGCGCTCAACGTGCCGATTCTGCAGTCCGAGGGCTGGGAAGGCGACGATATCCTGGGAACCATGGCGCGCCTGGGTGAAGAGGCCGGCTGCGACATGCTGCTGGTGACCGGCGACCGCGACATGTATCAACTCGTGACCGAGCACGTCAACGTGGTCTCGACCCGCAAGGGCCTGTCCGACGTGGCGATCATGACGCCCGAGAGCGTGGACGACCTGTATCACGGCATTACGCCGGCGCTCGTGCCCGATTTTTACGGTCTAAAGGGCGATACGTCGGACAACATTCCCGGCGTACCGGGCATCGGCCCCAAAAAGGCGAGCGCGCTCATCGCACAGTACGGCAGCTTGGACGAGGTCATCGCGCATGCCGACGAGGTCAAGGGCAAGATGGGCGAGAACCTGCGTGCGCACATCGACGATGCGCTGCTGAGCCGCAAGGTCGCAACCATTCGCACCGATGCGCCCGTCGAGCTCGACTTTGACGAAACGTCCTTCCCGGCGTTTTCTGCCGACGAAGTGTCCGCGGCGCTGGGCACACTTGGTATCACCGCCATGCAGAACCGTTTCTTGGCGCTGGTCGGCGGCGAGGGCGGGGCTACTGCTGCCTCCAGTGTGGTTGAGATACCTGCTATGGTTCGCGCAGCCGCCGGCGATGCCGACGCGCTTGGTGCCGTTGCGGCTGAGGTCTCCCGCGCGATTGATGCCGGCGAGTGGGTCGCCGCCGTGGTGGACGACGACAAGGAAGAGGGCGCGCTCTTTGGACTGACGCGCACGCTGTGGTTGGCGACGTCCAAGGGCCTGTTCGCGCTCGAGGAGGGCGACAGCTGTGCGGCGGCTGAGGTTGAGGGCTTCAACTTCGTTCACGGCGTGATTGCCGGCGTGCTCGCGCGTCTGTTTATGGAGGGTCGCGTGGCGAGCCCGGATATGAAGGCGCTGTTGCACGAGCTTTCGCCCGTCGATTCTTCTGAGCCCGAGCTCATGGATCCGCTCGCTACCGATTCCACGCGTATCTTCGATACCGTGGTCGCTGCCTATCTGCTGGATTCCGATCGCTCCGAGTTCGATGAGGCATATCTTGCCGATACGTATCTGCAGATGGCGCTGCCTGCGGCGCGCGGCGCAGAGGGTGCCGGTGAGGACGCTCCGGCGCCTGCCGCCCGTACTGCGGCTCTGACGCTGGCGCTCGTGGCACCGTTGCGCGAGTGCATGGCCCGTGAGAATGCCGCCAACGTGTTCGATGGCATCGAGATGCCGCTCGTTCCGGTACTTGCCAAGATGGAGCGCGCGGGCATGCTCGTGGACCCCGACCGTCTGCACAGTCTGTCCGAGGGTCTGGCGACCCAGATTACCGAGGTTGAGCGCAGTATTCGCGACCTGGCGGGTGACGAGACCTTTAATATTGGCAGCCCCATGCAGCTGTCGCACGTGCTCTTTGATGTGATGGGGCTTCCGACCAAGGGCCTCAAGAAGACTAAGCGCGGCTATTATTCGACCAACGCCAAGGTGCTGAGCGACCTTGCGCGTGACCACGAAATCGTGCGTCTGATCTTGGACTGGCGTGAGAAGTCTAAGATCAAGTCCACCTATCTGGACACGCTGGGCCCGCTACGCCGTGGTGACGGTCGCGTACACACTACGTACAACCAGACCATCACGGCAACGGGGCGTCTGTCCTCGAGCGACCCGAACCTGCAGAACATCCCGACGCGCTCGGAGCTGGGTCGTACCGTCAAGACGGCGTTTTCGGCAGGCGAGGGAAGCGTCTTTTTGGCGGTGGACTACTCGCAGATCGAGCTGCGTCTGCTGGCGCATCTCTCAGGTGACGAGCACTTGGTGCGCGCCTTTAACGAGGGCGAGGACTTCCATGCCGAGACGGCGGCGCGCGTGTTCGGTGTGCCGGTGTCCGAGGTAACGCCCGACCTGCGCAGTCGCGCCAAGGCCGTGAACTTTGGCATCGTGTATGGCCAGCAGGCCTACGGCCTGTCGCAGTCGCTGCATATCTCGATGGCCGAGGCACGCGACATGATCGACCGCTACTACGAGGCCTACCCGGGCGTGCGCACGTTCCTCGACAACGTGGTGGCACGCGCCAAGCAGACGGGCTACGCCGAGACCATGTACGGCCGCCGTCGTCATATTCCGGAGCTCAAGGCCAAAAACCCGCAACTCCGCGGCTTTGGCGAGCGCACGGCCATGAACCATCCCATGCAGGGAACCGCCGCCGACATCATCAAGATCGCGATGGCCCGCGTAAGCCGCCGCCTGGAAGAGGAAGGCTTTGCCGCCCACATGATCCTGCAAGTGCACGACGAACTGGACTTTGAGTGCCCCATCGACGAAGTCGAGCGCCTAACCACCATGGTCCGCGACGTCATGGAGCACGTAGTAGACCTCCGCGTCCCCCTAATCGCCGAAGCCAGCACCGGCATAACCTGGGCCGACGCGAAATAGAAAAACAGCCACAGGTCCAAAGCAGCCAAACCAGAAGGGAGTCCCTTTCAGCAAGGAACTCCCTTCATCCATAATTATTCAGCCAAGTATCTAGACGCCAAGACGCCATCTAGGCGGCAAGCAAGTCACCCTAGGACCTGGCCGGGCGAGGCGGGTAAGTTTTTCGTAGATTCCGCACGAGCCGGAAAGCACTTAATGTGCTTTCCGAGCGAGCCCAGGACCTGACCGAACGAAAAACTTACCCGTCTCGCCCGGCCAGGTCCGACGAGCCACGTTAACGAGCCGCCAAGATGGCGTCGATGAGCGTCAGTACGCCCCCGTCGTTGTTGCTCGGAATGCGCCATTTGGCATGCGCGTTCATGTGCTCCTCGGCATTGTCCACGATAAAGCTGTGACCGACGCGCTCCAGCATGGGGATGTCGTTGTAGGTGTCGCCCACGGCGGCAGCATCGGCAATATCGATGCCCAGGTGCTCGCACAGGTGAGCGACGCCGGCGCCCTTGTCGACGCCCAGGTTCATAAAGTCGATCCACTCGCGCCCAGCGTTGGTGACGTAGAGTTTGTCCGAGAACTCGGGGCTATAGGTCTCGCGGAAAGCGGGCTCGGCGTCGTAGCCGGGGAAGAAGACCGAAATCTTGTTGGACTCGAAATCAATGCCCTCAAAGCTGTCTACGTAGTTGATTGTGTTGTAGTAGACGCTGATCTCGTCGTGGTATTGATGGTCGCGGGCAAGCACGTAGAACTCGTCGAAGCAGCACAGGACGGGGACAGCGCGAGGATCCTCCGAGGCACGGTTCAAGACCTGCTGATACAGCTCCACGTCAATATTGCTTTTATAGATATAGCTGCCGCGATAGATCACGCACGCTCCGTTGTCGGGACAAAAGGCGAGGCGGTTCTTGATGCCCTCGAACATCTCCTCGAGCTTGGGGGCGGGACGTCCGCTGGCGGGGCAGAATACGATGCCGGCGTCGGCGAGCTTGTCCAGGCGCTCATCAAGACCCTGGGGCAGCACACGCTCGTCGGTCAGCAGCGTCTTGTCCATATCGACGGCGAGAATCTTAATGTTGCCGATGTTGGCGTCCGATTCGTAAGTTTGCATAAAAATGCGCCTTTCGTTTCGAGATTGTTTCAGACGTTATAACCATCAACTAGTAGTCGAGCGTATTTTCGCAGGAATGGTGCGTATTTGCACCACGCTTCACAAAGTAATGAAAAAACTTTTCAGAAATTTGAATTTGTCGCTTGTGCTGCGGGCACTTTAGCGTAATATAGCGACCATCGAAAACGGAGACGGAAAAACAACCGCTTACCGAGTAAAAGGTACCGTTTACGATATTTGAATTGCGCCCGGCGATACGTGAAAGGAGAGGCAGATGCAGTTCGTAAAGATCATCACCACTGCAGACAATGCCATCCGACGCCAGCGCGCAATTTCCCGACGACGATAACAATCGTCTCTGTCCGCATGGGGCGAATTGCCTCAACAGAGTCATTTTGAGGTCGTTGGGTTTTAGCACGACATTGCTGCATGTTTCTAGGGCATGTATGTGCTGATTTTTGCTATTTAACCTGATATTGCACGGTATATGACCTTGAAATGACTTGCAACTGACCGATGTTCTAACTAGCTACCAAGGGCGAAAGGAAACAGCCATGAGCAAGGAAAAAGTCGTTCTCGCATATTCCGGTGGTCTTGATACATCCGTATGTGTCAAGTGGCTCCAGGACGAGAAGAATCTCGATGTCGTTTGCGTCTGCGGCAACGTGGGCCAGGAAGAGACCGGACTGGATGCCAAGAAGCAGAAGGCGCTCGACCTGGGCGTTCTCGATTGCCAGGTGCTCGACCTGCGCGACGAGTTCTCCGATGAGTTCCTGACCAAAGCCATCGCCGCAAACTCCATGTACGAGAATAAGTATCCGCTGCTCTCCGCCCTGTCTCGCCCGCTGCTTGCCAAGAAGCTTGTTGAGGTCGCCCACGAGTTTGGCGCGACCTACGTCGCCCACGGCTGCACTGGCAAAGGTAACGATCAGGTCCGTTTTGAGGCCGCCGTCAAGGCCCTCGACCCCGAGCTCAAGGTTATCGCCCCGGTTCGCGAGTGGGACCTGAAGTGCCGTCCCGACGAGGTCGCCTATGCCCACGCCCACAACGTGCCGGTTCCCGAGGGTGCCAACGACAACCCCTACTCCATCGACGACAACCTGTGGGGTCGCGCCATCGAGTGCGGTCACCTGGAGGACCCTTGGAATGAGCCGCTCGATGACGCTTGGGTTATGACCAAGAACCCCGAGGACACGCCTGACACCCCGACCTATACCGAGATCGAGTTTGAGGCCGGCAAGCCTGTCGCCGTCGACGGCAAGAAGATGAAGCTCTCCGAGATCGTCATCGCCCTCAACAAGATTTCGGGCGACAACGGCTTTGGCCGTCTTGACCTGGTCGAGGATCGTCTGGTGGGCCTCAAGAGCCGCGAGTGCTATGAGGTTCCCGGCGCCCTGACGCTCATCACCGCCCACAAGGCGCTCGAGGACATCTGCGTCGAGGGCGACCTGCTCAAGACCAAGATCAAGCTCGAGCAGGATTGGGCCACCGCCGTGTACAACGGCCAGTGGTACAGCCCGCTCAAGAACGCGCTCGACGCCTTTATGGCCGATACCCAGAAGTTCGTGACCGGCACTGTCCGTCTGAAGTTCTTTAAGGGCAACTGCCATGTCGTCGGCCGCAAGAGTCCCTTCAGCCTCTACGACTACGGCCTGGCTACCTACGACCGCGACACCACGTTTGACGAGAAGGCCAGCGCCGGCTTTATCGAGATCGATACGCTGTCGCTCAAGACGTGGGCAAAGGTCCAGGGCCCCAGCTCTGCTGCTGCCCAGGCCTAGCGCCTCCTTCCCTTGGTATCCGCGCGGCCCATCCGCGTGATACATAACGGGCGCACGGGGTCCCTACCTTTCGTTATGCTTGCTGACACTTCTTAACATCGGTGGCCCCTACGTTCCGCCCGCATATATGATGCCGCGGCTGCGGCTGAGTCCGAGCCCCGCCGGGGTTGTCCGGCGGGGCTCCTTCTATCAATTTGGCGGCTCTGTGCCTATATATATGAGGAGTATCCATTATGTTCAATGCTATCGCGCATGCTTTGCTTGCCCTCGCGCCCGAGTTCGATGCTGTAAGGGTCGAGGACGTTCCTATGAGCCTGAAGGCCTGGATCGATGGTTCGCAGGGCAACATCCGGAGGGAGACGTTGGGCGCCAAGTGCATGGTGCGTCACTTCTTTGCAAATTAGCCACATGGCCCCGCGCGCGGCAGGGAGTGTGTAAAACTAGCGGTTGATAAATCGCTTTAGCGACAGGGCACATTGCTTTGGACGCTTGTTTTGGTATTTGGAGAAAGGAGACGGTTCCATGGCTCTTTGGGGCGGTCGTTTTGAGGCGGGCGTGGCCGAGGTCACGCAGGAGTTTGGCGCGTCGCTGCCGGTCGACAAACATCTCTATAAGCAGGATATCGCCGGCTCTAAGGCGCATGCCAAGATGTTGGCCGCCCAGGGCATCATCAGTGCCGAGGACGAGCAGGCGATTGCCAAGGGCCTGACCGGAATCGAACAGGATATCGATGCCGGCAACTTTACCTTCGACATCAACGATGAGGACATTCATATGTCCATCGAGAGCGAGCTGACGCGTCGCATCGGCGAGGCTGGCAAGCGCTTGCATACTGGGCGTTCGCGCAACGACCAGGTGGCGACCGATACGCGCCTGGGCGTCAAGGCGCTGGCCAAGGAGCTCATGGAGGCCAATCTTGAGCTGCGCCATGTGCTGGTGGATGCGGCCAAGAAGTACGACAAGGTGATTCTGCCGGGCTACACGCACATGCAACATGCTCAGCCCGTGCTGCTGTCGCATCACCTGCTGGCGTATTCCTGGATGTTCGCGCGCGACTTTACGCGTTTGAAGGCCGCCTTTGATGCTGCCGACAACTGCCCGCTGGGTGCCGCTGCGCTTGCCGGTACGAGCTATCCGCTCGATCGCCAGATGACGGCTGCCGAACTTGGCTTTGCGGGCGTGATCCCCAACTCGCTCGATGCCGTTTCCGACCGTGATTTTCTGCTCGATCTGCATTACGCCGGATCCGTCATGGCGATGCACCTGGCGCGTCTTTCCGAGGAGATCGTACTGTGGTCGAGCTCCGAATTTGGCTTTATCACGCTTTCCGACTCGTACTCCACTGGCTCGTCCATCATGCCGCAGAAGAAGAACCCCGACTTTGCCGAGCTTATCCGCGGCAAGAGCGGTCGCGTGTACGGCAACCTGGTGCAGCTGCTGGTAACCATGAAGGGCCTGCCGCTTGCTTATAACAAGGACTTGCAGGAGGACAAGGAGGGCGCGCTCGATACCGCCCATACGCTCATGCAGTGCCTGTCCGTTATGGCCGGAATGATTTCGACTTGGACCGTCAACGAGGATGCCATGGCGCGCGAGTGCGGCGTGGGGCACCTTGCCGCCACCGATGTTGCCGATTACCTGGCCAAGCGTGGCCTGCCGTTCCGCGAGGCACATGCCGTGGTGGGCCATCTGGTCCTGATGTGCGAGAAGCGCGGCTGCAATCTTGAGGACCTGCCGTTTGAGGTGTTCCAGGAGGCAAGCCCGCTCTTTGAGCGCGACATTACCGAGGCGCTCGATATCCCGTCGATTGTCGCCGCGCGCACGACCGAGGGCGGCACCGCTCCTGCCGCCGTTGCCGTGCAGTTGCAGCGTGCCGAGGCACAGCTCGTGGCTGACGAGGGCGTGTTTGGATCGCTGACCAAGGTCGTCGAGATGGGTCACGGGGCAAAGTAGAGGTTTGGCTGAAGCCGTTTTGGCCATGTATTGATAAATCGTTTTCGCTTTACGGGCGCCTGCTGATGTGGGAGCCCGTATTTTGTTGCTATGGGGGAGGGGCTTGTCGAGAACTTCTGTAGGACCTTTGGGCAGGTTGTGAAGGGGATACGTTCGCGGGCGGCAACCGACCGCCTGCTCTGTTCGGCGCAGTTGATGGGCGGTCGGATGGTACTCTAATCGGGCTTCGAAACAGAAGTGACACATATGGAGCGCTTTAATAAATTGCAACGTTTCAATAAACAGCTTTTTGTTTAACTGCAGCTAAAACTCTGTTACGATGCAGTCCAGGCGGGTGCCGGAATGGGACTTGGGCACGCGCGAACCTACTTGAAAGGCTACTTTTATGGCTATCGAGAAGACCTTCATCATGATTAAGCCCGACGCCGTGCGCGACCGCAAGATCGGCGAGATCGTTGCTCGCATTGAGCGCAGCGGCCTTGTCATCGAGCGCATGGAGATGACCACGCTCGAGCGCGCTACCGTCGAGGAGCACTACGCCCATCTGGCCGACAAGCCCTTCTTTGGCGGTCTCTGCGACTTTATGACGAGCGGTCCGGTCGTCAAGATGGTCGTTTCCGGTCTCTCCGCTGTTGCTAAGATGCGCACCCTCATGGGCGCTACCAACCCGCTTGAGGCTGCTCCTGGTACCATCCGCGGCGACTTTGCCGTCGATGTCAACGCCAACGTGATCCACGGCTCCGACTGCCTGGAGAACGCCGAGATTGAGATCAAGCGCTTCTTTGGCTAAACCAGCTTTGACTCCTTAAAGCTGTTAGCGTGTGGCTTGGGCGCCGCGGAACTCCATCCGCGGCGCCCTTTTATTCCAAAATCTATGCAGGGGCCCGCTCGGACATGTGTTCCGAGCGGGCCCCTGCTGTTAGCTTGTGGCACTGAATAGTTTAGGCTTCGTCGACGATCTTAAGGGCGCGCGTGTGATCGATCTCGTTGAGGAGGTTAACGCGCCGCTCGTGACGACCGCCCTCAAACTCGGCGTCGAGCCACTCGTCGACGATCATCTTGGCGAGCTCGGAGCCCACGACGCGGGCGCCAAAAGCGAGCACGTTGGTATTGTTGTGCATGCGGGAGAGCTTGGCGCTGAAGGGCTCGGAGCACACGACGGCGCGTACGCCCTCGACCTTGTTGGCAGCCAGGCTGATACCGACGCCGGTGCCACAGATCAGGATGCCTAGATCGACGTCGCCGTTGGCAACGGCCTTACCCACCTTGTAGCCGGCGATGGGGTAGTCAAAGCTCTCGGAGGTGTCGGTGCCAAAGTTCACGACCTCGCAGCCGCGCTCCTTCAGGTGCTCGGAGATGATGTTCTTGAGCTCGACGGCGGCGTGGTCGTTACCGATACCGATCTTCATGGATAGTTCCTCTCTGGTCTGTGCGGCGAGATTGCTAAAGGTTTTACCGCGTTCGACTGCATGATAGCGCGACTTTTGTGTAAACGCTTGGGCGTTTTTTGGTCAAACGCTTTAGCATGCAACAAGACCGGTTTCTCATGAATGAATGCCGTCAGTTTGCGCCTGAATGCCGTCTACCGGAACCTGGGTTGCGGTTTTTGATGCATTGTTATCAAATAAAAGAGCTAATTATTATTGAGAGCCCAGCCCGTTATACAAGTAGGAGATACCTATGCCTGCCGATTCCCTTCGTGATGCCGCGTTTTGCGATGTTTTGAACCGCGAACTTGTTTGTGCACTCGGCTGCACCGAGCCCATTGCCGTTGCTTATGCAGCGGCGCTGGCGAGCCAGACGCTCGGTTGCGAACCCGATCATATGGATGTTGCCTGCTCGGGCAACATCATCAAGAACGTCAAGAGCGTGACCGTGCCCAACTCGGGCGGTATGCACGGTATTGAGGCCGCGGCCGTGCTGGGTGCCGTGGGCGGCGACGCCAAGAGCGCGCTCGAGGTGCTCGAGAGCGTCGATGACGCGGACCGCGCCCGCGTGGCCGAGCTGCTTGCCGATGCGGACTACTGCGATGTGTCGCTTGTCGAGGGTGTGCCCAACCTCTACATCAAGGTGACTGCGACGGCCGGGGGCCATACCGCGGTCGTCGAGATTACCGATCATCACACCAATGTCACGTGCCATACGCTCGACGGTATTCCGGTATGCGGTAAGTCGGCGGGGGAGTGCGCCGCCTGCGCCGAGCGCGTGGTGGCCGAGCGTGCGGCAGATAACGCCGACACGCCCATGTCGATCGAGACCATCATCGACTTTATCGAGGATGGTGACATTGAGGACGCCCGCGCTGCCGTTGAGCGTCAGATTGAGCTGAATGGCGCGATCAGTGCTGAGGGCCTCGCGCACGCTTGGGGCGCCGAGGTGGGCCGTACGCTGCTGGGTGCTCGTGCCGATGACGTCGCCTGCCGCGCCCGTGCCCGTGCGGCCGCCGGGTCCGACGCCCGCATGAACGGTTGCGCGCTGCCGGTCGCCATTGTGTGCGGCTCGGGCAATCAGGGCATTACCTGCGCATTGCCCGTCATGGAGTATGCCGAGTACCTGCGCTGCGACCATGAACGCCTGGTTCGTGCCGTGATGCTGTCCGATCTGATCGCCGTGCATATCAAGAGCTATATTGGTGCGCTTTCGGCGTTTTGCGGTGCTATTTGCGCTGCGTGCGGCGCCGGCGCTGCGATTACCTGGCTGTGCGGTGGCACGCGCGAACAGATTGGCGCGACCGTCTCGAACACGCTCGGTAACGTGGGCGGCATCGTGTGCGACGGCGCCAAGGCGAGCTGTGCCGCCAAGATCTCGGCTGCCGTCGATGCGGCGATTCTGGGCCATGATATGGCCATGCAGGGTCGCGGCTTCCGCGCCGGCGAGGGCCTGATCCAAGATACCGTTGAGCAAACAATCGCCAGTATGGGCTACGTAGGCCGCGTGGGCATGAAGGACACCGACATCGAGATCCTCAACATCATGATCGGCAAAACCCAGGTTTGTTAGTTACGCGGTTTTACCAAACCGCGTAACCAGTCGACGCTGTAAGCCCGCCAGAGCGGCAATCTGCCTTTCAACTTCGGCGGCATGACCAAAAGGTCAATGCCGCCTCGTTTCAAGGCACCTTGCTCGCCCTGGCGGGCTTTCGCTGCCGGTTCCAAGACATCGGCGCAATCTTTGTAATGTGAAAAGGGGCTGAACCTTTGTCACATTCGGTCTGCGGTGTTATTTTGTTTGGAGCGAGCGAGGGGGTTCTATGACAGTTCGTCGGCTATTTGGTGTTCGTAGAAGGCTTCTACTACGGCGTTAAAGTCGCGGGCGAAGTCTTCCATGGTTCCGCGCCAGGTGGCTCGGCCGGGTTTTCCCTGGCCAACATAGGCAGTTTGAATGCCGCAGGCGGGACTGGGGAAGTCGCGCTTGGGATCGTTGCCCACCATAAGGACCTCGTGTGGCTCGAGCCCCATCACCTGAAGCTGCTCTAGATAGTAGGTGGCATCGGGCTTGCAGCGGGTGGCGTTTCCCATGTGCGTCACGAGTTCAAAGGGGGCGTCGGCCAGGTCGCCCCAACCCATGCGGCACTCGATGGCCCCCTGGGGAAAGCTGGGGTTGGTAAAGAGCGCGCAGCGCAGCCCTGCGTCCTGTACGGCCTGGAGCGCGGCGTGTGCGCCCGGCATGGCGTGGGCGTTAATGATATCGTCGTTCTTGTACGGAAGAACTTCGCGGTCATAGTAGGTAAACGCCTCGTAGATGAGGGGATCGGAGAGGCAGATCCCGCATCGGCGCTCGACCTCTTCTTGGTAAAACTCAAGATTGGTGCGGTTGTCCGTGCCGCTGCGGCGATTGGCGTTGAGGTCGACCAGGATGGTGCCGAGGCGCGCCATCGTGCCACCGCGGCTGCGGCGCCCGATATCCGCGAGCATCGAAGAGACATCCTTAAAATAGCGAAGGATGAACGCGTTGAGGTTGATGCTGAGAAGCGTTTCGTCCATATCGAAAACGACTGCTTTGAGCACGCGGGCACCTTTCTCGAAAAATCGATCTAGAATCGTTGGCTCCGGATACTTTACCCCAAAGCCGAATGCCTGGCTGGTTATCGTCAAGTTGCGGAGACGTGTGTTCATAAGATTACGAAAAAGTCTCCACACGAGTAAAAAATCGCAGTTCACGCTTGAAATCGAACTCATTTCCCCGTAACCTATACGAACGTGATTGCATAAGCGTCACATTAGTATCTGTCGGCTCCCGAGTGTTCCTAAACGTTGTGTGCTTGTCGCACCCTTCTGTAGGTCCTAGCAATCGGGGCCCCGTAGTTCGAAAGGGGTCCACCTTTGAGTGAGATTCAGAACTCGTCCATTTTCTCTCTTGACGATGTCAACGAGGAGGAGATGAACAACCTCATCGACGGTACGATTACCGACTTTGATGAGGGCGATCTCGTTAACGGCACTGTCGTTAAGATCGAGCATGACGAGGTGCTCGTTGACATCGGATTCAAGTCCGAGGGCGTTATCCCGGTCCGCGAGCTGTCCATCCGCAAGGACGCTAACCCTGCAGACATCGTTGCACTCGGTGATCCCATCGAGGCTCTGGTACTCCAGAAGGAGGACAAGGACGGTCGTCTGGTCCTGTCCAAGAAGCGTGCCGAGTACGAGCGTGCTTGGAACCGCATCGAGGAGAAGTTCAACTCCGGCGAGAACGTCGAGGGCGAGGTTATCGAGGTTGTCAAGGGCGGCCTGATCCTCGACATCGGCCTGCGTGGCTTCCTGCCCGCCTCCCTCGTCGACCTCCGTCGCGTCAAGGACCTCACCTCCTACATGGGCACCCGCATCGAGGCCCGCGTCATCGAGATGGACCGCAACCGCAACAACGTCGTCCTCTCCCGTCGCGTCGTGCTCGAGGAGTCCCGTAAGGCCGAGCGCTCCGAGATCCTGTCCAAGCTCAAGTCTGGCATGCGTCTCCAGGGCACCGTTTCCTCCATCGTCGACTTCGGCGCCTTCGTCGACCTCGGTGGTATCGACGGCCTCATCCACATTTCCGAGCTCTCCTGGAACCACGTCAACCATCCTTCCGAGGTTGTCAAGGTCGGCCAGGAGGTCGAGGTCGAGGTTCTCGACGTCGATCTCAACCGCGAGCGCATCTCCCTGGGTCTCAAGCAGACCACCGAGGATCCGTGGCGCGCACTGGTCAAGAAGTACCCCGTCGGCGCTATCGTCGAGGGCACTGTGACCAAGCTTGTCCCGTTCGGCGCTTTCGTCGATCTGGGCGAGGGCATCGAGGGCCTGGTGCACATCTCCGAGATGGCCAACAAGCACGTCGATCAGCCTTCTCAGGTCACCCACGTGGGCGACAAGGTTCAGGTCAAGGTCATGGAGATCGACCTCGACCGTCGTCGTATCTCCCTGTCCATGAAGTCCGCTGCTGAGACTCTGGGCGTCGAGATCGAGGTTACCCCGCTGCCTTCCGAGAAGAAGGACGAGGAGACCGACGCCGAGTAAATCGGTTTGACGATCACTTGTTTTAAGGGATCCGTCCGCAATGGACGGGTCCCTTTTTTGCATTTGGTGCCGAGATGCATGATGCTGCCCATGCTATCCACAAGCTATTTGGTTGTCAGTGCATGAAAAATGCCGACATCCCGCCTCGGGGAGGAGGCGGGAACACACCGAGTAGACGGAGGGGTGTGGAGCGCGGTCGCGTCTCGACTGACGACGTTGCCCATCGACAGGACCATTGTAGCGCATGGCGGTTCTTGGTTTATCGTGTCGAGCGTTTGCGTTGTGCCATTGCCTGCGGCAACGGTGTGTTACACTCTTGCACTGCTGAGTGGGCCAGACGGTCGCGCGATGTGCTGCTTGCAGCACGCGTGAGGAAAGTCCGGGCTCCAGAGGGCGGGATGCCGGCTAACGGCCGGGCGGAGTGATCCGACGGAAAGCGCCGCAGAAAAGAAGACTCCCACCTGCGCCGCAAGGCGTAAAGGGAAAAGCTGAAACGGTGGTGTAAGAGACCACCAGCGTCGTGGTAACACGGCGGCTTGGCAAGCCCCATCCGGAGCAAGCGCGAATAGGAACGCTATGGGCCGGCCCGGTCCGCGTTCGGGTAGCGTGCGTGGAACTGCACGGTAACGTGCAGACAAGATAAATGACCGTTCACGACAGAACCCGGCTTATCGGCCCACTCAGCACTTTGTTGACGCTGCGAACCCGTCAGCGCGGCAATCTGCCTTTCAAGCCTTCGGGCATGACCATAAGGTCAATGCCCTTGTCTTTCAAGGCACCTTGCTCGCGCTGACGGGTTCTCGCCTTCGACGGCGTCAGCTGGCCGATTTGGCGCTCATTCGTCGGTCGCCGCCATAAGGCGTGCTCCCTCCTCTTTCGGGCCAAATCGACTCAGCTGACGCCGTCTCGCTGTTTTTGCCTGGTCATCGGCGTTGCCATTCTAGTTGCCGGGATTATCGGTTCGGCCTTTGCCGTATTATTGAGGCTGTTTGTTGCTTTGCTTGTTGTTTAGGGGCTTTGTTGGACAGCTATTTTACTCTGCAATCGAATATTGAGGCTTCGGGCGAGTTTGTGGACCGCAAGAGCCGGTTTATTGCCCAGCTGGTCCATATTGAGTCCGAGGATGAGGCGAATGCCTTTATCGAGACCGTTCGCAAACGTCATTACGACGCTCGACACAATGTTCCCGCGTGGATTTTGGTCGATGGACGCGAGCGTCAAAGCGATGACGGTGAGCCGAGCCGCACGAGCGGTATGCCGACGCTCGAGGTGTTGCGCGGCGCGGGGCTCAAAAATGTTTGCTGCGTAGTGACGCGCTATTTTGGTGGCACGCTGTTGGGGCCTGGTGGCTTGGTGCGCGCCTATACCGCGGCGACGCAAGCGGCGGTGGCCGCGGCTCGGGAGGCCGGGCAGATCGTCGAGATGACGAGCGTCGTGCCTGTTGACGTGCATGTGGCCTATCCGCAGTATGAGCAGGTGCTTCGCTTGGCGCAGGATTCGGGTGCCAAGGTTTCGGATACCGATTACGCGGATGCCGTGACACTTCACTTGGTGTTTAAGGCGGGGGAGCAGGAGTCTTTTTGCGCCAGGATGCGCGAGCTTATGGCGGGGCGCGAGGAGATCGAGGTCGGTGCTCCCGTATTTGCCGAGTTCTAACGGCGACGGCCGGCGTGCTTTTGGATGGATCCCAAGCGCGCCGGCCGTCGTTTTTCTGTGCTGCCGTTTACTCGGCGAGCTGCTTTAGTACATCACAGGCGATTTCGACGGCATCGTCGATGCAGCCGGGGCAGCTGCGAAGCGGACCCTTGTCCGATCCGATGCCCTTGAGCGTGCCGCAGACGGTCGTCGTGTTCTTCTCGCCAAAACGCTTGGCGATTTCGCGCGACAGTTTGTAGGTCTGGCCTTTGGTCTTGGGGTTTTCCATGCCGTCGCTCATCACAAAGCCCATGATGGCCACGGCGCCCGAGATGGCGCCGCAGGTTTCGGTCATGCCGCCCATGCCGGCGCCAAATCCCTCGGTGAGGGTAAAGGCGGTCTGGGGGTCGAGCCCGACGGCAGGTGCGAGCGTGCAGGCGACGGCCTGGGCGCAGTTAAAGCCACGGGCGTGGTATTCGGCAGCCTGAGCCTGACAGGCGTTGATGTCGAGCTGGGCCGTATCGATTTGCTTCATCGTTGTCTCCTTGTTCACGGTGTACCCGCCTATGGTACCCGTGACGGGGCATGTAATCATCGAGAGCTTCATGTATGCCTCGTTTTTATCTATCGAACAAATGCCCAAGGCTTGAGATAAATACCCCTGATCAATTTGTCCCTTAACCTACCTTGGGGATGGGTTGTGAGGGGTGCGGGGTAGCGGTATCGTGAACCGGATAAAACGTAACCCAGGCAAGGGAGCTAGATATGAGCGAGCAGACCATCGGTACTACATGTGTTCAGGGCGGCTATCACCCGGGAGATGCCGAGCCGCGCCAGGTGCCCATTTACCAGTCCACCACGTGGAAATACGACACGTCGGAGCACATGGGCAAGCTGTTTGACCTGGAGGAGTCTGGTTACTTCTACAGCCGTCTGCAGAACCCCACGTGCGATCTGGTTGCCGCCAAGATCTGCGAGATGGAGGGCGGCACCGCTGCGATGCTCACGAGCTCGGGCATGGCTGCGAACTTCCTCGCGATCTTTAACGTGGCCGGTGCCGGCGATCACGTGGTCGCGAGCTCTGCCATCTATGGCGGTACCTACAACCTGCTCGCCCATACTATGGAGCGCATGGGTCTGACCTGCACGTTCGTTGCCCCCGACTGCACCGACGAGGAGCTCGAGGCAGCCTTTGAGCCCAATACCAAGCTCGTCTTTGGCGAGACGATCGCCAATCCCGCCCTTGCCGTGCTCGATATTGAGCGCTTTGCCAAGGCCGCGCATGACCACGGCGTGCCGCTGATGGTCGATAACACCTTCCCGACGCCCGTGATGTGCCGCCCCTTTGAGTGGGGCGCCGACATCGTTACGCACTCCACCACCAAGTACATGGATGGACATGCTGCCTACCTGGGCGGCGCGATCGTCGACCACGGCCAGTTTGACTGGATGGCCCATGCGGACAAGTTCCCGGGTCTCACCACGCCCGACGAGAGCTACCACGGCGTGACCTATGCCGAGAAGTTCGGTCGTGAGGGCGCCTTCATTACCAAGGCAACCGCTCAGCTCATGCGCGACCTCGGCCCCATGCAGAACCCTCAGGCGGCCTTCTTCTTGAACAGCTCGCTCGAGAGCCTGCATGTGCGCATGCCGCGTCATTGCGAGAACGGCCTGGCCGTTGCCAAGTTCCTGCAGAGTCATCCCAAGGTACGCTTCGTGAGCTATCCGGGCCTGGAGGGCGATAAGTACTACGACATCGCTCAGAAATACATGCCCAACGGTACCTGCGGCGTTGTGAGCTTTGGCTTTAACGGTGGTCGCGCGGCGGCCGAGACCTTTATGAAGAGCCTCAAGCTCGCCCAGATCGCCACGCACGTGGCCGACGCCCGCACTTGCTGCCTGCATCCCGCTAATGCCACACATCGCCAGATGAACGATGAGGAGCTCATCGCCTGTGGCATCTCCGCCGACATGGTGCGCCTGTCGTGCGGCCTCGAGGACACGGCCGACTTGATTGCCGACCTTGAGCAGGCACTCGAGCAGTGCTAGGCTAGCTCCGTACAAGGCGCCGATGCTGGCAGAAAGCTTCGGCGACCTTTCGTTCCGATTCCGTAGGCGGGACCCCAATCGCGGCAGTTTGCAGGCGATTGGGGCCCCGTTTTTGCGTTGCGCCACTCGAAAGGATGGATATGGAGAAAACCGCAGAGCAGCTGCGCCGCGAGCACATTGCCCTAGAGGGCGACACCCATGGCAAGAACAAGTGGGCGATTCTGTTTACCGTGCTCATCATGACGTTTATGGTGTGTCTGGATTCGACCGTCGTGACCGTGGCGCTGCCCGTGATGCAAAAGGAGCTGGGCGTGGGCCTCGATCGCATTCAGCTGGTGAGTTCGGTGTACCTGCTTGCGACATGCGTGGCTATGTTGCCGTTTGGCCGTCTGGGCGACGTGCGTGGCAAGGTGAATGTGTTCCAGCTGGGCGTCATCGTCTTTTCGGTCGGTTCGCTGCTGTGCGGCCTTTCGGCCTCGCTCGAGGTTCTTATCCTGGCACGCATTGTTCAGGGCATCGGTTGCGCGGCGGCCATGGCTAACAACATGGGTATCATCACCGAGTCGTTTCCGGCGCGCGAACGAGGCCGTGCCATGGGTATTCTCGCGACCTTTGTGGCCCTCGGCATGATGTGTGGCCCCGTGCTCGGCGGCATGCTGGTGGCAAGCTTTCCCTGGGAGAGTATCTTCCTCATCAACCTGCCTATTGGCATAATCTCGTTTATCGTGGGGCTCTACACGCTGCCGCATGTTAAGCCGGAGGCCGGCGAGCGCCCCATGTCCTTGATTGAGGCTACTCGTCGCTGCTTGGCAAATTCGGCCTTCACCATCAACCTTGCCTGCATGCTCATCGTGTTCGTTGGTATTGGCGCATCCGAGTTTATCCTGCCGTTCTATTTTCAGGACGCCCACGGCTTTGGTTCTGATATCTCTGGACTTCTCTTTTTGGCGCTGCCAATGGTGAATGCCTTTATCGGCCCGCTTTCGGGAACGGTTTCGGACCGTGTTGGCTGTGAGGGTCCCACGGCGGTCGGCCTGGGCGTGTATGTGTGCGGTCTCTTTGCGGTAAGCACGCTCAACGAGCGCTCTTCTATCCCTGTGATCGTGTGCTGCGTCGCATTTATGTCGTGCGGTACGTCGATTATCCAGAGCCCCAACAACTCGCTGTACATGGGCTCGGCTCCGCGCGAGGCGCTCGGTTTTGCGGGCAGCTTGGGCAGTTTGGCGCGCTACGCCGGCATGGCACTCGGTATTACGGTGGCGTCGAATATCCTATATGGGCAGATGAGCGTGGCGATGGGCGAGGCCGTGACCAGTTTTGTTGCAGGACGTCCGGATGTGTTCCTGTTCGGCTTTCGCTCGGTGTTCTACGTGCTTATGGCTGTGGCCGCTGTGGGCTTTGCGCTCGCCATGGTGCGTTTGGTGAAGATGCGCGCCCGCCATTAGTGCGTTGGGAGGCTGTCTGCCACGATTTGCGTTGTCCCAAAAAGACTGGTTTGTGGTGCGATGCGGCTTGTGGGGCGGGCGGGGGTCGGTCCGTGGTAGACTATCGAACAACGTTTATTAATCGCGCGGTATCGTTGCCGCGAGAAGGGGTTGCGCCATGCAGGAGCTTGAGGATCGTATTCGCCATGACGGCATCGTAAAGGCCGGTAACGTCCTTAAGGTTGATGCCTTCCTCAACCACCAGTGCGACGTTGAGCTGTTCGACCACATGGGCGCCGAATGGGCCCGTCTGTTCGAGGGTGTCGAGATCAACAAGATCCTGACGATTGAGGCTTCGGGTATTGGTATGGCCTGCATCGCAGCTCAGCATTTTGGCGGCGTGCCGGTGGTCTTTGCAAAGAAGGCCCAGTCCATCAACCTTGACGGCGAGCAGTATGCCACGACCATCTACTCCTTTACCAAGCAGAAGGAGTACCCGGTCATTGTCGGCAAGCGCTTTCTGTCCGAGGGCGATAAGGTCCTGATTATCGACGACTTCCTGGCCAACGGCTGCGCGCTTGAGGGCCTTATTAAGATCTGCGAGGCTGCGGGCGCCGAAGTTGCCGGCATTGGCATTGCCGTTGAGAAGGGCTTCCAGGGCGGCGGCGATAAGCTCCGTAAGCGCGGCTTCCGCGTTGAGAGCTTGGCCCGTATCGCCGATATGGACTGCGAGAACGGCGAGATCACCTTCGCCTAAGCGCGCAACATAAGCGATTGGTATGCGATGTGACAAAGGGACTGTCCCTTTGTCACATTTTTTGTATGAGGGGAGGTGTTGATATGGACGAGAACAAGATGGGCTGGCGCGAGTATGCGCGCTTTGCCGAGATGTCGGTTGAGGAGCTGGCGCGCGATTGCGAGGTACAGGTGTTTCGCGCGACGGGTCCGGGTGGGCAGGGCGTGAACACGACGGACTCTGCGGTGCGCATGAAACATGGGCCCACGGGGATTGTCGTGACGGCGCGTGAGAGCCGCAGCCAGTTTCAGAATCGCGCGAGCTGCCTGCGTAAGCTGCGCGCTGAGCTTGAGCGTCGCGGGCGTCCACCGCGTCGACGCGTAAAGACCAAGGTGCCTCAGCGCTCTCGCCAGCGCAGGCTTAATGACAAGCACTTCAACGCCATTAAAAAGGCCAACCGTCGCAAGCCGGGCGGGGAGGAATAGCCTCCTCGTAAGTTGCGGTGAAATAGGGACTGTTTTGCGGCTTTTGCTGCATAAACAGTCCCTATTTCACCGCAACTTAGGTGGGGTTAGCGGGTGGGGTGCCAGACCTCGAGGGCGCCGGCGAGGATGTCGACCTCGATGCGTGAGGCGACAACGGGCTCGCCGTCGGCCTGGATGGGGTAGTCGGGCTCCTCAAAGGTAAGCTCGGCATGGCGGCAGCGGCGCATGCGAACCGGCGGCAACTTGGTATGGTGGCCATCTTTGGCCGAAAGGAACATGGGAAGCGCGACCGCGCGCGGAACGGGGCCGCAGGCGTAGCAGACGTCGAATATACCGTCACAGGGGTCGGCGTCGGGACAGATGCGATAGCCCGAGCCATAGGTAGGACCCAGCTGAATCGCCATGATGATCGCCCTCACGCGCTCGGCAGGTGCCCCGTCAAAGCTGACTGTCATGGGGTAGTTGCGATAACGTAGGCCAAACTGCTCAAGTCCCGAGAGGGTGTAGAGCGGCGCGCCCGTCAAGCCGGTCTTTTTGCGCAGCTCGGTGGTGCCAAGGCCGATGGCGGCATCGATGCCGACCGAAAGCGTCTGGTCGTAGTACTCAACGGTAGCCTCGCCGCTGCCGCTCGCAGGGCTCCACGAGCGAATTCGCCCGATGTCCTGACGCTGCAGCTCACAGGTGAGCAGCGCGCCAAAATCCTTACCGGAGAAATCGTCGATGCCGAGCGTTTGGGCAAAATCGTTGCCAGAGCCCACGGGTAGGATGGCAAGAGCGGGGCGGGCGTCCTCCTCTTGCGTCATAAGCCCGTTGACGACCTCGTGAATCACGCCGTCACCGCCAAGGGCGATAACGGTGCGATAGCCCTGAGCCTGTGCGGCCAGCTCCTTGGCGTGTCCCATGCGCTCGGTCAGCACCAGGTCAAACTGGGATGCTCGCGCGGTCATATCCAAAAAGCGTTGCAGGCGCTCGGCAACTTCGTGCGCCGCACCCGATTGGGCTGCTGGGTTGGCGATGATGAGCGTGCGGCCAAAATCAGTTGCGTGCATGGGGCGACTCCCGGCGTATGACGTGACGGTGCGGTCGCGCTCAGGTCTAATTGCCCCCGATTGTGGCTGCACGTCGAATACTTACGTCTACTCTATCAGGTCGTTGTGGCGCTCGATAGCATCCGCTACCGTACCGCCCTCATCCACAATAAGCGAACGGCGCTTGGGCGAGATGATGCGCTGGGCGGGGTATACGCCGCGGTGTCCGGCGGTTAGGTAGCTGATAAAGGCCACGATGACAAAGAACCCGGCTGCCGTGCCGTGGAACAGGTCGATGGCCATCATGCAGGTGGTGATGGGCACGTTGAGGCCGGCGCAGAACACGCCGAGCATGCCGAGAGCCGCCAGAAAACTGGGGTCGAGCCCGGTAAGGCAACCGATCCAGCCACCGAGTGCCGCACCGATGCCAAACAGGGGCGTGACCTCGCCGCCTTGGAAGCCCGCGCCCAGGGTAAGCGCTGTGACGACCAACTTTATGGCTGCGTCCGCCAGGGTGGTGTTGCCGGCAAATCCGGCGCCGGAAAGCCACGTGGAAAGGCCGGCGTAGTTCCAGGCGTCGAGGAGGGCATAGGCGGCCAAAACCACGAGTGCGCCTATGAGTGCGCGAACGAGGTAATTGGTGATAAAGCGACCGTACAGGCTCTTGACGGTTCGAACCGACCAGGCAAAGAGGCGTGCCGTCAGACCGAAGATAATGGCGCTGATAACAACGATGACGACCGTTTTGGGTGTCATGTTGGGAACGCTGGCGATGACATTCGCTTCGTACTCGGTACCCAGGGCGAGTGATGTAAAGTAGCCGGTAAACGAGGCGACCAAGCAGTAGATGCCCGCGGTGTAGTCGATCTTGCCGATAAAGCACATCTCCATGCCAAAGAAAGCCCCGGCAAGGGGCGAGCCGAATACGGCGCCAAAGGCCGACGAGATGCCGGCGAGCATGAGGTCGTGGTGGTCATGCTTTTCGAGGTGGGCGAGGCTCGAGATGTTGCTGGCGATGGTGCCGCCGATCTGCACCGCGGCTCCCTCGCGACCGGCCGATCCGCCCGTTAGGTGCGTGAGCGTGGAGCACACAAACGTGAGGACGGCCATGCGCATATGGATGAGGCGTGTGCCCAGAGCGGAGTCGATGACCAGGTTGTTGCCGCGTTTGGCGGCAAGACCGTGGTTTTTGTACACCCATGCGGTGGCAACGCCTACAACGGGAAGCAGCGCGTAAATCCACGCATGGTGCTCACGATAATCGGTCGCGATATTCAGCGAGGCCAAAAACGCCCAAGCGGCAACGCCCATGGCGAGCGAGACGATGACGACGAGTATGAGCAACTTGGCGCTCGCGAATAGGTTGCGGACGTTGCGGCGCGTGTCGACAGCCAAGAGATGCTCGGAGCGGGTGAGCTGATGCCTGCCTGCCACGATGACGTCGTTAAGGGAGAAAAAGCCGCCGTCGTCGACCGGTTGGGAATGATCCTGCGCCTCGTTTGCGCTTTCGGGTTTGTCGGTAAAAGCCATACGTTCCTCTTTTAGGTTGCAACACGAGCATTATAGAACGTGCCAAACGTGACAAACCGGCAGGTTGGTTTCGGTTCTGTTTCGCCGTCCGTTACCGACAGGTGTATTCGTGGGCATGGGCCGTGCCGCCGTCGTGCGGCGGGGGATTATACTGAGATAAACATAAAGAATCGGCGCCCGTGATGTGCGCCGTGGCATTAAGAGGTGCATATGGCAGAGAAACTCATTCCGCTGGAGGATGCGCAGTCGATTGTTTTGTCGCACGTTGCTCCGACGGATCTCATCGAGATTCCCGTGTGGCAGGCCGCCGGTCTTCCCTTGGCAGAGGACGCGGTGGCCGATATCGACATCTCGCCGTTTGCCAACAGCGCCATGGACGGGTATGCCGTGCGCTCGGCGGACTTGGCGCAGACGTCTGGCGAGGCGCCGGTGACGCTCGACGTTATCGGACACGAGGCAGCGGGTCATGTCTTTGAGGGCGCGGTCGGCGTGGGCGAGACGGTCCGCATCATGACGGGCGCGCCGGTACCCGAAGGTGCCGATGCCGTGGTGAAATACGAGATCGTCGACGTGCTCGATGGCGACGGCAACGAGGGCTCGCATGTGAGGTTCTCGGCGCCTGCCAAGGTAGGGGAGAACGTTCGCTCTGCCGCCGAGGAGGCCCATGCCGGTGATGTCGTGATGCACGCCGGCGAGGTCGTGGCTCCGGCGGGCGCGGGTCTGCTGGCAAGCGCCGGATACACGAGCGTGAAGGTGCACGCTGCCCCGCGTGTGGGCATTATCTCGCTGGGCACGGAACTGGTCGCACCGAGTAAGGTACCGGCGCGCGGTCAGATTCGCGATTCCAACTCATCGGCGCTGATGGCCGAGGCGCTCGATGCCGGGGCAGATCCGGTGTTCTACGGTATTGCGCCCGACGATGAGCAGGCGATCGCCGAGCTGGTGCATCGTGCCGTGCAGGAGTGCGATTTTGTCATTACGAGCGGTGGCGCCTCGGCGGGCGATTACGATTTCGTGACGGCGCTCGTCCGGTGCGAGGGCGAGGTGTTGTTTGATCGCATCTCGATGCGCCCGGGCAAGGCCATCACGTTTGGCTTGCTCGCAGGTAAGCCCTACCTGGGACTTTCAGGCAATCCGGCCGCAGCGTATGTGGGCTTTGAGATGCTTGCCCGTCCGGCGATCCGTAAGATGCGCGGCTTTGCCGAGGGTGCGCGCCCCGTGCAGCGGGCGACGCTCACACACAGCGTGAAAAAGCGACAGCATCGCCGCTTCTTCGATCGCGCCACAGTTTTGCGCGACCCCGAGACCGATGAGCTATTGGTGACCGAGGCCAAGACGCAGAATTCGGCGTTGCTCGGCACGATGCAGCGGGCCAACTGCCTGCTGCGTATTGACGAAGGACCGTGCGAGCTCAAGGCGGGCGACGTCGTGGATGTCGTGCGTGTCGACCTGCCTGAGGGCACGGCGCTATAGGAGGAATGCTATGGAGTTGAAGATTTCGATTGTGACGTGCTCGGATACGCGCGATCTTGCCCAGGACGAGGCGGGTGCTGCACTCGAGGAACTTATCGAGGCGCAGGGCTGGACGGTTGCCTCACATGTGGTTGTGCGCGACGACGCCAGCGAGATCGGTGATGCCATTGTGGAAGCCGCCGATGAGTGCCACGCCAATGTCGTGCTCACCTGCGGCGGCACGGGGCTTTCGATGCGCGATGTGACGCCCGAGGCGACGCGTGCCGTCTGCGACCGCGATGTGCCGGGTATTGCAGAGGCAATCCGTGCGTACTCCATGACCAAGACGCGCCGCGCTATGCTCTCGCGCGCCGTGTGCATGCAGCGTGGGTATACGCTTGTCATCAACTTTCCGGGATCCACGAAAGCGGCCCGCGAAAGCTGGGAGGCCGTGAGCGATCAGCTGGAGCATGCGGCCCAGATGACGGCGGGCGGCGGGCACGCCAAATAAGCGCACTACCTGCGGCGGAGCGACCTTACGGGCTGCTCCGCTTTTTTATGCACCTTTCGTATGCAGCGACAGTGCAGCCATCTCGGGGTTATCGGTAAAAGAAACTTATTAGACGAGAACTAATTATCACAAACATTATTCGCGCAGAAGTATAATCTAGTAACAGAATAAAGCCTGCGGCGGGGTGCCCGGGCATGGCGTTCGAAAGGGTTGAACATGTTCGATATGGTTTCTCGCCGCGGATTCGTCTCGCTTTCTGCTGTCGCCGCTGCTGGCCTTGGTCTTGCCGGCTGCTCGGGCAACAAGACGTCCGAGCCGGCCGGATCCGATGCCAGTTCTGCTAAGGCATCTTCCAAGAAAGCTGTCGAGCTGCAGGTCTTTGCCGCCAACTCGCTCGAGAAGGCGCTGCCCGAGGTTCAAGAGCTTTACACAGAGCAGACCGGCACCACGTTTGCCGACACGCAGTTCAAAGCGTCTGGCGACCTTGTCGAGCAGATGCGCGCCGGCGCCACGGTCGACGTGCTCATCACAGCCTCCAAGGGCACCATGGACGACGCTGAGACCGCCGAGCTCGTCGACGCCGACACCCGTGAGGATATGTTCGTCAACGACCTCGTGATTATTCGCGCCGAGGGTTCCGACACCAAGGTCGAGGCCATCGCCGACGTCGCGAATCTGGACGGCAAGATCGCCATCGGCGACGCCAAGACCGTCCCCGCCGGAAAGTACGCCAACCAGTCTCTGGCCTCCGTGGGCCTCTACACCGGCACCGAGGGCGACGACGGCGAGTATACTCCCGAGATCGCCGACAAGGTCGCACTGGCCGACAAAGTTGGTACCGCCGCCGCCTATGTGTCCACAGGCGACTGCGTGGCCGGTTTTGTCTACAGCTCTGACATCTACCGCTACGATGGCATCGAGGAGGCCTTCGTTTGCCCCGAGGATTCGCACAAGCCCATCGTGTACCCAGGTGCTGTCGCCGATGGCTCCGAGCACGCCGACGAGGCCAAGGCGTTTATCGACTTCTGCCTGTCTAACAAGAAGGCTCAGAAGATTTGGGCTAAGTACGGCTTTGAGCTTTCCGCGTAGTGCGGCTTGGCGCGATAATTCCATCGTTTGTGTTTCACTCCGTCCTTGTATTCGCTTGGAGCTTTTCGTGCTTAGTAGATTCTGCATGCTTGTCGCCTGTGCTTTGACCTTCGCGCTTTGCTGGGTGCCGGGATTTGCGTTTGCTGGGGACGCTGAGGACGGGGTCCAGGTTGCTGCGACCGCTCATGGGCTTTCTTATGGGATCGAGGGTTTTGAGCGGTTGGCCAAGGGGACCGCTCGTGCCATGGAGGGCCAGCCTGAGGGCTACCGGTTTCCCGTTGACGAGGACGTGGACCTTGTAGTGGCGCCTGCTGCCGATCGCGTTGTGGTGTGGATATCGCCCAAAGCGGTCGAGAAGTATGGATTGGATCCGCAGGACAACGAGTGCGTATCGGGTCTCAAGGCCCTCGTCTGTGAGCTCGACAGCGCAAACTGCATGGGAGGTGCGCAGCTAGGGGACGTTGATCTTCCTTGGTATGTCACGGCGGAAACAACGTTTGATGCCGGCGGGTATACCTATGGCTTTGACGAGCGCGGTGCGGATGGGGACCGCTATGTGGTGATCGCATCAGCCTCGGGTGATGCCAAGGGCGGCGCGCGTTGGCTTGATAGCGCGCAAATGGTAGAGGCATCGTCTGTCGTGTTGCGAGATGAGCAGGGGCCCTTGACCTCTCTGGTCTCCTTTTTGGGCGATATCGACTATCGCCCGTTTTGGGTGTCCATAAAAACGAGCGGCCTTGCCCTGCTGATTTCCTTTGCGCTGGGCCTGTTCGCCGCGTGGAAGACTATGGGTACCTCAAGTCGCATCAAGGGCCTGCTCGATTCGGTCTTTACCATCCCCATGGTGTTGCCGCCCACGGTCTGCGGCTTTCTGCTCCTCATGCTGTTTGGCCGCTCGACCGGGGTCGGTCGGTGGCTGATCGCGCATGGCATCTCGATCGTCTTTACCTGGCCCGCGGCGGTGATCTCTGCCGTGGTGGTATCGTTTCCCTTGGTCTACCGCACGGCGCTCGGTGCCTTTGAGGGCCTCGACATACAGATGCTCGACGCCGCGCGAACTCTGGGATGGTCCGAGCGTCGCATCTTTACCAAGCTTATGATGCCGCTTGGCTGGCCCTCGATTGCCGCCGGCACGGTGCTCGCTTTTGCCCGCGCGATGGGCGAGTTTGGCTGCACCCTGTTCTTTGCGGGCAACTACGCCGGTATTACGCAGACCATTCCCATCGCCATCTACTTTGAGTGGATGGGCGGCAATACGTCGGTGGCCCTCTTTTGGGTCGTGGTCGTAATAGCATTCAGCTTCCTGGTCATCCTATTCATCAACATGTACACGGCGCATTCGCAAAAGTATCGCGAGCGGGGCCTTTCCCATGCGGAGCGCAAGCAGGCCAAAGATCTCACCGGACAGGGCGATTTGCTCGACCCGGCGGGCGGCGATGCCTTGCGTATCGATCGCGAGGCGCTGGCCGAGCTCATGCGCGATGATACGGTGCCGCAGGGAGGTCGATAGGCCATGTCGTTCGTTTTGGATATCAAAAAGCACTACCCCGGGTTTATGCTCGACATGCAGCTTGAGGCCGGCGAGGAGCGCGTGGCGCTGCTGGGTGCCTCGGGTTGCGGCAAGAGCTGCACGCTGCGCTGCATTGCCGGTGTGGAGACGCCCGACGAGGGCAAAATCGTCGTCAACGGCGTGACCTTTTTTGACTCGGCGGCGGGCATCAACCTGTCGCCCCAGGAGCGAAAATGCGCCCTGTTGTTCCAAAACTATCAGCTGTTTCCTAACATGACGGTGGCCGATAACGTATGCGCCGGTGTAAAGGACGCGGGTGACGCCGCCGCGCGCAAAAAACTCGCCGAGCGCTATCTGGGCATTTTCGGTCTAGCCGATTTTACCGACCGCTACCCCGCGCGCCTTTCGGGCGGGCAGCAGCAACGCGTGGCACTTGCCCGTATGGTGGCGGCGCATCCGGGCATCTTTATGTTCGACGAGCCCATGAGCGCGCTCGATTCCTATCTTAAGAGCGCCCTCGAGCAGAACATGCTCGACCTGTTCGATGTCTGCAACCGCACCGTGCTCTACGTGAGCCACGACATCGACGAGGCATGCCGCCTGTGTCAGCGTATCTGCGTGATGCACGACGGGCATGTTGAGGAGATCGGCTCCGTCGAGGACGTGGTCCGCCGTCCGCAGACGCTGGCGGCACTGCGCCTGACGGGCTGCAAGAACACAAGCCGCGCACGAAAGATCGGGCCCGAGGAAGTTGAGGCGCTCGATTGGGGCATGACCTTTAACGTGGGTCGCGAGGTTCCCGACGATGTTGCCTACCTGGGTATTCGTGCGAGCTACTTCCATGTGGACAACCGTGCCGAGCGGGGTCGCAACAGTTACGACCTGCACGTGGCGCGCGTGAGCGATTCGCGCTTTGAGCGGCTGGTGTTGCTGGACGTGCCGCGCGTTGATGCGCCCACGCGTCTGCAGTGGAAGGTCAACAAAGTGGGCATGCCTGTCGACGAGCTGCCGCAAGCAGGCGAGACGCTGCGCATGCATTTTGATGCCAGCAGGATCCATTTGGTTTGTCGATAGCGCCGGTTAATGCCGTCGGGGATATAAGCCTCGGCGGCTTCGTCTTGCCGTTCGCCGAATGAGGAATGACAAACCTTTATCAATTAAGATAATTATTTATTAAACGACGGCACACGACGCTGTCGTACGAATGTCAACGGTGTTCGTCTGGACGATGACCGCTGATATAGTTGATTTTGACTGGTTAAGGAGGGTGCGCACATGCCGCAGACGACATACATTCGCCGCGTTGCCGCGCGCGCCCTGTATATGGCTCGGAGCCGCATATGAGCAGGTATGTTCACGGCTCCGGGAGAGACGACGCACAACTAAATAATCGACCGCAAAGCAGGTTCCCCAAAATTCCGGGTTTAGGCGCGGCTGGGTTTTCGCCACCCACCGTGCAGCAATACCGTAGCTATTCATTTTTGGTTCGAGAGGGGAACCGTTATGGCTGAAGAATTTGATTTCCATCCGATGTGGGAGAGCCTCGGCATGAATCTTGCCGATCACGACATGCTGCTGGGCGCCGTGGGCCAGATGTACGGCGACATGTTCCTGACGCAGAACAATCGCCCCAAGTCCACGTCCTACCTGGACTTTGTGGCCACCAACATCCACAGCGGCCGTATTAAGGAGATGCTCGACAAGAAGGAGGCCGGCGAGGCCACCAAGATCGTCGGCTCATTCTGCGTGTACGTGCCCGAGGAGATCGTGCTTGCCTGTGACGGCATTCCCGTGGGCCTGTGCTCGGGTGCCGATTGGGCAACCGATAAGGTCGAGGAGCACCTGCCGCGCAACACCTGTCCGCTTATCAAGAGCTTTGCCGGCTTTAAGCTGGGCGAGGTCTGCCCCTACATTGAGTCGAGCGACCTGGTGGTGGGCGAGAACACCTGCGATGGCAAGAAGAAGGCCTACGAGTTCTTTGCCACGCAAAAGAACATGTACGTCATGGATATTCCCAACGTACACGACGAGTCGACGCTCGTGACCTGGAAGGCCGAGGTCAAGAAGCTCGCCGCCAAGATCGAGGAAGAGTGTGGCGTCAAGATTACGCCCGAGCGTCTGAAGGCCGCCATCCACGCCGTCAATGAGAAGCGTCGCGCCCTGCAGCGCCTCGCTGCCACGCGCGCTGCCGACCCGGCACCCATCAGCGGTCTCGACAGCCTGCTGACCGTTCAGGCCGCCTTTATGGACGACACGCCGCGTCTGACCGGCGCCATCAACGATATGGCGGCTGAGTGCGAGCAGCGTGTCGAGGCCGGCGAGGGCGTGGCGCCCAAGGGGACCAAGCGCATCCTGTACACCGGCACGCCCATGGCCGTGCCCAACTGGAAGCTGTTCAACCTCATCGAGAAGGCCGGCGGCGTTGTGGTCGGCGAGGAGTCCTGCACGGGCTCGCGCTACTACAAGGACCTGGTCGACGAGTCCGGCGAGACGGTCGACGAGATGCTCGACGCCATCGCCGAGCGCTACTTCAAGATCAACTGCGCCGTCTTTACGCCCAACGATCAGCGTATGAAGGACATTGTCCAGATGGCCAAGGACCTTCATGCCGACGGCATCGTCGACGTGGCTCTGCAGTTCTGCACGCTCTACGAGATGGAGTCGTTTGCCGTGGAGAAGGCCGCCGAGGAGGCAGGCATTCCGTTTATGCACATCACGACCGACTACGCCGGCGAGGACGCCGGTCAACTGCAAACCAGGATTGAGGCTTTCTTGGAAACCATTTAGGACTATCCGTCCCGGCGGCTTCTCCAGGCACCCGATCTTGCCGTTCAAACCGTCGCTTGCGTGCCAAAGTACGCGGCGCGTCTCTTTCACGGCAACCTCGGGCACCTGGGAAAGCCGTTTCCTTGGTTGGTTAAAAGGTTTAGGAGTTATATGTCGGAAAATATTGAGCAGCCGTTGCCCAGCACGTTTGAGGAGTTCAACGAGCAGCGCAAGGCGGCGTTTATTCGCGTTAAGGATTACAAGCAGGCGGGTAATCGCCTGGTCGGCTTTTTGTGCAGCTATACGCCGCTCGAGATTATCGATGCCGCGGGGGCTGCGAGTGTCGCTCTGTGCGGTACGTCCGATGAGGTGATTCCCGAGGCCGAGAAGGTGCTGCCGGCAAACCTCTGCCCGCTCATCAAGTCGACCTACGGCTTTGCCTACTCGCAAAAGTGCCCGTTTACGTACTTTAGCGACATGATCATCGGCGAGACCACCTGCGACGGCAAGAAGAAGATGTACGAGCTGCTCAACGAGCTCAAGCGCACGCACATTCTGCATCTTCCGCAGGGTCGCGATCGCGCCTACGAGCGTGAAGGCTGGTACGAGGAGTGCCGCCTGCTCAAGGAGGAGCTCGAGAACTTCTACGGTATTACGATCACCGATGACGACCTTCGTGCTGCCGTTCGTCGCCGCAACCGCTTGCGTGCGGCCCAGCTCGAGATGTTTGCGCTGCAGGCCAACCAGCCGGCGGCCATGAGCGGCGTCGATCTGATGAGCACCATGTTTGCCGGTACGTTCAGCTTTGATATCGAGGCCTATACGCAGCAGCTGGAGCAAAAGGTTGCCAAGCTGCGCGAGGCCTACGACGCGGGCGAGCGCCCGGTCGCGGCAGACGCCAAGCGCATTCTGATCACCGGCTGCCCGGTGGGCGGCGTGATCAACAAGATCGGTCGCACCATCGAGTCCAACGGCGGCGTGGTCGTGTGCATGGACGACTGCTCGGGCGAGCGCACGGCGGCCATGATGATCGATCCGGAGGCTCCCGACATCCTGCGCTCCATCGCCGACCGCTACCTGGACATCAACTGCTCGGTCATGACGCCCAACGACGGTCGTATGGAAAACACGCTGGCTATGTGCGAGAAGTATCATGTCGATGGCGTGGTAGAGAGCGTGCTACAGGCTTGCCACACCTTCAACGTTGAGAGCGCGCGCATGCAGGAGGCCGTCGAGGGTGCGGGTATTCCGTATATGAAGATCGAGACCGACTATAGCAACGGTGACATGGGCCAGATCGAGACTCGCATCGCCGCCTTCATCGAAACCCTCTAGCTTCCTCAGGCACCGGATCTTGCCCCTCAAACCGTCGCTTGCGTACCAAAGTACGCTGCGCTCCTCTTTCGGGGCAATCTCCGGCACCTGAGAAACCTAGATCTAAGGCGCCTGAACGCGCCGCTACCTTTGATGTTTAGATTGGGAGAGAGCCATGATAGGGATCGGGATCGATATCGGGTCTACGGCGGCTAAGGCTGCTGTGGTCGATGGAGAGGGTTCGGTGGCGTGGACGTGCGTGCAGCCAACCGGGTTCTCCTCGGTCGATGCTTCCGAGCGGCTGCGCAAGGCACTGGCAGCGGCGGGTTATGACGCGGCTGCCGACGACGCGCGCGTGGTCGCGACCGGCTACGGTCGTGTCGCCGTGCCCTATGCACACAAGGTCGTGACCGAGATCTCCTGCCACGGCACCGGTGCCGTGTGCCTGTTTGGCGACCACGGCACCGTGATCGACGTGGGCGGCCAGGACACCAAGGTCATTCAGCTTAAAGGCGGCCGCGTGTCCAAGTTTGCCATGAACGACAAGTGTGCCGCCGGCACGGGGCGCTTTTTGGAGATCATGGCCGACCGCCTGGGCATTTCCCAGCAGCAGATGGCCGACCTGGCGCGTTCCGGCGAGCCCACCAAGATCAGCAGCATGTGCACCGTGTTTGCCGAAAGCGAGGTCATCAGCCTGATCGGTCGCGGTGAGCCGCGCGAGAACATTGCGCGTGGCGTGATCGACAGCGTGGTCTCGCGCGTGGCCACTATGGCCGGGCAGGCGACGGGTGCTCCGTACTACCTGACGGGAGGCTTGTGCGAGAACGCTTACGTTGTGGAGCGGCTGGCGGCGCTGCTGGGGTCGCCGGTCACCACCTCGCCCCAAGCCCGCTTCGCCGGTGCCATCGGCGCGGCGATTCGCGCACAGGCGCTCAATTAATGCATCCGCCGTAGGCTCGCATTCATGCGTATACTGGGAGAAAATGATTGACCGATGAGAGGAGGTATCGATGGCTGACGATCAGATTAAGCTTACGTCTATGACTGCCGCGAGCGGTTGAGCCGCTAAGTTGGCTCCCGGAGCCCTCGCCCAGGTCCTGGGCGATTTGCCAAATGTGCATAACGACAACTTGCTCGTGGGGTTCGATACCTCCGACGATGCGAGCGTCCTTCGCGTCGGCGATAACCTGGGCCTCGTTCAGTCCGTCGACTTCTTCCCGCCGATGGTCGACGACCCGTTTCTGTTTGGCCAGATCGCCGCGGCCAATTCGCTGTCGGACATCTACGCCATGGGCGGGCGGCCGAGCCATGCCATGAACCTGCTGTGCATTCCCAGTTGCCTGGGCGTCGAGGTCGCAGGTCAGATTCTGGCGGGCGGCGCCGACAAGTGCGTCGAGGCGGGTTGCTCCATCGCGGGCGGCCACACCATCAACGACGACGAGCCCAAGTACGGCCTGTCCGTGAGCGGCTTTGTCGCGCTCGATCGTATGCTTGCCAATAGCGGCGCGCGCGTGGGCGACGTCCTGTTGCTGACCAAGGCGATCGGCTCGGGCATCATCACCACGGCCATTAAGGGCGAGCTTATCGAGCAAGATGAGGCCGCGGCCATGTTTGACTCGATGCGCACCCTCAACGAGGCTCCGATTCGTTTGGCCGAGGGACTTGAGCTTCACGGCTGCACCGACATTACGGGCTTTGGCCTGATCGGGCATGCGTGCGAGATGGCCGAGGGCTCGGGCGTGCAGATTGAGCTTGCGTCGGGGGCGGTGCCGCTCTTTGATCAGGTGCTTGACATGGCGCGTCTGGGCATTATCCCCGCGGGCTCCTACCGCAACCAGGACTTCTTTGGCCCGCGCGTGACAGCTGACGATGACTTGGAGCCGGGAATGCTGGATGCGCTGTACGATCCGCAGACCTCGGGCGGTTTGCTAATTGCGGCGCCCGCGGCGGATGTGGATGAGCTTGCGCGTCGTCTGCACGCTGAGGGGCGCGTTGCCGCCACAATCGGCCGCGTGTGCGAGCCGGTGCCGGGCGGTCCTGCTGTTCGCGTTGTTCGCTAACCCGCACGTTTATGTAACTGTTTACCGTTCTCTAGAACGGTTCTTTCGAAAGGAATTTACTATGTCTACCAAGATTGAAGTCAATGCCATGGGCGATGCCTGCCCGCTGCCCGTCGTCAAGACGCTCAAAGCTCTGAAGCAGCTCGATGGCGAGGGCACCGTCGTGACCTCGGTCGATAACGAGACCGCCGTCAAGAACATCTCCAAGATGGCGCAGGAGAAGGGTTGCACGGCCTCGGTCGAGAAGGTTTCTGACGCCGAGTGGCACGTGACCGTGGCGACCTCTGGCGCCGTTGCCGTGGCCGATCCCGAGCAGGATGGCGCTGTCTTCTGTAATGCCAGCGCCGGCAAGGGCAAGCTCGTCATTTCCGTCTACACCGACTGCATGGGCCGCGGCGACGATGAGCTGGGCCACAAGCTCATGAAGGCCTTCATCTTTGCCGTGACGCAGCAGGAGGAGCTGCCCGCGACTATGCTGTTTTACAACGGCGGTGCCAAGCTCACCGTCGAGGGCTCGCCGGTGCTCGATGACCTGAAGGGCTTGGCGGAGCAGGGTGTCGAGATTCTCACCTGCGGTACCTGCCTGGACCACTTTGGCATTAAGGACCAGCTTGCGGTGGGCGAGGTCACCAACATGTACGTGATCGTGGAGAAGATGGAGCAGGCCGTGCGCGTCGTGCGCCCGTAGCGTATTGGTTGGAGTTGCCATGAGGGAGAAGCGCCCGGCGCTTGTCATCACGTTTCCCACCACGGCGGCCGCCATGGGTTGCGAGTCCCTGTGCATCGAGCGCGGTCTTCCCGGGCGGACGATTCCCGTGCCCGGGGAGGTCGCTGCCGGCTGCGGTTTGGCGTGGAAGGCGTTGCCTGTCGATGAGGAGCTGCTGCGCGGCGAACTCGCCGCGGCGGGCGTTCCCACTGAGGGCTATACCGTGATTAATATGTGGGAGGTCGTGCGATGATCTACCTGGATAACGCGGCGACGACCATGCACAAGCCGCAGACGGTCATCGATGCCGTGACGCAGGCGATGTGCTCGCTCGGCAATGCTGGGCGCGGTGCCACCTCGGGTGCGCTCGATGCGGCACGTACCATCCACGGCTGCCGCGCCAAGCTTGCGCGCTTGCTGGGCTGCCCGCGTGCTGACCATGTTTGTTTTACGCCCAACTCCACCGCGGCGCTCAACACCGTCATCAATGGCGTGGTGCGCCCCGGCGACCGTGTGGTCACAACGGTGCTCGAGCACAACTCCGTACTGCGTCCGCTCAACCGCCTGGCGGCAGAGCAGGGTGTGACGGTTGAGCATGCGGGCTGTGATACCAACGGCGTGCTCGACTACGACGAGCTCGAGCGGCTTGTCACGCCCGGTACGCGTGCTGTGGTGGTGACGCACGCCTCCAATGTGACCGGCAACGCGGTCGACATTGCGCGCGTGGCTGCCATCGCGCATGCGGCCGGCGCGCTGGTGATCGTCGATGCTTCGCAGTCTGCCGGCACGGCGAAGATTGACATGGATGCCATGGGGCTCGACGTCGTGTGCTTTACCGGTCACAAGGGGCTCATGGGTCCGCAGGGGACCGGCGGCCTGGCCGTGGCGGAGGGCATTGACGTGGCTCCGTGGGCCATGGGCGGCACGGGCGTGCACAGCTTCGATGCGCTGCAGCCGCTTGGGTGGCCCACGCGCCTTGAGGCGGGCACGCTCAACGGTCATGGCATCGCGGGACTTTCCGCTGGTCTCGACTTTATCGAGGCCCAGGGTGGGGTC
This sequence comes from Collinsella aerofaciens, assembly GCA_008671135.1. GTDB lineage: Bacteria > Actinomycetota > Coriobacteriia > Coriobacteriales > Coriobacteriaceae > Collinsella > Collinsella aerofaciens_J. The sequence goes on from RQAP01000031.1 coordinate 70,094, forward strand.
GAGGCGATTGCTGCCCACGAGCGTGCGCTCGCTGATCGCTTCCTTGCCGGTGTGCGCAAGATTCCGGGGATTAAGCTCTACGGTGCCTTTGACCAGCAGGCGCGCTCTGCGATTGTGTCGCTCAACGTAGCCGATATCGACTCTGCCGAGATCTCGGATGCGCTCATGCAAGGGTGGGGGATTTCGACGCGCCCCGGCGCCCATTGCGCCCCGCTCATGCACCGTGCGCTGGGGACCGAGCGCCAGGGCGTCGTCCGCTTCTCGTTTGGGTATTTCAACACTACCGAAGAAGTCGACACGGCTATCGATGCTCTGTGCGATTTAGCCTGCTAAAGCTGCTAGACCGTTTATACTTGCGGGACGGGTGTATTTGCCCGTCCCGTTTTTGTTTCGACCCGAAAGGTGTGCCTATGGCCTCATCCGCTCCGCGCGGCCTGCGCTCCGACCATGTCGTTACCGTCGGCATTGCGCTGTTCTCGATGCTCTTTGGCGCCGGTAACCTCATCATTCCGCCGTTGCTGGCGCTCCAGGCCGGCACGGCCACACCGCTTGCCATGGTTGGCTTTTTGATTGCCGCCATCGGCCTGCCCGTCATGGGCTTTATCGCCGTGGCGCTTGCCGGAACGGCGCGCGAGCTTGCCGGCCGCGTGCACCCCAAGTTCGGTGAGTTCTTTGTCGCGGCGGTGTATCTGGCCATCGGCCCGTGCCTGGCCATTCCGCGTACGAGCTCCACGGCCTTCGAGATGCTGGTGCCGCTGCTGCCCGAGGGCGTTTCGCTTGGCACGGCTCGTCTGGTGTTTGCCGTTGGCTTCTTTGTCGTCGCGTTTGTGCTCACGCTGCGTCCGGGTGTCATAACACGCGTGCTCGGCCGCATTACGGGCCCTGCGCTCATTGCGCTCATCGTGCTGGTTGTGGGTGCTGCCGTGATCTCGCCGCTGGGACCCGCTGCCGTGCCTCAGGCTCCCTACGATGCAGGCGCTGCCGTGCAGGGCTTTTTGACCGGCTATCAGACCATGGACCTGCTCGCGTCGCTCGCCTTCGGCATCATCATCGCCGAGACCATCCACGAGCTGGGTGTTACCGATGACAAGCGCGTGGCCTTTGAGATTTCGCGTTCCGGCGTTATCGCCGGCGTGCTCATGGCCATCATCTACTGTGGCTTGGGCCTTGCCGGAATGCAGCTCGGCACCGTGATGCCCGACGCCACCAACGGCGCCGCCATCCTTGCCCGCTCTGCCTCCATGCACTTTGGCCTTGCCGGCACGGTCGTGGTCTTCGCCATCTTCTTCCTCGCCTGCATGAACGTGTGCATCGGCCTCATCAGCTGCTGCTCGCGCTACTTCTGCGAGACGTATGTGGTTAAAGGGGGAGCGGAGGCTTCCGAGGAGGCCATGCGCCGTCCCTTTGCGGTTCTCGCCTTTGTGTTCGCAGCGTTTTCGTGCGTGCTCTCCAACGTGGGCCTCGACGTGATCCTTATGTTCTCGGTGCCCATGCTTAACGCCTTGTATCCCGTCGCCATCGTGCTGGTTCTCATGGGTTTGGTACACGGCTTTTGCGACGCTCATCCGCAGGTGTGGGTCTGGGTCGGCGGTGTGGTTGCCGTGCAGAGCGTGATCACCTCGGTCCGCGATGCGTTCTTTGGGGGCACGTGGCTGCCCTTTGATGCGCTTCCCCTGGCAGATATCGGCGCCGCGTGGGCGCCGGTCGCCGTGGTGGCGTTTGCGATCGGTCTGCTCCACAGCCGGTTTGTCGCACATTCGAGGAGCTAGGGTTTCTGCGCTTGCACAGGCGGGGAGTCTCCCCTATAATTTCCTTCGCTTTGGGACACGCAAGGTTTAGACCTTAGCTGCTCAACACCTTCGGGACGTGGCGCAGTTTGGTAGCGCGCCTGCTTTGGGAGCAGGATGTCGCAGGTTCAAATCCTGTCGTCCCGACCATATCTTGCGGGCGTAGTTCAATGGTAGAACCCCAGCCTTCCAAGCTGATGACGCGGGTTCGATTCCCGTCGCCCGCTCCATAGGATAGTTTTAACGGCTTTGGCTCTATTTGGTGCCAGAGCCGTTTTCATATACATACCGGGGACCCCACATCCCCTCCTAAGTTGCGGTGAAATACGGACTGTTTTCCGGCTTTTATGGCCCATGTAGTCCGTATTTCACCGCAACTATTTGTAAGGTTGGATTTTGATGCCGTTGGGAGGGTCGTAGCGACCGTCTACCGAGAGTGGAAATATTTTTTGAAGCTCTGACCTGCGACGTCAAGCTTTTGGTCAGCTTTTGGCAAGGCCTGCGGACGGAAGCATGCGATAGCGTAATGGTATTCTCTCCGCCGTGATGGTTATGGGGTTGGCCATGCTCGATAAAGGCAAACATTTTCCGCAGTCATATGCAAGAATGCTATTCTCGGCCGTTGGAATTCATCAAGATGGACAGCTGCTTATAACAATTGATCCTTGGGATGAACGCCGTGCGCGTGAGCTTATGCAGGAAGAGCTCATGCTTCGTCTTTACAACCACGTGTATGCGGATCCGGTCTATTGGAATAATCTTGGGGTTGAAGATCGCATCTTTCAGCTGGCATCCGCTATTGCGGTCGTTGAACCGGATGCTGTGTTTTGCGGATCGACAGCAGCGCTGCTCTACGGCATCGGCTCGGCGTATACGCTTCTGGATAAAGTGCAAGTACTGCTGCCACGGTCTACAAGGCGTGATACGTATGAGTTCGTTGAATACAAGCGCTGGCGGGTGGGCGAAGTGTGGCGTCTCGGTCTGTTTACGCTGACGGATCCGTATCGAACGGTTGTTGATATCGCTCGAACGAGCGCCTTTCGTTATGCGCTGGGCTATGTCGATGGCTTGGCCCGTGAGTACGATGTCGAACGCGAAGAGCTGCGGGCATATGCGCAGGCAAATTGCCGAGGGTTGCATGGCATCGCGCGTGCTTTTGACGTTTTTGAGCATATGGATGGCAGGTCAGACAATGGCGGCGAGTCCGAGGCGAGAGCAGCGATGATTCTCGCTGGGGTTGCCGCGCCTGAGCTTCAAGTTGAGATACCGCGACCAGGAAACGCTGGCTATTATCTAGCAGATTATGGCTGGCAGATGCCAGACGGCTCATGGACGCTGGCAGAGCTGCATGGGCTGGGTAAGTTTGAAGACGAAGCTCAAAATGATCCGGAGCAAGCGGCGGCAAAAACCTATCGAGCGGCCCTCATGCGCGATGCGAACCTTCGCGCCATGGGCCACAACGTCATTCATTTCAAACTCTCGGACACCTACGAAGTAGAATCGTTCGGTGCCATGATGCGCGGTTACGGTATTCCGACAACAAAACCCTACGCCGACTCCCGATAGAGAAATCGTTCGCAGCCAACCTTCAATAAGTTGCGGTGAAATACGGACTACATGGGCCATAAA
>RQAP01000044.1 GCA_008671135.1 Collinsella aerofaciens
GGCCTGGACGACGACTTCCGCGTCATCGTGTCGCCGTGGATCCTGTCCGTGCTGACCACCGACCGCCTCTCGCGCAACTACGAGCTGGTCACCAAGCACAACCTCAAGTACCGCCGCTACTACCACCAGTTCGACTACTAAGAGCTGGTCACGGGTCCGATATCTTGGCTGGTTGATATCTCGATCCTGCACAAGGGCGTCCGCAATTGCGCGGGCGCCCTTTTTGCGTTGTGACAAGAGACTGCTGCTAACCGCTTGCCCTATGTTTCCAAATGAATACGCTGTGAGCCGAGGAAGACGATTCTCCCCGCAAACACTCTAGTATGCTAAAGTACCCAGAAGACCGGCGGAGCTATGCTGGTCTTTCGTTCTATATGAAGCGCAGCATGAGGAGGCTCACCATATGACGGCCACACCGTGGGGATTCCGGGACATATTGCCCGAGGAAGCTCAGGCGCGCGAGGAGATCGCATGTACGGTGAAGGGCTGCTTTAGGGAGCATCATTACCTTCCGGTCGAGACGCCGCTGCTCGAGGACAAGGGTTCGCTCGAGGAAGGCGGCCGCATTGCGGACACGCCGTTTAAGCTCTTTGATGACGACGGTCGCCTGCTGGTGGTCCGTCCCGACAACACGCTGCCGATCGTGCGCCTGGTTTCGACCCGCATGCGCGCGGCCGACCTGCCCCTGCGCCTTCGCTACGAGGCGCCGGTGGTTCGCGAGTGCCAGCGCAATGCCGGCGGCTCGCGTCAGTTTACGCAGTTGGGCTTTGAGCTCATCGGCGCGGGAGATACCGCGGGCGATGTTGAGATTGTCTCGCTCGTTGCCGAGGCCGTACGCGAGCTGGCACTTCCCGATGCGCGCATTATCGCAGGCAGCGTGCGTCCGTTTAAGGAATTGCTCGCGGTATGCGAGGATCGTGAGCTGGCTGCCGAGGCCCTGCGCTGCGTGCATGCCAACGACTTTGTGGGCCTCGATGCCCGCGTGGCTGCCAGCGCCGAGTCCGATGCCGTCAAGGCCGCCATTAGCGAGCTGCCGCGTCTGCACGGCGGTGCCGAGGTGCTCGACCGCGTGGATGCGCTGCTGGGGGCTGCCGGTATCGTCGCGCCGCTGACGCGCGAACTCCGTGCCCTGGTTGATGGTCTGGCTCCAGAGGACGCCCAGGTGCTGTCATTCGACTTCTCCATCATGAACTCTTTTGATTACTACACGGGCCTGGTCTTTAAGGCCTATGCCGGCGGCTTGCCCGATCCGGTCGGTTCGGGCGGACGCTACGACTCCATCTTTACCGGTGCATTTGGCGACGGCATCGAGGTGCCGGCGGCGGGCTTCGCCTTTTCGCTCGAGCGTCTGGAGGCCGCGCGTACCTCGGCCGAGGACGCCGCTTCCGATGGCGATCACGCCGCGGGCCGTGGCGCCGAGGGGCCGCTGCGTATCGCCGTGCCCAAGGGTTCGCTCAAGGCCGATACCCTCGACGTGCTTGAGACCGCGGGCCTGGACGTCTCCGAGCTGCGTGACCCCGGCCGTCACCTGATCGTGCGCGGCCGCGACACGCGTGCCGGCGAGGGCGCGGTCGGCGATATCGAGTTTGTCATCGTGCGTCCCAGCGATGCGCCTGCCTTTGTGGGTTGCGGCGGTGCCGATTGCGGCATCTGCGGCTGGGACTCGCTCATCGAGGCAGACCTCAACCTGCTGCAGCTGGTCGACCTGGGCTATGGCCTGTGCACCTTTATCGAGGCGGAGCCCGCACGGCGCGCCGGTCAGGCCGAGCGCAACTATGCTCGCCGCGGGTCGCTTCGCGTGGCCACCAAGTATCCGCGCATCGCGAGTGCCTGGTATGCCGAGCGAGGCGTGAACGCCGATATCGTATCACTGCACGGTAACATCGAGCTGGGCCCCATTGTCGGCATGGCCGATCGCATCGTGGACATCACCGCCACGGGTGCCACGCTGCGCGACAACGACTTGGTCATCACTGGTCGCATCATGGACTGTACGGCCCGCTTCTTTGTCAATCCGGGTGCCGCGCGTCTGGATCCGCGCGTACGCAATCTGGCAGATCGCCTGGCCGCGGCCGTTAAGGACAAGCATTTTGAGCCCGTCGCGGGCTCGGCACAATAGCGCGAGCGTGCACGGGCGCCCCAACGTACGGGCTGCGGGCCGATTGGCGCCGCCGCCCGGACTCTCGTTTTTCGAACACAACCTCGACCGATAGGGGATACCGATATGAAGACCATCAAGCTTGCTCCCGGTGAACGCCTCGTTACCAACCAGCTCAACCGCAAGGGCGTGCTGCCGCAAAACATCGTCGACGCCGCCCGCGATATCGTGGCCAACGTGCGTGCCAACGGCGATGCCGCGGTGCGCGATTACTGTCAGCGTTTTGACGGTGTCGAGCTGCAGAGCTTCCGCTTGCCGCAAGAGCAGATCGATGCCGCGCTCGAAGGTCTTGATCCGGCCTTTGTCGCCGCACTCGAGAAGGCCGCGCGTCAGATTCGCGAGTTCCACCAACGCGAGGTCGAGCAGAGCTGGTTTACCACGCGTGCGGACGGCACGATGCTCGGCGTTAAGGTGACCCCGCTCGCGGCGGCCGGCATCTACGTGCCGGGCGGTCGCGCTCAGTATCCCTCCACCGTGCTCATGAACGCCATTCCCGCCAAGGTTGCCGGCGTCAAGCGCGTGGTTATGGTGACCCCGCCGCAAAAAGACGGCCTGATCAGCCCCTACACGCTCGCCGCGGCAAAGCTCGGCGGCGTGGACGAAATCTATATGGTGGGCGGCGCCCAGGCCGTGGCCGCGCTGGCATACGGTACCGAGACCATTCCGCGTGTCGATAAAATCACCGGTCCGGGCAACGCCTTTGTCGCCGCGGCCAAGCAGATTGTCTCGGGCGACGTGGGAATCGACATGGTCGCTGGCCCCTCCGAGGTCTGCGTACTGGCCGATGCCACGGCCAAGCCCATGGTGGTCGCGGCAGACCTGATGGCCCAGGCCGAGCACGATCCGCTGGCAGCCTGCTATCTGGTGACTTGCGACGAGCAGTTTGCGCGCGAGGTCGAGGCTGGTATCGACATTCTGGTGGCGCAGTCGCCGCGTGCCGAGATCACGCGCGCCTCGCTCGACAACGAAGGCACCATCGTGGTGGCCGCCGATATGGCTGCCGCCGTCGAGGCCGTGAACACCGTGGCGCCCGAGCACCTGGAGCTGCACTGCAAGGATGCGATGGGCCTGCTTGGCGGCATTCGCAACGCCGGCGCCATCTTTGTGGGCGCTTGGAGCTCCGAGCCGCTTGGCGATTATGTTGCCGGCCCCAACCACACGCTGCCGACCGGCGGCACGGCCATGTTCTCCAACCCGCTTTCGGTCGAAGAGTTCGTTAAGCGCTCGAGTGTCATTTGCTATACACCCGAGGGCCTGCTCTCCGACGCTCCCGCCACACAGCGTTTAGCCGAGGCCGAGGGTCTGTGGGCACACGCGCTTTCCGCCGCTCTGCGTCGCCGCGTGCTGGAACAAGGCGAGGATGCCGTGAGCGTCGAGTCGCTGGCCGCGGCCGACCTGACCAAGGTTGCCTGGCCGGGCGACGCCGTGGCGACGGTCGCCGAGGGTGTGGACCTGGCGGCTGCAGGCTCGGATGGCGCTGGCGCGACCGGCGAGGAGGCCTAACATGGCCGAACTCACGCCGCGCATGAAGGAACTCGTCCAGCCCTACCTGGCCGGCATCGAGCCCTATGATCCCAACTTTACGCCCACGCGCATCAACCTTTCGGCCAACGAGAACACCTATCCCGTGCCGGCCGGTGTGCGCGAGGCGATCGATGCGGCGCTCGCCGCTACGCCGCTCAACCGCTATCCCGATCCCATGTCTAACGACCTGCGCGACGAGCTGGCCGCTTGGCATGGCGTGACGCGCGAGAACATCTGCGTGGGCAACGGCGGCGACGAGCTGCTCTATAACTACCTGCTGGCGTTTGGCGGCGCGGGACGGACCCTGCTCAACTGCCCGCCGTGCTTTAGCGAGTATGCGTTCTTTGCATCGCTCTGTCAGACCGAGGTGCGCGACGTGTGGCGCGACCCGGCGACCCTTGAGCTCGACCAGGCAGCGGTGCTTGCGGCGGCTCCCGAGTGCGATCTGGCGATCGTGACCTCGCCCAATAACCCCACGGGCGACGTGGCGCCGCTCGACTTTGTCGCGGCCCTGTGCGATGCATGCCCCGGCATGGTCATGGTCGACGAGGCCTACGTTGAGTTTGCGGACGATTCGTTTGGCGCGGCTACCACGGCGCAGGGGCTTATCGCCGAGCATCCCAACCTGGTGATTCTGCATACGCTGTCCAAGGCGTTTGGCGCCGCCGGCACGCGTCTGGGCTATGTGATCGCGGCGCCCGAGGTCATCGATGTGTTTGCGGCGATTCGCCAAATCTACTCGGTTAACGTGCTGAGCCAGGCCGCCGCGCTTGCCTGCGTGCGTGCCCGCGATGCCTATGCGCCCATGGTGGCACAGGTTGCATCCGAGCGCGAGCGCGAGCTGTGCGCCCTGCGTGCGATGGCTGCCGAGGGCATGCCCGTGGAGGCGTGGCCGAGCGCGGCGAACTTTGTACTCGTGCGCACGCCGCATGCCACGCGCGTGCGCGAGCGTCTGCGCGACGAGTATTCGATTTTGGTGCGCGACTTTAGTTACGCGCCGGGGCTCGCGGACTGTCTGCGCATTACCGTGGGTACCCCGCAGGAAAACGACGAGGTGCTGGCTGCGTTTGCCGCGCTGGTGAAGGAGGAGATGTAGATGGACCGCTATGCCGAGGTGACCCGCAAGACGGGCGAGACCGACATTGTCGTAAAGCTCGACCTGGACGGATCTGGCGTGTGCGATATCTCGACCGGCGTGCCGTATTTCGACCACATGCTCAACGCTTTTGGCCGCCATGGTCTGTTCGATCTGACGGTGTACGCGGTGGGCGACGTCGAGGTCGATGCACATCACACCGTCGAGGACACGGGTATTGTGCTGGGCGAGGCGTTTTGCCAGGCGCTGGGCGACAAGGCGGGCATTACGCGCTTTGCCGACGCGGCGATCGCCATGGACGAGACGCTTGTGATGGCTGCTGTTGATATTTCGGGCCGCGGGCAGGCCTACTGCGAGCTGCCCGTGCCGACTGAGCGCGTGGGCAGCTTCGATACCGAGCTGGCCGTCGAGTTCTTCTATGCCTTTGCGCGCGATGCCAAACTCACGTTGCACGTGCGCGAGCTGGCAGGCGGCAACTCGCATCACATTATCGAGGCCGCCTTTAAGGCCGTGGGCCGCACGATGCGCCGCGCCTGCGAGCTCGATCCCCGCGTGCAGGGCATCCCCAGCACCAAGGGTTCGCTGTAGCTGACGGATCGCACAAACCACCACAAAGGTGCCTGTCCCCTTTGTGGTGGTTTTGGACGATGAGATAAGGGAGGGGTCGCGTGGGCGAACCGAAGATCGTGGTGGTCGACTACCACAAGGGCAACTTGTCGAGCGTTGCGCGCGGGCTTGCGCGCGCCGGTGCCGCCTGCACGTCGGACGATCCGGAGCAGATCCGCAACGCCGACGGCCTGGTCATCCCGGGCGTGGGCGCGTTTTATGACGCGATTGCCTTTATGCGCCAAAGCGGCGAGGCGGCGGCCGTGCTCGACGCCGTTGCCGCCGGAACTCCGTTGCTCGGCATCTGCCTGGGCCTTCAGTTGTTTTTTGAGCGCGGCAACGAGGGCGTTCCTGCGAGCGAGAGCGCGGTCGCCGACGGCAACGCCTCCGAGCGGGCCGGTGCCCTCTGGGTCGATGGCCTGGGTATTATGCGCGGTTCGTGCACGCGCCTGGAGTCGAGCCGCCTGAAGGTGCCGCACGTGGGCTGGGACCAGGTGCACATGACGCCCGCCGGTGCGGCCGATCCGCTGCTTACTGGTTTTGCCGAGGGTGCCAACATGTACTTCACCCACAGCTACGCGGTGGCCGACGATGCCGATGCCGCCGATGTGCTGGCGCGCACGCACTATACGCGGAGCTTCCCGTGCATCGTGCGCCATGGCAACGTGTGGGGTTGCCAGTTCCATCCCGAGAAATCCTCCGCGCTGGGTCAGCGCATCCTTAAGAACTTCGTCAACATCGTCGAGGAGGCCGGCCGATGATCCTGTTTCCCGCAATCGATCTGATCGGCGGCAAGGTCGTGCGCCTGGAGCGCGGCGACCGGAGTCGCTGCAAGGTATATTCCGACGACCCCGTGGCCGTTGCTCGCTCGTTTGCCGAGCAGGGCGCAAGCTGGGTGCACGTCGTCGACCTGTCCGCTGCCTTTGGCGAGGACGAGGACACATGCGCTGCCAACTCGGCGGCGATTAAGGCCATCTGCGGCGTCAACGGTCTGTCCGTGGACGTGGGCGGCGGCGTCCGCTCGCTCGCGCGCATCGACGAGTTGGCCGGCTACGGTGCGCGCCGCATCGCACTAGGCACGGTGCTCGTGACCGAGCCGGGTTTTGCCGAGGTGGCAGCCCAGGGCTTTGGCGAGCTGTTGGTCGCCGACATTGCCGCGCGCGACGGCCAGGTTAAGGTGAACGGCTGGCGCGACGGCGCGGGCGTGGCACTCGACGATGCCGTGGCGCAGCTTACCGAGCTGGGCTTTAAGCATCTGGTGTATACCGACATCGCGCGTGATGGCATGCAGACGGGCATCGATGTGGCGGCGTATCGCCATGTGGCGCAGGTCGCGGGCTTTCCCGTCGTGGCGTCGGGCGGTATCTCGACGCTCGACGACATCCGCGCGCTGGCCGCGGTGGGTGAGGGCGCGATTGAAGGCGCCATTACCGGTCGTGCGCTCTACGAGGGCAACTTTACGCTGGCCCAGGCGCTGGCCGCCGCTCGAGGGGAGGAGTAGCCCATGCTTACCAAGCGCGTAATTCCCTGCCTGGACGTCAAGGACGGCCGTGTGGTCAAGGGCGTCAACTTTGTGAGCTTGCGCGATGCCGGCGATCCGGTGGAGCTGGCCCGCGCCTACGACCGCGAGGGTGCGGACGAGGTCGTATTTTTGGACATTACCGCGACGAGCGATAACCGTGCGACGACTATCGAGATGGCGGCGCATGCGGCCGAGGAGCTGGCCATTCCCTATACCGTGGGCGGCGGCTTTCGCGACCTGGCGGGCATGCGCACCATGGTTGCCGCCGGTGCTGACAAGGTGTCGCTCAACTCTGCCGCCGTGCGCGATCCGTCGTTGATCAGCCAGGCCGCCGCGGCGTTTGGCAGCCAAGCCGTGGTCGTGGCGATCGATGCCAAGCGCGTGGGGCTGCCCGGGGAGCCGGGCGCCGATAAGTGGGAGGTCTTTACGGCGGGCGGCCGCAACGCTACGGGTATCGACGCAGTGACGTGGGCCGAGGAGGCGGCTCGTCGTGGCGCCGGCGAAATCCTACTGACCAGCATGGATCGCGACGGCACCAAGGCTGGCTTTGACCTGGCGCTCACTCGCGCCGTGGCGCGCGCGGTACCGATTCCCGTCATCGCGAGCGGCGGCGTGGGTACGCTCGAGCATTTTGCCGAGGGTGTGATCGAGGGCGAGGCCGATGCCGTGCTGGCGGCGAGCGTCTTTCACTTTGGAATCTTCAGCATTCGCGAAGTCAAAGAGTATATGGCCTCGCAGGGCATTCCTGTGAGATTGGACTTCTAATGCTGCGGCTTGCCCATGCATCCGACCTTCCGGCTCCAACCCTCCTCGCGTACTTAAGTACGCGTCGTCGGGCTTGTCGCTCGGAATCTCGGACACCTGGACAACCCTCGCCGACCGGCGATGTTTAAATTGGGGAATTGAAATGAGAGAAATTACTACTCCAGCTGATCTTAAATACGACGCCAAAGGATTGATCCCTTGCGTGGTTCAGCAGTATGACACCGGCGAGGTGCTTATGGTTGCTTGGATGAACGAGGAGTCGGTGGGATTGACGCTCAAGACCGGCACCACGTGGTTTTGGAGCCGCAGCCGCCAGGAGCTCTGGAATAAGGGCGCGACGAGCGGCAATATGCAAGAGATCAAGGAGCTCTGGGCCGACTGCGATAGCGATACGCTGCTGGTCAAGGTCGACTCGCCGGGTCCGGCCTGCCATACCGGCAACCGTACCTGCTTCTTTAAGAAACTCGCGTAGGGCGGGCGCTCGATTAGACGCTCGGCCAACCAGAAAGGATTGAACTATGGGTGTGCGCACCGCAAACGTTCAGGATGGAAATATCGGTGAGACGCTGACGGGGCTCGCCGAGGTGATTCACGGCCGTCGCGACGCATCGCCGCAGGAGAGCTATACCGCTCGCCTGCTGACCGACGTCGAGGACGAGCTGCTCAAGAAGCTTGCCGAGGAGGCGAGCGAGGTGATCATGGCCTGCAAGGATAACGATCACGATCACATCCGCTACGAGGCTGGCGACCTGGTCTACCACTTGCTCGTGACGCTTGAGCGCTACGGCATTACCCTCGACGAGCTGGCCGGCGAACTCAACGCCCGCCGCCACTAGTCGTTTGGGACAGTCTTTGTTGGTGTAACGGGGTCATGGAAGTTGCGGTGAAATAGGGACTGTTTAAGCGCTTCATCAGGCAAAACAATCCCTATTCCACCGCAACTTATGAAGGGATGGTTAGGCGAGGGGCGTGGACTCCCATTCTCCGGTGAGGTGGGGGATGCCGAAGGTTCGGTAGCCGCAGTCGTAGGCGTGTGCCTGGGCTTCACGGATGTTCCAGCAGATGTCGCAGGCGCGGTGTGCGTCCGAGCCAAAAGTGATCGGCACCTCGGCGTGGGCAAAGCAACGCAGCAATCCGGTCGCGGGATAGTAGTCGTCGAGGCCCTTGCGCGGTGCGGCGGTCGAGACCTCAACGCGGCGGCCCGTATCGTGCGCGCACTCGGCCATCTGCTGCCAAAACGGTGCGGGGTCAAAGTCGGGCGCAAAGCCTTCCTTCGAAAAGCGCATGACCAGGTCGGGGTGAGCCATCACATCAAAGTTGAGCGGGCTCTCGCAGGCGCGGCACCAGTCATCGACATAGCGCTCCCACACGCCGCGCACGCCTAAGTTTTCCCAAACATGCAGATTGGCGTCATCGTCGATCCAGCCGCAGCGCGAATTGGGCGTATCGGGACGAGCGACGTCCTCCGTCCCCGCCGTGCCCGCAGCACCTGCCGCAATATCGCCTGGGTTACCAATCCAATGCACACTGCCCAGGCGCACGACGGCGCCCTGGGACCAGCGCTCGACCAAAGGCTCGCAGCCCTCGTACCAATCGCATTCAAAGCCATAGATAAGCTCGAGCTCCGGCGCGATCTGCGCGGCAAGCTTGCGGGCATCCTCAAAAGCCAGATGATGTGCCGGCAGGTCGCCCTCAGTAACCTGCACTTCGCAGTTGGCATCCATGCTGGCGGGCAGGGTGAGATGGTCGGTCGAGACCATGACGCGGCAGCCGGCCGCAGCAGCGGCACGGACGTTGTCCTCAAACGAGGCATGCCCGTCCGAAAACGAGGTGTGGGTATGGCAATCGACCAGCGGGCACATGGGCATAGCGGCTCCTTTGCGTCAAGCGAATCCGCTTCATTGTAATGGCGCAGCTCTCAACACGCCGGGCACGCCGGGGATCGAAATCGATTGGAAAGGTTGCGCGGCGCGTGGTGCGGCCTCGCTTGCTCTCAAAACGTGTACGTCAGCCTCCAAAACCGACAAATAATGACATGTTTGGAGGCTGACGTACACGTTTGGATGGGGGCGAGGGCGGCGACGGACGAAAGTCACGCTTGTGCCACGTCCGATGTGCTAGCGTTTGGATGAACAAAACGAGCCCGCGCGGAAAGGAGCCGGACCGTATGCCATGCGATAGCACATCCCCGCTGTCCCGCGAGACCGATGCGCCCGAAACCATCGTCAAGCTGGAATGCGACATCGACGACGCGTCGCCTGAGGTGCTCGCCTACGCCGCCGACCGCCTGCGCGAGGCGGGTGCGCGCGAGGTGCACTGGCTGCCCCTCTATTGTAAGAAAGGCCGCCCCGGCTGGCAGCTACAGGTAATCTGCACCTACGAGGATATCGAGCGCCTGCAGACGATCATCTTCTTGGAAACCACGACCAACGGCATTCGTCGCCAGGTTATGGAGCGCGTTTGCCTACCACGCCGCTTTGAGCGCGTAACGACGCCATGGGGCGAGGTGTTCGTCAAGGTGGCCACCCTGCCCGACGGCAGCGAGCGTGCAGCGCCCGAGTACGAGGACTGCGCCCGCCTTGCCCGCGAGCACGGTGTGCCGCTCCAGCGCGTGATGCAGGCGGCCCAGAGCGCGGCACTGCGATTTGAATAGCGCGGCCGGCGACATCCCGTGCCCAGCCGCATTAACCCCATCCCGAAAGGATCCCCCATGAAATACCTCATCGCTTCTGACATCCACGGCTCGGCATACTGGGCCGAGCGCCTGGTCGCCGCCATCGAATCCCAGCAGCCCGACCGCATCGTCCTGCTGGGCGACCTGCTCTACCACGGTCCGCGCAACGACCTGCCGCGCGATTACGCCCCCAAGCGCGTAATCCCGCTGCTCAACGCCCTGGCCGACCACATCATCGCGGTACGCGGCAACTGCGATGCTGAGGTCGACCAGATGGTGCTTGACTTCCCCGTCATGGCCGACTACGCCACGCTGTTCGACGAGACCGGCCGCGAGCTGTTCCTGACGCACGGCCATGTCTTTGGCGCCGGCATGCACAACAGCGTCGACCACGCGCCCGCGCTGCCCGAGGGCTCCGCGCTCGTCTACGGTCATACGCACATCAAGGTTAACGAGGCAAGCGAGGCGCACCCGGGCCTGTGGCTTTTCAACCCCGGCAGCGTGAGCATCCCCAAGGACGGCACGCACAGCTACGGCATCTACGAGGGCGGTGCGTTCCGCCACGTGATCCTGGAGGAGGAATAACCATGGCGCAGCACATGGCTCAGCAAAATGCCGAGGGCTCGCGCGATCTGTCCGCGCTGGTAGACGCGTCGGCCGAGCTGCAGCATCTGGTGCAGACCATCTGGCGCCTGCGTCAGCCCGATGGCTGCCCGTGGGACCGTGAGCAGACGCACCGCAGCATCGGCAAGAACATGATCGAGGAGGCCTACGAGGCACTCGACTGCATCGAGGCGGACGACGCGGTTCACCTACGCGAGGAGCTGGGCGACGTGCTCATGCAGGTCGTGCTGCATGCGCAGATTGCTGCTGACGCCGGCGAGTTTACACTGGCCGACGTGGCACGCGATATCGACGCCAAGCTCATCCGCCGTCATCCGCACGTGTTTGGCGATGTAGATGCCGACAGCTCCGACGAGGTACTCAAGATTTGGGACGAGGTCAAGCTTGCCGAGAGGGCTGCCAAGGACAAGGCCGTGGCGGCGGGCGAGGCCGCGCCTGAGGGTCTGCTCGACGGCGTGCCCACGCATCTGCCGGCGCTGATGCAGGCGCAGAAGGTGTCGCGCAAGGCGGCTGCCGTGGGCTTTGAGTGGGAGACGGTCCAGGACGTGTGGGACGAGGTCGCCGAGGAACGTGCCGAGTTTGAGGCCGAGGCCCCTGGCTCGCCCGAGCGCGAGATGGAGTTTGGCGACCTGCTCTTTGCCCTGGTCAACGTCGCGCGCAAGGAGGGGATTGACGCCGAGAGCGCCCTTCGTGCCAGCACAGCAAAGTTCCGCCGCCGCTGGGCCGCGATGGAGCAGATGGCGGCCGATGCCCACGTGGATCTTGCCGAGCTTTCGACCCACGGCCTCAACGACCTGTGGGATGCCGCCAAGGCAGAGGAGTGAGACTGCGGGAGCGACGGGACGCACTTGTCCCATCGCTCCCATTATTTTTTTAAAAAGATTGTATCCCTTGGCTAACTTAGGGCATAATGCAAAAAGTGCGACAAGGCTAACTTATGAACCTGCGCGCCGCTGCAGCATGCAAGCCGTGTCGCCAAGCATTCAACCCGTTTCCAAGTGAGAGGGAGACAACATGAGCGATATTTTGGACGTCTACGGTCGCGAGGTGCTCGACAGCCGCGGCAATCCCACCGTCGAGGTCGAGGTCGTGCTCGAGGACGGCAGCTTTGGCCGCGCAATGGTGCCTTCGGGTGCTTCGACCGGCGCCTTTGAGGCCTGCGAGCTGCGCGACGGGGACAAGGGCCGCTACCTGGGCAAGGGCGTCTCGCAGGCCGTCGAGCACGTCAACAACGAGTGCGCTAACGCCGTCGTGGGCCTCGACGCCTTCGACCAGCGTGCCGTCGATGCCGCGCTGATTGCCGCGGACGGTACCCCCAACAAGACCAAGCTCGGTGCCAACGCCATCCTGGGCGTGTCGCTGGCCGTCGCCCGCGCCGCTGCCGAGTCGTCGGGCCTGTCGCTGTACCAGTACCTGGGCGGCGTCAACGCTCATCTGCTGCCCACACCTATGATGAACATCCTCAACGGCGGCGTGCATGCCGACAATAACGTCGACTTCCAGGAGTTTATGATCATGCCGGTGGGCGCCCCGAGCTTTGCCGAGGGCCTGCGCTGGTGCGCCGAGGTCTACCACACCCTCAAGGGCGTGCTGCACGAGGCCGGCCTGGGCGGCGGCGTGGGCGATGAGGGCGGCTTTGCCCCCAACCTCAAGACCAATGCCGAGCCGTTCGAGTACATCACCAAGGCCGTCGAGAAGGCTGGCTTTAAGCCCGGCGTCGACTTCATGTACGCCATGGACCCGGCCTCGACCGAGTTCTACAACGCCGAGACCGGCATGTACGAGCTCAAGGGCGAGGGCGTTGAGTATACGAGCGCTCAGATGGTCGATTACTGGGAGAAGCTCGTCGACACCTATCCCATCATCTCCATCGAGGACGGCATGGCCGAGGAGGACTGGGACGGCTGGGTCGAGCTCACCCGTCGCATTGGCAACAAGGTGCAGCTGGTGGGCGACGACCTGTTCGTCACCAACACCGAGCGCCTCAAGAAGGGCATCGAGCTGGGTGCCGCCAACGCGATCCTGGTCAAGGTCAACCAGATCGGCACGCTTACCGAGTCGCTCGAGGCCATCGAGACCGCCAAGGAGGCCGGTTACGCCTGCATCGTGAGTCACCGCTCCGGCGAGACCGAGGACTCCACGATCGCCGACCTGGTCGTGGGCGTCAACGCCGGCCAGATCAAGTCGGGCGCCCCGTGCCGCAGCGACCGTATCGCCAAGTACAACCAGCTCATCCGCATCGAGGACGAGCTCGAGGGCAGCGCGCGTTACGCCGGCAAGGCCGCGTTCTACAACATTCGCTAAACGGGCGAATTTGGCGAGGGGGGCTGACTCGGTTCCTCCCCGCCTTGACTGGATGCCGCAAAGAACTATGGGCGCTGGGCCATACGGCTCAGCGCCTTTTTTATGTCGAGCAAAGGCTGGCGAAGGCGATGCGGGCGCTCGTGCTATAACTAAAGGACTTAGCGCAAACAAACCTCAACCGCACAAGGCGCACATGGATCAGATTTACGACAACAGGTACTATTCCGCCGGTTCGCGCGAGCCGTCGCCTCGTCGTGCGCGTACCGCGCAGCTTGGCGGGTCTGGTTATGCTGGTGCTGATCGCTCCAGGTATAGCTCGCCGGCGACTTCGCATCCCAATGTTCAGCCAAATAGTTCCTCGGATAGTCCGGTGCGCCCATCGCGTTCCGCGCATGCGTCGCGCCCTTCGACCCAGGCGTCCGACAAGCCGCGCCGTCCCTCAAGCCGTCTTTCGGGTTCGGACTTTATGCACTACGCCAACGACAACGCGGTGATCAAGGCAATCTACGACTTTACCCACGGTCCCCAGCGAGGGCTATTCATCGGCATTGTCGTTGCCCTGGTGCTCGTGAGCCTGTATTTCCCCGTGCGCGACCTGTATGTGGCAAAGCGTTCGAGCGATATCTTGGCCAAGCAGGTCGAGATTCGTCAGCAATACAATGATGAGCTGCAAAAAAGCGCCGACAAGCTGCTCTCGGAGGAGGGTATCAAGGACGCGGCATCCGAGGACTTGGGCCTGGTGATGCCCGGCGAGAAGAGGATTGAAGTGCAGGGCCTGGACGACGATTCGGATTCGTCTTCGAGCAAGAAGTCGTCGAACGCCAAGAAGGCCAGCGAAGTTGCCAAGGAAATCGAAGAAGTCGGTAAGGACGCCCCGTGGTACATCCAGGCGCTCGACATGCTGTTTGGGTTTAACGGTGTCGAGGGCCAGACGGTCGTGTCCAACGGCAAATAGCGCCCGGAGGGGAGCCTGCAATGGCAGATTGCAAACGCTATAAGGTAGCCGCGATCGACCTGGGAACGGTGTCGTCGCGACTGGTGTTGGCCCAGGTCGAGGGCGGGGCGATCGTGGAATCGTCCAAGCATACCGAGATTACCGATCTGGGCGAGGGCGTCGACGCGACAGGTCGCTTTTGCGAGGCGGCTGTCGAGCGCGTGCTCGCTGCGTGCCGGATGTTTGTGGACGAGGCCCGTGCCTTTGGAGCCGTGTGCATCTGCACCACGTGCACGAGCGCCGCGCGCGATGCGTCCAATGCCGCCCTGCTGCTGGACGGCCTGCGTGAGCTGGGGCTCGAACCGCAGGTGATTCCGGGCGAGGTCGAGGCACGCCTGACGTTTTTTGGCGTGGCGCACGACTTTGCCGGCGAGCGCATTATTGTTGCCGATTCGGGTGGCGGATCCACGGAGCTCGCGACGGGCGTCTATGCGCCGGAGCGTGGCGTCTTTGCGCTAGAAGGGACGCGCTCGCTGGACATTGGCTGCCGCCGTGTGACGGAGCGGTTTTTCTCGGCGCTGCCGCCTGCGGACGGCGAGCTTGCTGCCGCTGCCGCATGGGCAAACGAGCAGTTTGCGGGCTACTTTGAGAGTCTGCCTGTCGACTTTGAGCGCGCCGAACGCTTGGTCGCAGTGGGCGGCACGGTGACTACGCTGGTGGCTCTGGTCCACGAGCTGGAGCCGTATGATTCGAGCTTCGTGCACCTGCGCGAGCTTTCGATGGAACAGATTTCGGCTGCTATCGAGCACATGTCTGTGTTGGACGCGGACGGCATCGCCGCGCTACCGGGTGTGCAGCCCAAACGCGCGGGCGTGATCTTGGCTGGCGCCGTGGTGATTCGCGAGCTCATGCGTGCCAGCGGCTATAAGACGCTCACCGTAAGCGAGAATAGCCTACTCGCCGGTATGGCCGCCACCATCAACGAGACTCTTGACGGTGCAACCCCCACCATCGCCTGGACCCCGAGTCTGAGCGCCCTTTAACCGTCTCCCTCTGAGTCGCGGTGAAATAGTTCCTAAATGGGCCGGTAAACGGCCAAAACAGGAACTATTCCACCGCAACTTCTAAGGGACCGAAGCTGTCTTTTTAGCCCGTCCTAAATTAGTTGACTTTCTGAAGCGCGGAGCGGTGGGACGTCTGCGTATTTGCTGCGCAAATACGCACCGGCTTCAGCCGCCTGCCGGCGCCCTCGCCGGCTCGCTGCGGACGCTGCGCGTCCGCTTGACGCTCGCCCCCTCGCGGGTTCGAGCCCCAGCGGCGTCCAAATAAAACGGGCCCGCATCCCTGGGGGACACGGGCCCGTAAACAATACATGGTAGGGGCGGTGGGACTCGAACCCACAATCCTTGCGGCGAGAGATTTTAAGTCTCCTGCGTATGCCAATTCCGCCACGCCCCCGTGAGACTAGAAGTCTAGCACAAGCCGTCCGTTACGCGTTGACGGCCATCGAGTGTTGGCCCGACTTCTCCAGGAACTCCTGGAACTTGGCTTCGTCGCCCTTGTTCTTGTACTGCAGGGCCAGCAGGTATTCCAGGCGGCAGCTCTTGACCTTGTCGTCACCGGCCTCCTTGAGCATGCGCTCCAGCTCGGGAATGTCGTTGTGGCGCTTCAAGATCATCGTGTCGTACATCAGTTGGCATTCGTGTGCGACTGCCTCGGCCTGACCGCCCTCAAAGCCCTTGATCTCGTGCAGGAGCTCCTTGGATTTTTTGCGGTCCTCCTGGCCAACGTAGTAGTTAAAGGCCTTAATCACCAGGTCGACGCGCTGCATCTTGGGCAGATTGAGTCCCAGCAGCAAATCGAACATCTCGTCGGCGCGCTTGTGGTCCTCGCGCAGCAGATAGGAGTTCAGGCGCAGGTAGTCGCGGTTATAGCGCGGGTACAGCATGCTGGTGAGTTTGCCATCGAGCAAGCGATCGAACTCGTCCCACTGCTTGGCAGCCATAAGCTGCTGCAGGCGCTTAAACGTGGTGCGTTTTTTGACGCTAAAGAACACCGACACGGCGATACAGATGATGACGACGGCGGTCCAGAGGGTGCGGGAATCGGGCATATTGGGGTCCTTAGTCGCTCATAAAGCGAGCGGTATGACAACACGTACTAGATGTATTATACGCAGCGCGCAAGCAAACTGGCATAAAAGCTCATCGAGGCTGAGTGCCATCGCTCGCTGCGGTACACTTACCTAAAGTAAACCACGAAGGGAGACATTACCTATGAAGAAGATCGTTTTGGCTTGCGGTGCTGGCGCTGCTACTTCCACGCTCGTTGCCCAGAAGGTCGCTACCCTGCTCGACGCCAACGGTTACGCCGACAAGTACGAGATCGTGCAGTGCGCCATCTCCGAGGCCAAGGACGTTTGCGACGAGGGCGCCGACCTGCTGATCGCCACCACCGTTGCCCCCGAGGGCCTCACCTGCCCGTACGTGAGCGGCGTGCCCTTCATGACCGGCATGAACCGCGTCGCCGCCGAGAAGGCCGTCCTCGACGTCATGGCTCAGTAGGCGCTGACTGTATGAGTGAGCAGAACGCCAACCCGGTAGAGCTCTTTGGTATGCGCGTTGCCCATGTGGGCATTAACGCTGCCGACCCGGCAGACGCCTTGGAGATTGCGGAGCTGTTCTCGACGATGATGGGCCTGCCCGTTATCGAGACCCCGGTTTCGTACTTTAACGATTCGCTGGTCGAGATCATGAAGCAGAACGGTCGTGGCACCAAGGGCCACATTGGCTTTGCCGTCAACGACATCGATGCGGCCGAGAAGTGGTTTGCCGAACGCGGGCTCGAGGTCAACGAGGAGTCGCGCGCGCTGCTGCCCGACGGCGGCACCAAGCTCGTGTACTTTAAGCGCGAGTTCGCCGGCTTCGCCGTGCATCTGTGCCGCGAGTAGCGCACAAGCTGCTATGGCTAACGAAAAAATGGGGTAAGGCGCGTGGCCTTGCCCCATTTTTAATGCCGAGAGGGTGACTGACGGGCTGCCGTAAATCGAAGGTGAATAGCTTTCCGCGAAGTGAGCGAGTGAAATCGAACCCCTGGAGCATCGACACTTTGGAGGCACCGTTTCCTGTGGTTTTGTCTGGTTTTTCCTGCGGTTTTGGCGCCAAAAAGTGTGGATGCTTCGGGGGTCCAAAATAGGTCGTTCACTTCGCGGAAAAGCATTCACCTTCGATTCGTGAGAGACGCCCCTACCGTGGCAGGCGAATCGTAAAGCGGCTGCCGACGCCCTCGACCGAGGTCACACCGATGACGCCGCCGTGGCTGTCGACGATCCACTTGGCGATAGCGAGCCCCAGGCCCGAACCCTGTGCACCGACATCGCGCACGTTGTCGGCACGGTAGAACCGCTCGAACGCGTGAGCTGCGGATTCCTGGTTCATGCCGATACCCTCGTCCTCAACACTTATGTCGATCGTGCCCATGCCCGCATCGGGTGTTATGCCAAATGTGACGGTCGTTCCCGCACTCGAGTACTTGGCGGCGTTTTGCACGATCACGCGCAGAGCCTGCTTCACGAGCGCGACATCGACGGATGCGTCGCAGCGCGGGTCACTGGCAAACGCAGTATCAAAAGCCAGTCGATACGCGTGCGCGGCATCAATCATCTGCGATTCTTCGCATACCTCGCCGACCAGTGCAGCCAGGTTGGTATTCACGCGCCGCAGCACGGTGCGGCCGGCATCTCCGCGTGCCAAAAACAGCAGTTGTTCCACGAGCTCCTGCATATGCTCGCTTTCGGCCTTGAGCGAGGCGATGGACTCTGCCAGCACGTCTGGGTCGTCTTTGCCCCAGCGGTCGAGCATGTTTACGTAGCCCTGAATCACCGCGATGGGCGTGCGCAGTTCGTGACTCGCGTCGTTGACAAAGCGCATCTGCTGCAGCTTGGCCTCTTGCATCTGGCGCAGCAGGCGGTTGAGCGCGACCTCGATGCTCGCCAGGTCGGCGTCGCCGGTGGTGACGCTCGGCGAGTCGACGCTTGCGCGCTCGATGGCCTGCTCCAGCGTTTCCATCTTGCCGCCGGAGAGCTGCATACGGCCGAGCTCGTCCACGCGTAAGGCCAGGTCGTTGAGTGGTGCCATGGTACGGCGCACGCGGCGGGCGCCGCCGAGCATGTTGAGCACGCTGATGACCTGCCAACCCACAACGACAAGGTAGAGAGGCCATAGCGCGACGAGGTCCTGCGCGAGCGGGAAGGTCTTGCTGGTGTGCGCAAGCTCGACGGTATAGGCGAGCGTTGCCAGGTCCCAGCCGCGCGCGGGCGTCAGCGACATGCCGTGAACGGTGGCGCCGGGAATCCAGCCTGCGGTAAACGCGCCTTCGGGCAGCGTTTGGTTGTAGCCATAGACGAGGATCGCCGCCGCAATCACCACCAGTAGCAGGTCGAGCCAGACATAGCTCAACAGGCGGCGCCACATATAGCTCCAGTTGATGGCGCGGGCGATGGAGGTGACGCGCTTGGCCTCGGCGTTACGCACGGCAGACATAGCCCACCCCGCGCACGGTCTGGATGATGCGGGCACCGCCGGCGTCCTCGATTTTGGCACGCAGGTGCGCGATGTGTACGTCGACGTTGTTGGTGTCGCCCACGTATTCGTAGCCCAGCGCTTCGTGCGCGATGCGCTCGCGCGTGAGCACAGTCTCGGCATGCGCCATAAGCAGGGCGAGGACGTCGAACTCGCGGGCCGTGAGTGCGATGGGCGAGCCGCCGACCGTGACTTCGCGGCGGTCGGGGTCGAGCGCAACCGAGCCCACGGCGAGCGTGGCGGGGGAGAGCGAGGCGGAAACCTGGGTCGAGTCACTGACCGGGGGCATCGCAGTGGCGCCGACACCCGTGCCGCCTGCCGCGCCCGTCCCGATGCCGCCAACGCCCGAAGCAGCCCGCACGGCCTCCGAGCGCTTCAACGCCACGCGGATCCGTGCGAACAGCTCCTCAATCGCAAACGGCTTGGTCAGGTAATCGTCGGCGCCGGCATCGAGCCCGGCCACCTTGTCCATCACGGCATCGCGCGCGGTGACCATGATCACCGGTACATCCTTGTGCTTGCGGACGCGTCGCAGCACCTCCATGCCGTTGAGCTGCGGCAACAGCACATCGAGCAGAATCAGATCGTAGTTGCGCTCCAGCGCCAGGTCCACGGCGGTGCGGCCGTCGGCGGCGTGCTCCACCTGGTAGCCCTCGTGCTCCAGCTCGAGCGTCACAAAGCGGGCGATTTTCTCCTCGTCCTCTACGATCAGGATTCGTGCCATACGTGCCCCCGTCTGCGATTACTTGTCGTCGTTGAGATTTTGCTTGATGTCGTCCGCGGCGTCGGCGGCGTGATCCATAAGGTTGTTGATGCTGCCGGGCACGTCTCCGTCGCTGTCGATGCGGTAGCGCATGCCAAAGAACAGGCCAATCAACATCAGCCATATCGTGGCGCCCCAGGCAAACAGCGCGACGATGGGGATCAGGATGGGAATGTTGAGGATGATCGCATCGCGGCGCGTGGCGATAAACTTGGTGTCCAGGCTCAGGCGGAAGAGCTTTTTGAGGTACTCCCACACGCTGTCCATCTTCTTGGAGAAGTCGGTCTTTTCGCTCGACTTCTCGTAGGCGGCCTGCGCTGCGACCATCTCGGCTGAGGGCTCATCGACTGGCACGGACTCGGTGGCGGCGTGCGCCGAAGTGGTCTGCGTCTTGCCCTGCGACTCGAGCCAAATGATGGCGTCCAAAACGTTGCCGTCGGCGGCGTCGAGCGCGGCCTTGGCATCGGTGTAGCTCACGTTGCACTTGGTGCGGATGGTTTCAACTTTTTCGAGGTCGTCCATGACCTGTTCCTTTCGTTCGATGGGCGCGACGCCGGGCGATCTGCCCGGGCGCGAGCGTTGCGTTCGGCGGCCTGCGTTGCGCGGCGCCGCCCCGCCCTTGGTCGAACTCTATAGTGCAGGTTATAGATTAAGCGATTCTTGAGCCAAGATTAACGTTGGATGAGTTTTTGGGTAGCGGTGGGAAAAGTATTAGACCTCGATAGCGGGGGATGTGGTGCCGGTGCAAAACGGCGTCAAAGGTTGGTCGAGCAGGCGGTTTCTCCATTGATGTCCGCACAGCATGTGACACTTACCCTGCCGCCCCGCTCTGTCGCGGCGGCATGTATCTGAACAACGACCCTCTAAGGAGTTCGATATTGATGAGTGACAACACCAAGCATCTCGCAAAGAAGTGCGTCAAGGACGCGTGGCCGTGCCTCGCGTTGTGCCTTGCCGGCACAGCGGTTGCGCTGCTGGCTGTTCTGGGGCCGTTCGACGTGCTCCGAAGTGCCGTCTCTCTGCACGTTTGCATGGCCCTTGCCGGCGCCATGATGACCGGCGGCGTGCTCGATCTGATCTTTTGGGTGTTTGACCCGTTTGGATGGAAGAGCGAGGGGTAGGTCCCAAAGGATGGAAGGGCTGGAACGGTTGACTTAGTGATCGTGCAGAATGTGGGCTAGCGACTTACAGGGAAGTGGTGATCCGATGACGGTCTATGTGACGGGCGATATTCACGGCGGCGTCGACATGCAAAAGCTTCGCGACTGGGATCTTGGGGATGGTCTGACAAGTGACGACTATCTCATCATCGCGGGCGACTTTGGCTTTCCGTGGGATTTCTCTGCCGAGGAATGTGCCGACATCGCCTGGCTGGAGTCGCGCCCCTATACCGTGCTGTTTGTCGACGGCAACCACGAGCGTTTCGATCACTGGTCGGAGCGCCCCATGGAGCTGTGGCACGGCGGCCTGACGCAGCGTCTGTCGGACACCTCGCCCATCCGACGCCTGACGCGCGGTGAGGTTTTTGAGCTCGACGGCTCAACGATCTTTACCATGGGCGGCGCCACGAGCGTGGATAAGGAATACCGCATTCCGTATTCCAGCTGGTGGCCGCAGGAGCTGCCGGACGAGCGCAACTTTGAGGAGGCGCGGGCAAAGCTCGAGAGCATGGGCTGGAAGGTCGACTACGTGATCACCCACACCTGCGCTACGCGCATGCTCTCGCCCACGCTCTATCCGGCGCCCGGCTGGAATTGCCCCGCCGTTGATCGGCTTACGGCATTTTTCGATGAGCTGGAAGACCGCTTGGACTACAAGCGCTGGTACTACGGGCATTTTCATCGGGATACCAACCCGGCCGAGCGTCACACCGTGCTCTACGACTGCATCGTTCGCTTGGGCGACGAACTCCAGCCCTGGGATGTTGCGTAGAGGCGGGGTGGCTGGCTACTCGACCGTTACAGTGATGTTCTCCCGATGCGCGCGGATGACGTCCCAGCTAAAGTGCTCGACCAGCTGCTCGGCGGTACGCGGCGTGGTGTCCGGCGCGATGCCTGTTTGCCCGGCGAGCCAGCCCAGCAGCGCCTCGGGCGTGCCAAAGCGAGCGCGGAGTTCGCCCAGGTCCAGATCGCGATCGCGCTTGGAAAGGCGGCGGCCGTCCGGCGACATGAGCAGCGGAATGTGCGCGTAGCGCGGTGTGGGCAGTCCCAGCAGATGTTGCAGATAGATCTGGCGCGGCGTGGAACCAAGCAGGTCGCATCCGCGTACGATCTCGGTGACGCCCATGGCAGCGTCGTCGACCACCACGGCCAGCTGATAGGCAAAAACGCCGTCGCTGCGGCGCACCAAAAAGTCACCGCACTCGGTGGCGAGTGCTTCGCATTGGGCTCCGTACGTGCGGTCCACGAATTCGATCACGTCGCTGGCGAGGTCGTCGACGGTGGGCACGCGCAGGCGCGTGGCCGGAGCACGCAGGGCACTGCGGCGGGTGATTTCTTCAGCAGAAAGACCTCTGCAGGCGCCGCGGTAGATGGGCGTGCCGTCGCTGGCGTGCGGTGCGCTCGCGGCGTGGAGTTCGGCACGCGTGCAAAAACAGGGATAGGTGAGGCCGGCGTCTTGCAGCTGGCGCAGGGCGTCCTCGTACAGATCCAGGCGATCGTGCTGGTAGTAGGGGCCTTCGTCCCACTCGAGCCCTAGCCAGGTCAGATCGTCAATCAGTTGAGCGGCAAGTTCCGGGCGCTTGCAGCGATCATCCAGGTCCTCGATACGCAACACGATGCTGCCGCCCTGGCTGCGGGCCGAAAGCCATGCGCACAGGCAGCTGAACACGTTGCCCAAGTGCATGCGGCCCGAGGGCGACGGGGCAAAGCGGCCCACGACGGGCGCGAGGGCGGGGGCGAGCTTGCTGTTGGGCGCCGTCGATGTGGCCACAGCGGGCGTTGTTATGTTGCGTGCGTTGATATCCATGCGGACGAGTATAGCGCGGGGCGCGGTGGGGGAGACGCTGCCGTGGCCTGCAAGTTGCCGAGGCCGCGCGTTGCGCGTGCCGGACCACCGGCTCGACAGCTCGATCGCCACCCGCCAGCCCAACCCCTCAAACGACAGAAACCCCGGCAGCTCTTCGCAACTGCCGGGGTTTCCGCGGAAAAGGGGGACATGATCCTCAAGCGAACGGCAAAGGGGCAAACCGTTTTCGCTCAACTGCTTTATGCCCCTCGCTCGCCAGCTTAATCGGCTTACGCCGCGGCAACACAAAGCCGCTACACCTGTGACGGAGCTATGAAGTGGTATCTATTGCCGGAGCGGGCTATGCCAAGGAGTGTTCCAGATTGCCGGCAGATAAGGAATGTCCCCAGGTGCCGGCCGCGGGCGTGACTTTCATCCCGTTTGGCGCTCCGGTCGCCTAGATGTTCGTCATGCGTACCCGCAAACGTGGGACAATGGCGCTGTTGGTTTTACAGACAAAGGATGTGCCTATGAACACCCTCGCCGCCAAAGTCAGCCGGCAGCGCCGCCTGTTTGCGCGATTTGCTTCTGTCTGCGCACTCGTCGCGCTTGCATTGCTGCTACTGCCCGCCGCCGCACACGCCGACGGTTATTCCATGACCCAAACCTACATCAGCGCCACGGTCGAAGCCGACGGATCGCTGACCGTTGTCGAGGGACGCCAGTTTGATTTCGACGACGACATCAACGGCGTGTTTTGGGAGATCAATACGGGCTCCAACCAGCAGGGCGGCACGGCGGGCGTCGACGTGCTGAGTGTCGAGGAAGAGGACACCGCGTTTAACAAAGTCGATAACGCGAACAAGGGCGACTCTGGCGTCTACACGGTCGAGCAGACCGGTGACGGCGTAAGGATTAAGGTGTTCAGCCCTCACGAGAGCGGCGACAGCGCAATCTACTACGTGAGCTACACCATGACCGGTGCGGTCATGAACTGGGCCGATAACGCCGAGCTCTACTGGAAGTTCGTGGGCGACGGCTGGTCTGCGGATTCCGACGATGTCGAGATGGAAGTGCGCTTCGCAAATGCCGCTGCCGGGACGGCGGCCGTCAAAGGCGATAACTTCCGCGCATGGGGCCACGGTCCGCTGACGGGCGACGTGTCGCTCGATGAGGACGAGCCCATGGTCACCTATACCATTCCCTGCGTGCATCAGGGCGAATTCGCCGAGGCACGCATCGCCTTCCCCAGCGACTGGGTGCCGCAGCTTGCCGCCTCGGGCGAAGAGCGCATGTCAACGATCCTGAGCGAAGAGAAGGAATGGGCCGACGAAGCTAACGCCCGCCGCGCTCACGCTCGCATGATTGCCAATGCACTTGCCGTGCTAAGTGTTGTTGCGGCGGTGGCCTTTACCGGCACAATCGTTATGCTCAAGCTGCGCCGCCGCAAGCCCAAGCCGCTTTTCCAGGACGAATATTTCCGCTATGTGCCTTCGGCCGACCATCCCGCCGTGCTTTCGGCCCTCATGAGCTGGAACGAGGTGCCCGATCAGGCATATATCGCCACGCTCATGAAGCTCACTGACGACCGTGTGATCAAGCTGGAGCAGGCGACCGTGACCAAGGCCAAGAAGGGTCTGCTGGGGCGTGAAAAAGAAGAGCAGACGTATCGCGTGACGGTGAGCGATGCGGGCTGGAAGTCGGCCAAGGGCATTGACCACATGGTGCTCAAGGTCTTCTTTGCCGGTGCTAAGCCTGACGAGAACGGCGATCGCTCGCGCACGTTCGACGAGCTGCAGCACTACGTCAAGCAGCATGCTACACCCGTGGGCGACAAGCTCGAGGACTATCAGAACACCGTTAAGGGCAAGCTGGCCGATAGCGAGTACGTTGCCTCGGACGGCATTGTCGCAATGGTGTTTGGCCTGGTCCTGGGCATTCTAATTGCCTTTATTCCTATTGGATCCATTTTCTTTACCGACGGCGCGCAGGCGAACATTATCGCCGCGGTTATCTCGGTGCCGATTGTGCTGGTGGGTATCGGCGTGGGCCTTACGTTCCGCCGCTTTACGCCGGAGGGCGCCGAGGTGGCGGCTCGCTGCAAGGCACTTAAGCATTGGCTCGAGGACTTCACTCGTCTAAAGGAAGCCGTCCCCGGCGATCTGGTGCTGTGGAACAAGCTGCTGGTGATGGGCGTGGCGCTGGGTGTTTCCAAGGAAGTGCTGCGTCAGCTTGCCGAGGCCGTGCCGCCCGAGGTGCGCGAGGCCGACGGCTTCTATGACAATTATCCCTGCTACTGGTGGTACTACCATCATTACGGTATCGAGTCTCCGCTCGATTCGTTCGATGACGTGTATCACGAGAGCATCCGTGAGCTGGCGTCGAGCTCCGACAGCTCGGGCGGCGGCGGAGGCGGCGGCTTCTCTGGCGGCGGAGGCGGCGGCGTCGGCGGAGGCGGCGGCGGAACGTTCTAGCGCGCTCTGATTTTTGGGATGGATCTTCTCCGGCGACTGTTGGCGGAAAATCTATCCCATTTTTATGCTTTGAAATGGGTCTATCTTTCCGTTACGGATCCCCACACAGGGGGCAGTGGGCAAAAAATGCCAAATATGAGTACTGTTGCCATTATAGTGACATATATTTGCACTAAATAATGGGCTCCTAATGAGATTATCTCTCGTTAGGGGCCCATTTTATTGAACATTTGTGGAAATACGTCAGCTCGCCTGACTGGCTGCTATGTCTAAAAGCCTCTAAAATGCCCCAAATCGCTGCTACTAAAAAGGTAACAGTACTCATATTTGATGTTTTTTGCCCACAGCTATTTGCAGACCCCTCTATAGGGCGACGCCAACGAGGGTTTCGTCGACTGTGCTACCCAAGAATGTCCCCAACGACTAGGTGCGGTTGCTGCCAAGGAGTGTCCCGGGGTGCCGGCACAGACGATATGAGCAGGACATAAAAACATTGAGAGCCCCTGCTGCATGAAAGACCGCGGATTAGGCCGACAATGGTGAGTGTCTAATTCAGCCGCGGCGGCCACGCCGCATTCATGGAAGGGGCTCCCATGCTCGATAC
>RQAP01000030.1 GCA_008671135.1 Collinsella aerofaciens
CCCCCTTGGACACCCCCTTGGCTACCCCCTTGGGTAGCAGCAATGCCGCCTGCCTTGGCGGCCCTCGCCTTCCCCCCGAGGCTGCCGTTGACCATGGCGTCGATGCGGCCCCTTGCGAAGGTGAACGCCGCCATGGTCGTCGGCTTCAGCTTGGGCTCGACGCCCTCGTAGCCGTAGCGCAGCATCGCCCACGCGAGCGCCATGCCCTCCCTGTCGCCCAGGGCGCGGCAGCCCTCGTAGAAGTCCCTGTTGAAGTTGAAGTTATTCATCCGTATCACCTCCGCAGATCGAATCGGTAAAGGCCGCGGCGGCGGCCTGGTCTCGGCCCGGCATGACCGAGCCGTAGGTGCCGAGCGTCGTCTTGACGTCGGCATGCCCCAGGCGCTCCTGCACCGTGCGCATGTCGAAGCCGTGCATGAGCAGCCAGGTGGCATGGGTGTGCCTCAGGGAGTGGAAGACCGTCTCCTCGGGCAGCCCCAGGTCCCTCGCGAGCGACTTGAAGCGGCTCGTCACGGTGGACGGGCGCGCAAGAGCACCTGCCGGCCCGAAGGTCACCATCAGCGCCGCCGGGCCCTTGTGCGCGAGCCACGTGTCCTGCCACTCCAGGTGGCGCTGCAGCTGGGCCTCCACCGCCGGGGCGAGCGACACGTTGCGCACGTGCCTGCCCTTGGTGTAGGCCTGCCGATGCAGCTCGGGCTTCTCCACCGCCTGCCCCACCACGTGGAGGTCGTGCAGCGCCCGGCGCCAGTCTCGGCGCTGCAGCCCGCAAACCTCCCCGCAGCGCAGCCCCGTGTTGAGGGCGAGGTAGGCCGCCATGGCCTCGGTGCGCCGCGAGATGTTGGCACCCGAGGCGGAGCGCGAGGACATGGCAGACACCAGTGCGCGGGACAGCTCGTCGGTATCGCACTCGGAAAGCGCGAAGGGCTCGACGGGGTCGGGCGAGGGCGCGGGGACGTCGAGCATGATGTCTCGGCCCAGCGCTGGGCGCCACGAGCGGTAGGCGCCCTTCAGCAGCGCGTGCATCTTGAGCAGCGTCTTGGGCGATAGTCCCTTCCCCGTCCTTGGGGCGAGCAGCAGGCGGTAAGCCGCCGACACGTCCCAAGGCTCCAGCTGGTCGTAGGGCAGCCGCCCGATGGTCGGCTCCACCATTGTCCTGACCACACTGCGGTACGTGGCCACGGAGTTGTCGGATAGGCCGTTGACGGGGTCGGAGATGTACGTCTCGAGCATCGAGGACAGGCGCTTGGAGCTGTCCCGGGCCGACGACGGGTCGAACGTAGCCGCCCACCTGTCACACTCGGCCTGGGCCTGCTCGCGCGTCAGCTCCGCGTCCCACGACCTGTACGGCCTGATCCGCCTGCCGGTCACGCGGTCGGTGCCCATGTAGGGGCGGGCGAACCAGCGCCCGTCCGCCCCGCGCTGCACGACCGCCCGGCGCTCGCTAGAAGTCGGCATCGACGCCCAGCTTCGCCGCCATGTCGCGGATCTCCCTGCGCGCGTCCAGGTCGAGGGTCTGGACGCTGTCGGCGTGCCCGTGGGGGTCGGCACCGAGCACGGCGAGGAGCATGAACTTGCGAGCGATATCGTCCGGCGCGCCCGTCTGGCGGAAGGCCTCGTAGAGCGTGCCGGCGCACGCGGAGGTGAGCATAAGGAGGTCGACAAGTCCGCCCGAGCCCACGAAGCACGCGTTGCCGGTGCCGTCGCCGTTGCCGATCGAGACCGTCGCACAGCGGCATTCGAACGAGCGGACCTCGCCGCACGCCTCGACCGTCACCCTGACCTTCTTCTCGCTACTCATCCTTCTCCTCCTCCTTGGCGCTCGCCTGCACCCTCTCCATGAGCCACACGTCCTCCTCGCCGGGCTCGAAGCCCGCGGAGCAGAAGACGTCATAGTGGTCGAGCCACGCCTCCGCGTCGTCGCCGCCCCAGCGGTTGTTGAGCTGGGCCATGTCCTTGGCCGCCGCCATGAGCCAGCAGCCGGCCTCGTACTCGCTGGGCCTGCACGCCTTGAGGTTGCGGGCGAACTCGTCGCGCACGAGACCGAAGCGCCCCTCGTTCTCGGGGTTGCTGTCGCCGCCCATCGCCACGAGCAGCGCGGGCGGGTCCTCGCGGCCCACGCGCACGCACATCATGAGGTCCTTGGACATGGCGAAGGCGCCGGACGCCACGAAGCCGATCAGGCTCCTGTACAGCCCCTCGAGCGCCGTCTTCTCGCGCTCGGCCTCCTGCTCGGCCCGGATCTCCTCCTCGGTCTTCTCGGGCTCGGCGCCCGAGCCGTCATCCGGCTCGTAGAGGTTCCAGTAGCTGCCCTTCCACACGGCAACGGTGCCGGAGGCAAACTCCTCCCCCTCGAGCTTCTGGGCGGCGAGGCCGACGTTGACCCAGTCCGTGTAGTTGAAACCCTCGGGCTGCTCCTTCACGACCGGGATGCCCGCGTCGCCGAAGGCGTCGTAGTCCTCGGCCTTGGCCTCCTCGCGCTCGACCCGGCGGCGGATGCTGTCGGCCTTGCCCGCCCAGCCGTCACCGGCGGCGAGGACCGCCTCGACATCCTTCTCGTCGTCGAAGGCGCTCGCGGCCTCGAGCTGGTCGAGCGTCACCTGGCGGCCCTCGATGCTCCCGCGCAGCTTGCGCGCGGCGCGAATCTGCCCGGCGGTGGCGCGGCTCGCGCGCTCGATGCGCTGCTCGTCGACGCCAAGCACGAGCATCTGCTGCACGCCGCGTGCGCGCTCGGCCTCGGTCAGCTGGCGCTTGTCGTCGGTGGCGAGCATGGCCACGAGCTCGTTGCCCTCGTCCATGCTCTCCACCACCAGCGCGGAGACCTCGCGGTCCTCCCCGTAGATGGACGACAGCGCGCGGTAGCGGCGCTCGCCGTCCACGATTCGAAACACGTTGCCGTCCGCCACCACCACGGGCGGGTTCAGCGGCTCGCCGCCGGTCGCCTCGATGCTGCGGGCCAGGGCGCCGATGTCGCCGAAGTCCTCGCGCGGGTTCTGCTCGCTAGGGCGGATGTCGCCCAGGCGCACAGACTTCTTCTCAAACTGCATGTCATTCCTCCTAGTCCTAGTAGTACATCCCGCTCGGCGCGGTCCCCTCGATGGCGCCGGCGACGGCGAGGAGCGCGAGCATCACTACGGCGCACACCACGCTTCGCACGCGCTCGGGCAGCGTGGGCCACCACTCGCCGAGCCTGCAGCCGGCATCCCAGATAAGGTCGACCATCACGCCACCCGCCGCGGACGGCGAGCGGGCACGCAGTCGGGCGAGGGCAGCGCCGGCACCGCGCCGCGCGCCCTGATGGCGGCGTCGATGTCCTCGCTGCTCACCACCTCGCGCGAGCTGTTGGGGTTGAGCGACGGGTAGCGCGGTATCACGCCCTGCATGACCATCGCGCGGAACGTGACGTTGTCGCAGCAGGCGTAACGCGCGCCCTTGGCTATCGACATCCACATGGCCTTCTCCTTTCATTCGTATGGGCCAATCCCTTGCCGGAGGGCCGCACCGATAGATGCAGCCGGAGGGCGCTCCCCCGCCAAAGGGAGCGGTGCCGCCGCCCCGCCAAGTCGGCGGCGGACACCTTGCGGGCCGGAAGTCGGGGGTCCGGCCCCGTCGCGCCACGGGCCCCGTGGAATGGGGCGGTACGGAACCCGTGGCGCGACGGGGACGGGCCAGCCGTCAACGGCGCATGAGGCCGAGCCCGACCCCGAACAGGAACGCGAAGGAAAGTGCGAGAATGAAACCCATGGGAACCTCCTTGGAAGGGAATCGAAGAGACGGTGGCGGGCCCGCCGTCAGTCGCGGAGCGACCCGACCACCCACGCCGCGATGAACGGCAGCGCGGCCGAGAAGCACACCCGCGCGAGGCCGTAGGCCCCCTGCGCGGCGCACATCCAGCCAGCGGCGTCCATCACGACGGCCGAGACGAGCAGCGCCCGGGTCATTCGCGAGCCAGTCATTCCTCTTCCTCCAGATCCTCCATGGGCACGCCCAGCGCCCTCGCGAGCCGCTTGGCCGCCCCGTACTTCGCGTCGGCTATCCCCCGGCGCTCCCAGTTCCAGACCGTCTTCTCGGTCACGCCGACCATGACGGCGAGCCGGTACTGGGAAAGACCGGCCTCCCTGCGCAGCCGCGCAATCGCGTTTCGTGTCGCCATAGCCCGTAACCTCTTTCCTGTAGTCGCTTTCAATCCGCTGCTCACGGCGGTACAATCCAAGCGTCCTGTCAACCGACGGAAGGGAGCCATCTCCTTGAAGGCAGTTTTGAGGACGCGGGCCGCCGTAAAGTAGGGCCCCGCCCGGCACACGGAAGCCGGAAAAGCCCGAGCCGAAGGCGTCGGCGCAACGACGCGCGGCGATGCAGCCAGACCGCGGGCTACCGAAAGTCCCGCCGAAGCTCTCCAGTCCCTCTCCCGATCAGCAGTCATAAATGGGGTATAGGGCAGGCACGGGGAAATCCGGGCGGGATCTGGTCTGACAACCGTGCAGGATGGCGGATAACGACCCGGCTAGGGCGGCGGCGAGGGTTGCGCACCGAGCCGCCCCCGAGACCGGAACCGCCAGGGCTCCGCATCTCTTTCGCGACTTTCCATCTCTTCCCCCTTCCCTACGCGGCCTCGTCCGTATTCCAACCCATCAGGTCGTTGGGCGTGCAGCCGAGGGCCAACCCCAACGCCGCGAGGCTCTCGAGCGAAGGCGTCGAGGCCTTCGCCAGATAGTTGCGGATGCTGTATACCGACACGCCCGATGCCGCGGAAAGCTCCTCAGCGGTCTTGATGTCGGCGTGAGCCATGAAGATGCGCAAGTTATGAGCAAAAGACTCTTTAACGTCCGTCATGTGTACCTCCTTAATCTGAAAAGTACGGATTTCGTATCTCGCTAATTAGATTACTACGTATCTCGTACTTGTCAACAATTAAATACGGATTTCGTACACGTTTATCTAACTAATTGGTACACTCCTATCTAAGGAGGTACGAAATATGAACTTTTCTCTTCGATTGAGGGCCCTTAGAGAAGCCAAGGGTCTAAAGCAAAACCAGATGCCGGAACTTGTCGGCACGACCGCTCGCATATATGGCTCTTGGGAACGTGGCGAAACGCCGATTCTCCTTGAGGATGCTTTCAGATGCGCTCAGGTACTCGGATGCACGCCCAACGACCTATGCGGATGGCCGCCCGGCCTCAACGATGGCGCCGCCGATGACCTCGACCCCGAGGAGGGCGAGCTGCTCTACTGCTACCGGCAGAGTACCGAGAAGAGGCGCTCGAAGATCCTGGAGACGGCACGCGACCAGGCCGAGCTGTCCCAAAATCAGGCTGCAGCGCCTGAAATCGGAGGGCTGGAAGCGGATCAAGTAAGGTCCGCGTAGACGGCACCAAAACGCCAGCTACTCCCCCATTTTCGTAACCCCACGAAAATGGGCTGATCGGCTTGACCGTGCCGAGGACAAACGGTAATTTGGACAGCGGTATTGACGCGGGGACCCCACGGGGCCCGCGTCCAAGGAAAGGCGGCTGTCCCAAGGGGCAACCGCCTTTTCATTTAGGAGCACATTTCATGGACAACGCAATTGACGAGCTCATAGCGGAATGCGGGGAAATCCTAGCAAACCCCGATTCCTACAACCTCGAAAGCGAGGCCAAGAGAATCGAGTCGGCGCTAGAAACAGTAGTGCCCAAGGTCCGCGTGGGCCTGAAGATGTTCCGCGCGACGATCGGCGGGCAGTCGTCATACGGGAAGAAAGATGCCGCCGAGGACATACGGCGGCTACAGGCGAAAGCGAAGCTGTACGCCGATGACAGGCGCATGAGTTATGAGATTGAGAAGATGAAGTCCTCGACGGCGAGGACAAACGTGAGCGTCGAGCAGCACGCAGACAGCAATGCGACCTCAAGCTCGAGCTCGACGTCCTCATCTTCCCTGAGGGCGTCCGTCGACAACTTGATGGAGACGATTGCTGCGGACCAGGGTCTCACTACGGAAGACAAAGACACGCTCGCCGCATGCCTCGCTCAGATGGAATTGGCAGCAAAACGTGGCGACCAGGCATCGCTGGCCGACCGCATGATCAAGGGATTGGAGATAGCGAAGAAGGGTGGGGAGCTGGTAGCCGGCATTCTCTCTATCGGCGGGAAGATCGCGGGCTTCCTCTAGACGCCCATGTACCCGATGAGGACCCATTGCCCGGTCTGCGGGCACCTCACGGCGCGCACGTCGTACTCGGATGCCAGGGAGTACGCGCACGGCCTGAGCGTCGCAAACGGGACGGGACCCGTAGTGTCGTCCTTCACGCCCAGGGCGACGACCTTCACGGTGTCCCCGCGCTCTTGTGACACGAGTTCGTACCCCAAGCTCAACGGGATGCCCGTGAGCCCGTCGTAGATCATCGTGTCGGGGGAATCGTCCTCGTACGTGTACGCGCCGACGCTATAGCGAGCCATGGGTACCTCCAGGAGCGGGAATGGTGTTCATGACGATTATGACCCGCGGCGCGGCTAGGTTTTTCAGGTTTTTCCTAAAAAACCCAAGCTGGCACCTCAGCTGTCAAAGATTCTTTGACAGCTCCAGACATAAAGAAACCCCGTGCGGCAATCTTGGCGGATCCGCTTGGGCAGCATTAAAACTATAAATACTTGCTATTTTACTTGATTGATAACTATCAATTGTTTATAATTTAATTGTCGAAAGGAGGAGAGATGCCCAAGGAGCAGGAGCCCGCGCAGGTGCTCAAGCGGTTCAAGAAGGAGGGTTGGACGCTCTACACCGGCAAGGGCAGCCACGTGGTCGCGCGAAAGGACGGGGTCCAGATCAGCGTGCCCACCTCCAAGAAGGAGATACCGATAGGGACGTACCGGAAGATAGCTAAGACGGCGGGGTGGCTCTAGCCCCGCCCCCTTGGGGGTCGAAAGATATGAAGACATACGTTTACCAGGCGGTGCTCACACCCGACGAGGACGGCGGCTACGACGTGGAGTTTCCCTCACTGCCGGGATGCTTCACCTGCGGCGACACGATTGCCGAGGCCGCCGAGCAGTCCGTGGACGCGGCGAGCACCTACGTGGCCGCGCTCGTGAAGGACGGTCTTGCCGTGCCTGAGCCCGAGTTCATCGAGCCCGCAGACGGCGGGCTCTCCATGATGGTCGCCTTCTCCACGGACGAGGGTTACATCGTGGAGGGCGAGACGGTCTCGGCGGCCGAAGCCGCACGCAGGCTCTCCGTCTCCCCCGGCAGGATCACCCACATGCTCGACTCGGGGATCCTTACGGGCTACCGCAAGGGCCGCCGCACCTACGTAACCGTGGAGAGCATAGCGGCGCGCCTGACCGACACGCCACGCTCGGGCAGGCCCAAGCGCCGCGCAGTCGCGTAGCCGGCCTCAACGCAAACAAAAAGCCCCGTGCGGCAATCTTGGCGGATCCGCACGGGGCATATGCCCTCCGGCAAAAGGGAAAGGCAGGACCATTATATGGCAACCAACGAGAACTCAAGGTCAAAACTCGGCTCCAAGCGCGAGGTCGCGCCCGGCAAGTGGGTGATCCGCGTGCAGGCGGGCTTCCGCGCGGACGGGCACGTGCGGCGCGTGTCGCGCACCGTATACGGCACCGAGACCGAGGCCGATATCGCCATCGCGCAGCTCGCGCAGGAGCTGGGCGTGTCCCAGGCGGCGCACGCGGGCGTGACGCTTGACATGTACTACTGGGGCGTGTTCCGAGACTCCCCAAGCAACCGCGGCAAGCCACGATCCAAGGCGAGCCTGCGCGAGTACGACGGGCAGATGTGCAACTACATCTCCCCCGTCCTGGGGAGCATCGACATCTCCGAGATCACCCACGACATGATGCGCGGCTGCATCGAGCGCTCGGGCGCGCCTGCCAAGACAAAGACGACGCTTCGCGCCGTCATGCGCCGGGCCTTCGACGACGGCTGGGTAACGGTGGAGCCCTTCCGCCGGCGCGTCATCGCGCCCAAGGCCAAGCAGGCGCCCGTGGAGCCGTGGAGCATCCCCGAGGCCGCCGAGGCGCTGCGCAGGCTCGCCGCCAGCGACGACCGCGCGGACCTGGTCATGAACGCCTACCTCATCCTCGGCCTGAGCGGCCTGCGCAAGGAGGAGGCACTGGCCGTGCGCCCGTGCGACCTCAAGGTCACCACGACCTATGACTTCGCCACTGGGCAGCCGACGGTCTCGGAGTACATCGAGGTCTGCCGCGCGTACACGGACGAGGACGGCGTGAAGGAGACCAAGAACGCCCATTCCGTTCGCACCGTGCCGGTTTTATTGGCGGGCCGCGAGCGCCTGCACCAGATCATGGACGAGCTGCGCCCGTCCATAACCGTCGAGGGCGGCACTTCGGTTACGGAGCAGGTGCGCGAATGGAGCGGTCAGCGCATCGTCAACATGCGCGGCGACAACCTCGTGCGCGCCTGGCGGCGCATGTGCGCACGCCATGACCTGCGGTATATCCCGCCCAAGGCCCTGCGCCACACGTCCGAGACCATCATGGCGGCGACCGAGGTCGACCCGCTGAGCATCATGGACCTGCACGGTCATACGGACCTGGGGACAGATTACCGCCATTACATCAAACCGGGCCTCGCGGAGCGCGAGAAGGCCGCCAGGCAGGTCGGGCGCGCCCTGCAGATCGTCGAGGGCGGCGGCGCGGACGGCGGTTTTAATGGCACCGGCCGCAGCGCCGAGACGCTCTAAAATGACGTTCCCTAGGTCCATTACCTGCTAAATGCATAAAACTCCCCCTGCCGCGCATAAACGGCAGGGGGCGTAAAACGCGAACGGTAACGGACGGTTATGATTCGGCTTTTTTGTAAACAAAAAAGGTCAGCGCCGAAGCGCTGACCTGCGTGTTCTTTGGTGGGCCGTCAGGGGGTCGAACCCTGGACCTTGGGATTAAGAGTCCCCTGCTCTACCAACTGAGCTAACGACCCGATATCAACACAAAGCAAGAACTGGGGTGGGTAAAGGGACTCGAACCCTCGACCTACGGGACCACAACCCGTCGCTCTAGCCAACTGAGCTACACCCACCGTGTCCTGTGCGCTTCGCGCTCGACTATTATTGCAAGGAACGCCACGCGATGCAAGCCCCAATTTTCAAGAATTTTGAAAAGAGTTTTTCGAGACCATTTCGAGCAAATCCCACCGGTTTCATAGGAGTAAACTTGCCCCACCCCGATGTTCGAAAGGACAACCATGAAAGAACTCTCCAATCGCACGGCAACGTTTACCGATTCGGTCATCCGCCGCATGACGCGCATCTCCAATAAGTACGACGCCGTCAACCTCTCGCAGGGCTTCCCCGACTTTGATCCCCCGGCGCAGCTGCTCAATAGCCTGAGCACCATCGCCAGCGACCCCAAGCCCCTCTACCATCAGTACTCCATCACTTGGGGCTCCCAGGCCATGCGCGAGGCGCTTGCCGCCAAGCAGGAGCACTTTATGGGCATGCCGATCAACCCCAATGAGAACATCGTGATCACCTGCGGCTCCACCGAGGCAATGATGGCCGCCATGATGACGGTCACAAACCCCGGCGACAAGGTCGTCATCTTCTCGCCGTTCTACGAGAACTACGGCGCCGACACGATCCTTTCGGGGGCCGAGCCCATCTACGTGCCGCTCAACCCGCCCACATTCGACTTTGACCGCGAGACACTCGAGGCGGCCTTCCGCGACAACGACCCCAAGGCCATCGTCCTGTGCAACCCTTCCAACCCCTGCGGCAAGGTCTTTACACGCGATGAGCTCACCTTTATCGCCGACCTCTGCAAAAAGTACGACACCTACTGCATCACCGACGAGGTATACGAGCACATCGTCTACGCGCCCCACGAGCACGTCTATATGGCCACGCTGCCCGGCATGTTTGAGCGCACCATCAGCTGCAGCTCGCTGTCTAAGACGTACTCCATCACCGGCTGGCGTCTGGGCTACACTATCGCCCCTGCCGAAATCACCGAGCGCATCAAGAAGGTCCACGACTTCCTCACCGTGGGCGCCGCCGCTCCCCTGCAGGAAGCCGTCGTCACCGCCCTCAAATTCGACGACAGCTATTACGATGAGGTCCTCGACCTCTATACCGCCAAACGCGACCTGTTCTGCCAGGGACTCGACAGCATCGGTCTTGAGCATAACGTGCCGCAGGGCGCCTACTACGTGATGATGGATATCTCAGAGTTTGGCTACGACAGCGACCTCGAGTTCTGCGAGGACCTGGCCTCAAAGGTGGGCGTGGGCGCCGTGCCCGGCTCGAGCTTCTTCCGCGAGCCCGTCAACCATCTGATTCGTTTCCACTTTGCCAAGCGAGACGAGACGCTTAACGCGGCGCTGGAGAACCTCAAGTCGCTACGTGATAAAATCAAGCCGCGCGGGTAAGGACGGCCCGCAACTAAAGCAACCAAAGAAGCCTCGCACCGCCCGCCGCGTTGCGAGGCTTCTTTCTATAGCGCTTTCTTAAATGGTTTAGAGCTCTATACTTTAGTCACGGAGCAACTCGTCCCAGAGAGAGGAATACTATGGCAGAGCAGCAGCTTATCGGAGCGCTCGAGGCCGGTGGCACCAAGATGGTCTGCGCCACGGGCTATGCGGACGGTACGGTCCTAAAGCGCGAGCAGATCGCGACCACGACCCCGCAGGAGACCGTCGAGGCCGTCAACGCATGGTTTGCAGACAAGGGCATCTCCGCCCTGGGCATCGGCGCCTTTGGCCCCACCGCGGTCAACCCCGCCTCGCCCCAATACGGCAAGATCCTGGAGACGCCCAAGACCGCATGGCGCTACTTTGACCTGCTGGGCACCATCCAAAACGAGCTCAACGTCCCCTGCGGCTACGACACCGACGTCAACGTCGCCTGCCTCGGCGAGGTCACCTTTGGTTGCGCCCAGGGCCTCACTGACGTTGTCTACCTGACCATCGGCACCGGCGTGGGCGCCGGCGTGCTCTCGGGCGGTCAGCTCGTCCACGGCATGATGCACCCCGAGGCCGGTCACATCCTGGTCACACGCGACCCGCGTGACACCATCGGCGAGCACAGTGCCTGCCCCTTCCATGACAACTGCCTGGAGGGCCTCATCGCCGGTCCCGGCGTCAAAAAGCGCTGGGATGGCAAGAGCGCCGGAGACATGGCCGATGACCCGGAGGCCATGGATCTGCTCGCGGGCTATCTGGCACAGGCACTCATGACCTACACGCTGTGCTACGCGCCGCAAAAGATCATCATCGGCGGCGGCGTGGCCGACCACACCCCCATCGTGCCGCTCGCGCGCAAGAAGTGCGCCGAAATGCTCAACGGCTATATCGTCACGCCCGAGGTCAACGACATCGATAACTACATCGTCAACAACAGCCTCGAGGGCAAGCAGGGCATCATGGGTTGCCTGGCCCTGGGCGCACAGGCGCTTCAGTAGCAGACGCACCCACAGGGCGTGGCGCGCCCGGTAAATCCGACCTACGGAACGACGCCACCACGCCTCATATAAGCCCTCAAATAAAAAAGGCCGCCTAGGACCAAACAATACTGAACTGCGTCCCAAATCTTGGACGCCCTAAATAGCGACTAGGCCGCGAGGGCCTGATTCCGGAACTCCTCCGGGGTCAGGCCCTTCAATCTTACCTGCCTCCGGCTCGTGTTCCAGTGGACTATGTATTCCTCCAGGTCG
>RQAP01000042.1 GCA_008671135.1 Collinsella aerofaciens
AGACCATGGCCGGCCTCTCCGGCACCCGCATCCACGAGTAGCCTCTACTCCATTGCCTCTCTCGTGGGCGCCAGGCAAGACGCCCGCAAACTAGCCTCTCTTCATGAGCCCCGCAGTCCGCTCCGACTGCGGGGCTTTTGCTATTCACCTAGTCATTGGAACCCGGCACTTGGGGACGTTCCTTTCCTGCCGGCAGCTTGGGACAGTCCTTAAAGGCCGCATCGATCAACTGCGGAAAGCACATCCCAGAATGAGCGTCCAACATGGGGCGCGGTTTCCCTTGAGGCCCTCAATCGGAAAATGCATCCCGGATTTTTGTCGAAAAGCGGTCCCTAGTTTCCCAAACGGGCCGCTAACGGAAAGCGCATCCCGCTATTGGGCCCCAAAGCAGGATGCGCTTTCCGTGCTGGCAGTTCCAAGCAGTTCGGGATGGCCCTTTTCGTCTGCTCTCGGCCGGCGTCCGTAAGACTGTCCCCGACGACCACTCATTTAAGTCTGTCCCCAATGACTAGTAGGCCCACATGGCTTCGATTTCGTTGAGGACTTCTACGACACCCCAGCGGCGGGCGCTACGGCTGGGCGAATTGGGATCGTAGACACCGATCTGGTCGGCGTCGTCAATACCGTAAAGCACAATGTAGTGTCCAACGCTGGTAAAGGTGCCCGGCCGAACGGCGGCGATGACGGGCGCTCCCGAACGCAGCGCCTGAGTCATCGAGTCGCGATCGTTATGGAGCTCCGTTCCGTTAAGTCCCAACTGCCACGCGCCGCTCGTCATAAACGACCATTCGGTTGCACCGGTGGGGGCGTAATTGCCCGCCTCGGAAAGCGCGCACATATCGACGGGGGTCATATCGGTGTGTCCCGTCTTAAAGATATAGACCATGGTGAGACACGTAGGCCCGCAGGCATTTTGGCGGATGGTGCCGCCGGCGTAAGGCAGCTCCGACCACGCAGGGTCGATCTGATACATATGGGGCATCGTGCCGGCTTGCCATTGCGAGCGCGGGGTCGAAAACGCAAACGAATAGCCGGGTGCGACGGGGGCCTTGAGCAGCTTGTCCTCGGCGGTGGGCTCGAGACCGGCCGAGCCGTGGGACATACAGGAGCTCATAAGCACAAAGACCAGACAGGTGAGGATAGAGCACAGTGCGAGGCGGAGTCGACGAGCCGGCAGGGCCGGGGCATTCACGTGCGATGTCGAGCGGTAGGGCTTGCCGTCGCGTCCGCCTTGGGGATGCGAAAAGAAGCGGTTGATATGGATGCCGGGCTGACGTGCGCCGTTGCGGCGCAGTTGCGGAACCTCGGCCTGACGCTGTCGAGTGCGCGCGCCCAAGCGGCTATCTTGCTGCGCGCTTGTGCCCGTGCTCGGACGGCCACTCTGCCGTGTTCTGCTTGCCTGCTGCCGAGACGAAGGCCTGGGTTGCTCTTGGAGGCGTTGCGGATTGCTGCTCGTGGCACTTCTGGGCGTAGGCGTGGTACGGCCAGCAAGGCGAACGCTTTGTCGCCGTTGATCACCGTCGTTGTATCCGTATGCCATTCGTACCGCCTTGTCTCATGTATAACCTGTCCATCCTACAAAAAAGATGTACAACAAATGGGTCTGCGCGTCAAAAGCTCGGTAAACGGTACGAAAGGCGCAAAACACACGGCCTCAAAAACATCTCTATATGCGTCCGATGAGCGTACGCCCGTCGGGCGGGCGGCAACAATGAACGGCAAACCGTGCCGTTCGTCCCAAAAACGGCGCCGCTCGTTTTGCAGTTCTGCCTTCGGTCGAGCCATGGACGGCCATGCTGCGCCAAGGCCGTATCTTAAAGCCACGAAATAAAAGAGCGCGGCAAAACGGACCGCGCAAGGGGTGACGCCAAGGGGCGTCAAAAAGGAAAGGAGGGGAACAATGACGGACAAGAACGCAGAAGTTGCAGTCGAGGATAACGGCGGCATGAAGAAAACGCTTTCGCTCTGGAACTTCTTCACCATCGGTTTCGGTGCCATCATCGGTACCGGTTGGGTTCTGCAGGTCGGCGACTGGATGGTCGTGGGCGGCGGTCCCGTTCCCGCTATGATCGCATTCCTTTTGGGTGCAATCTTCCTCGTGCCCGTCGGAGCTGTTTTCGGCGAGCTCACGGCTGCTATCCCCATTTCGGGCGGCATCGTCGAGTATGTCGATCGTAGCTTTGGCCGTACGCTGAGCTACATCACCGGATGGCTTTTGGCCCTGGGCAACGGTATCCTGTGCCCGTGGGAGGCCATCGCCATTTCGACCCTCGTGTCCGAGATGTTCGGCAGCCTGCCCGGTCTTGAGTGGCTGCGCGCCGTCAAGCTCTACACCATCCTGGGCGCCGACGTTTACCTGTTCCCGACGCTGATCGCGCTCGGCTTTGCAGCCTACGTCATCTTCCTCAACTTCCGCGGTGCCAGCTCGGCCGCCAAGCTCCAGGCCTTCCTGACCAAGGCCCTGCTCTGCGGCATGCTGCTCGCCATGGGCGTCTCGCTGTTCACCGGCTCGCCGGACAACGCCATGCCCGTGTTCTCCCAGGTCACCGGCGCTGGCGGCGGCAAGGCCGCTACCGAGGGCGCCAGCCTGTTCGCCGGCATCGTGTCGGTCCTGGTTCTGACCCCGTTCTTCTACGCCGGTTTCGACACCATTCCTCAGCAGGCTGAGGAAGCAGCCGAGGGCCTCAACTGGAACAAGTTCGGCAAGATCATCTCCCTGGCCCTGCTGGCCGCCGGCGGCTTCTACATGGTCTGCATCTACTCGTTCGGTACCATCCTCGACTGGCATGAGTTTGTTAAGAGCCCGGTTCCCGCGCTTGCCTGCCTCAAGGGTATCAACATGCTCCTGTACCTGGCCATGCTCGTCATCGCCACGCTTGGACCCATGGGCCCGATGAACTCCTTCTACGGCGCCACGAGCCGTATCATGCTCGCCATGGGCCGCAAGGGCCAACTGCCCGAGAAGTTCGCCGAGGTCGACCCCAAGTCCGGCGCTCCCAAGCTCGCCTGCGTCGTTCTGGGCGTCATCACCGTCATCGGTCCGTTCCTGGGCAAGAACATGCTCATTCCTCTGACCAACGTGTCGGCTCTCGCCTTCATCTTCTCCTGCGGCATGGTCGCCCTCGCCTGCCTGCGCATGCGCTTCACCGAGCCCGACCTGCCTCGTCCCTACGAGGTGCCCGGCGGCAAGTTTGGCATCGGCCTCGCTATCGCTGCCTGCGCCATCATCATCGGCCTGCTCGTGATCCCGTTCTCTCCCGCCTCCCTCAACATGGTGGAGTGGAGCATCGTGATCGGCTGGTTGGCTATTGGCCTGGCCCTCATGGCTTTCACCAATTCCCGCAAAAAGTAACGCCTAGCCGGGGCGGATCGGGTGCGCGGAATCCTCTCTCCCGCGCACCGAACCCGGCATCACTTGGGTAGCTTTGTGAGGCCGCGACCCAACACGGCCTCGCCCACATATATGGATCCATAAGGAGGAACCATGTCCACTAAGTATGCAATCGTTGGCGGCAAGCTCATCGACGGTACCGGTGCCGAGCCGGTCGAGAACTCCCTCGTTCTCGTCGACGACAACGGCAAGATCGAGTACGCCGGCACTATGCAGGACCTTCCCGAGGGCGTTGAGGTCATCGACGCCGCCGGCAAGACCGTCCTTCCCGGCCTGATCGACACTCACCTGCACTTCTCGGGCAACCTGACCGACGATGACACCGATTGGGTCATGCAGCCGCTCCTCGAGAAGCAGGCCGTCGCCGTCAAGCAGGCCTACGACTGCCTCACCCACGGCCTCACCACCGTCTGCGAGATCGGCCGCTTTGGTATCCAGATCCGTGACTGCATCGACAAGGGCGTCTTTAAGGGCCCGCGCGTTCTGGCCACCGGCCTCGGCTTCTGCCGCGTTGCCGGCCACGGTGACTCCCACCACTGCACCCAGGAGCTCAACAAAGAATCCCATCCTTGGGGTGACCAGGTCGACGGTCCTTGGGATCTGCGCAAGGCCGTCCGTCGTCGCCTGCGCGAGAACCCCGATGCCATCAAGATCTGGGCTACCGGTGGCGGCATCTGGCGCTGGGACTCCGGTCGCGACCAGCACTACTGCTCCGAGGAGATCCAGGCCGTGGTCGAAGAGGCAAAGATGGTCGGCATCCCCGTGTGGAGCCACTGCTACAACAACCACGCCGCTGCCTACGACTCCGTTCGCTTTGGCTGCGAGCAGCTGATTCACGGCTTCGATATCGATGAGCGCACCATGGACCTCATG
Organism: Collinsella aerofaciens; assembly: GCA_008671135.1. Lineage (GTDB taxonomy): Bacteria > Actinomycetota > Coriobacteriia > Coriobacteriales > Coriobacteriaceae > Collinsella > Collinsella aerofaciens_J. Next base: position 4,265 of record RQAP01000042.1, read on the forward strand.
GCCGAGCAGGGCACCTTCTTCACTCCGACGATCGCCTTCCTGCCCACCTGGTACGCCACCTATCCGCCCGTCTACGTTCCCGAGCTGCACGACAAGTACGAGGGCACCCTGGTCGAGAAGGAGCTGCAGCGCAACTACGACTGCCTGCGCGAGGCCAAGAAGCGCGGCGTCGTCATGACGATCGGCTCCGACTCCTTCTCCTTCGTCACCCCGTACGGCACTTGCTCCATCGAGGAGATGTACGAGTTCGTCGACAAGATCGGCTTCACTCCGGTCGAGACCATCACCTGCGCCACCCTCAACGGTGCCAAGATGTGCCACATCGAGGACGAGACCGGTTCCATCGAGGCCGGCAAGTGCGCCGACCTGCTGGTCGTCAACGGTGACGTCGCCGCCGACATCCACGTGCTCAACACCGACAACATGGACGTCATCATGAAGGACGGCTGGATTGTCGAGGGCGGCACCTTCGGCGAGGCAAACAAGTACAGCGCCTAAGCTACCGTTCATCGATGGCTTGATGTAAAACACAGTATTTGATTGCATAATGCAATGGAGAGGGTCGCTTGCGGCCCTCTTTATTGCTATGGGGTGCGTCGGTAAGAAGGAGATGACGGTGGATCTCAATAGGCTGATTCTGGGCAAGAGCTACAACTCTACCAAGGTCTTTCGTACCGCTCAGCATGTGGTTCAAGCCATCTTGCTCGGTATTGTCGTTCCGCTGCTTATCCTGCTGCTCATCTGGGATCTAACCGATAATCCCAATCCCGTTCCGGCCGTTGTCGTCATTGCCGGCTTGGTCATGCTGTGCTTCTTCTTCTCGTACGTCTTTGTCGTTCCCGACGACCTCACATCGAGCGCAACCGACCGCACGCTCGCCATCGCTTCAAAAATATTCGCCTACACGTCGCGCGGCCTTACGCCCGAAGCTGCCCTAGGCGCCTCTAAGATCATCCTGTCCGAAACTATCGCCTCTGCCATCTGCTTTACCGACGGCAAGCAGGTGTTGGCAAGCTGGGGCGAGGACTCGGCAAAATGCCCCGCGGGCACCCCGGTGGTGCTGCGGACTACGCTCAACGTGATCAACAGCGGTGAGCAAAGCGTGTTCTCGCGCGATGCCTCGACCGAGACAGGTGGCTACTTTCCGCGCCTGCGCGCCGGTATTGTCGCACCGCTTACCGTGCGCGGGCATTGCGTGGGCACGCTCGAGCTGTATTATCCCCGTCTGAGCAGCATCGATATGCGCCAGACGGCGCTTGCCTCGGGCTTTGCCGACCTCATTTCCACGCAGCTTGCGAGCTTTGAGCTCGAGCGCCAGGACGAGCTTACGGCCCGCGTGGAGCTGCGCGCCTTGCAATCGCAGGTCGATCCTCATTTTCTGTTTAACACCATCAGCACCATCGTGTCGCTCGTTCGAACCGAGCCCGACAAGGCGCGATCGCTGCTGATCGACTTCTCCAACTACTACCGTCAGACGCTTTCTGATTCCGATACCCTCACCACGCTCGAGCACGAGGTGGAACAGGGCACTCGCTATATCAATCTTATGCAGGCTCGTTATGGCGACGGCCGTCTGCGCGTCTCGGTCGATATCGACTTTGAGGTGCGCGATTGCATGGTGCCGCCGTTTATCTTGCAGCCGTTGCTCGAAAACTGCATCAAGCACGCGCAGCGCGAGACCGAGCCGCTTTCTATTCATGTTAGGGCTTTCGAGACCGATGACGGTTTGGAGATTATCGTCGAGGACGATGGCATCGGTATGAGCGAAGAGGTCTGCGCGCATCTGTTTGAGCAACATCGCCTGGAGGAGCCCGAGAGCATTACCGCCGACGGCTCCGTCAAGCGAGGTTGCGGCCTGGCGCTCTTCAACGTGCTTCAGCGCATCCATTTCTTTTACGGAGAAGATTCCGGCATGCGCGTGAAGTCCCAGGAGGGCGTGGGAACGCAGGTCATCGTCGAGCTGAACGGCGAGCCGCATGAGCCCGCGCCGTTGACGGCGTAGCACGCGGTTGGATTGAGAGAAAAAGAGGGGAAGCACATATGTCCGAAGGCTGGAACATCTTGGTGGTTGATGACGAACCTCCCATTAGGGCTGAGCTACGCTATCTGTTGGAAAAGGATACGCGTGTGGGCCAGATTGCCGAGGCGGGCAATGTCACCGAAGCCGCGGAGTCGATTCTGTCGAACAAGCCCGACGTGCTGTTTTTAGACATTACCATGCCCGGTCGCTCGGGAATTGAGCTTGCCGAGACGCTGCAGAACCTAAAGACGCCGCCGGTGGTTGTGTTTGTGACGGCGTTTGCCGAGTATGCGGCTGATGCGTATAACCTCGATGCCGTCGATTATGTCGTCAAGCCGGTCGAGGACGCACGCCTGTCAAAGGCACTCGACAAGATCGAGGCAGCCTTGGGTGTCCGTCGTGTTATCCACGCTCCGCGCCAGCCTTTGCGTCTGACGGTGGACCGCGGGGGCAAAAAGGTGTTCATTCCCGCCGCAGACGTCTGCTACTTTGAGGCGCGCGCCGATTTTTGCAACGCCATCTGCGCCGAGGGAACGTACCTGATCAATGAGTCGATCTCTTCGCTCGAGCGTCGCTTGGTCTCCGAGGGCTTTATTCGCGTTCATCGCAGCTATCTGGTCAATTTGGAAGACGTGCACAATGTCGAGATCGGTTCCACGGGTCTTATGGAGCTCAGGCTCGATCGCGTAACCTCGACGGTGCCCGTGTCCCGCCGTCGCGCTGCCGAGGTTAAAGCACACTTGGGGCTTGCGTAGACGGTCTGCGTGCCGTCGTTTACCATCGCAGGTTTGGCATGGGCGCGCGGTGGGCATAATGGGTGGCATCGAATGAAATCGAAAGGATCATTATGCCCGCGCTTATCACCCATCATCTGTTTGGCGAGGAAAGCATCGACCGTCTTCCACAGGGCGTCATCACGTCCGATGAAGAGCGCATTGCCTTTATCTTGGGCAACCAAGGCCCCGACCCGTTTTTCTTTCACATTCTGACACCGCGTGTTTCCGACTGCGCGCTGCTGGCGCAGGTCATGCATCGGTCGCGCATGTCTCGTCAGTTTGCGTGCCTGCGCGACGGCGTGTCGCATCTGCTGCCGCGCGACGCCAGCTTGGGTCGTGCCTTTGCGCTGGGCCTGCTGTCTCATTACGTGCTCGACCGCAACGCTCATCCCTTTGTCTATGAGCAGCAGTTTGGCATTGTCGAGTCCGATTCAGAGCTTGAGGATTCGAGCAGTCAGGTCCATGCCGTGATCGAGAGCGACCTGGATGTACTGATGCTGCAGCTTAAACGCGATGGCGCTACGGTCGACGATTACCCGCCGGCGGGCGAGATCGTCACCACCGATCGCATCAATCGCGTGGCCGGCGTGCTGATGAGCTATGTTGCCGGACGCGTGTACGGCATTGACATTCCGGCGGGGGAGTACGGTGCTGCCGTTGCCAATATGCAGCGACTTTACCGCGCGATTGAGCCGGCCGGCTCCGCAAAGACGCGCGCGATCTCGCTGGTTGAGGGCTTGGTGCACGACTACTCGCTGCTCGACGGCCTTGCCCATCGCGTGACGACGGAGCTGCCCGAGCGCACCGGTAACCTGGGCCATCTGACATGGAAGAATCCCTTTACCGACGAGGTCTCGAACGAGAGTTTCCCCGAGGTCTTTGATCGCGCGCTGGTCGATTACGAGTGCACGGTCGCACGTTTTATCGAGACCGGTGACATGGATGCCGTGACCAGTCACGTCAACTACAGCGGTCGCGTGCTCGAAGCCGATGAGGAGTTCGACCGCGAGGAATAGGGCCCGTGCGTGCCCCTTTGCCGAATCCTTACCGGCGGTTCTGGACAATTGGGGTACGATGAACTAACTGCATATCGGGCGAATACGAAGGGTCCCTGTCCATGAAATACACCAAGCTCGAGCGTAACTGGGTTATGTATGATGTGGGCAATTCGGCCCTCGTGCTGCTCAATACCTCGGTGGTGCCCATTTACTTTAACGCCATCAATACCGGCGCTTCCTCGGCCGACCTGGTGGTCGCCTGGGGCAATGCACAGACGATCGCCTCGCTGGTCATCGCCATGCTCATGCCCATTCTGGGCGCACTTGCCGACTACGCTGGCAACAAAATCAAGTTCTTCTTGGGCTTTTTCCTCACGGGCCTGGTTCTTTGCCTGGCGCAGGCTATCCCAATGTCCGCCATGGCATTTTTGACCGTGTACGTGCTGTGCACCATCGGCCTTAACTCTTCTATGACGTTCTACGACGCCATGCTGCCCGACGTTACCACCGACGAGCGCATGGACGCCGTGTCCAGCTCGGGTTATGCCTGGGGCTACATCGGTTCCACCGTGCCGTTCGTCATCTGCCTGGCGCTCATCATGGGTGGCCCCGCTCTTGGCGTCCCCACCATGCTGGCAACGCGTCTGTCTTTTATCATCACTGGTGCCTGGTGGCTCATCTTTACCCTGCCGCTCATTCACACCTATAAGCAAAAGTATGGTCGCGAGCGCGGTCCCGAGGACACTATCGGCCGCATCGTGGGCGGTGTGTTCTCCGAGGTCGGACACACCATGCGCGAGATCGCCCACAACAAGACCGTGCTGGTCTACATGATTGCGTTCTTCTTCTATATCGACGGTGTGCACACGGTCATTTCCATGGCTACCAGCTACGGCTCGGCTTTGGGCATCGATTCGACCCAGTTGGTCCTGGCGCTGCTCGTCACGCAGTTCGTGGCCTTTCCGTCCGCCATCATCTACGGCAAGCTCGCCGGACGCGTGGGCACGCTCAACATGATCTTGGTGGCAGTCGCCGCCTATATGGGCATTGTGCTGTTCGCCGCGTTCTTCCTAAAGACCGCCTTTGAGTTTTGGGTGCTTGCCATTATGGTCGGCCTGTTCCAGGGCGGCGTGCAGGCGCTCAGCCGTAGCTACTTTGGCCGCATTATCCCCAAGGAAAAGTCCAACGAGTACTACGGCTTCTTTGACATCTTTGGTCGTTATGCAAGCGTTATGGGCACCTTCCTGGTGTCGGTCGTCACCTCGCTGACCGGCAACCCGTCGCTGGGCGTCCTTTCCATTGGCGTGCTGCTGATCGTTGGCTTTATGCTGCTGGTCCGCCTGTCCCGCATGACTCGGGCGGCAGAGCATGCCGCATAGGAGCGAGCGGCTATTGTGCCTGTCCACGGTACTCTTTTGGGGTTATCCGCAATAAACATTGCGACTTGCGAGCAATGATTTGCCCAAGTGGGTATGATGGAATCAGCTAGGTCGCGGGGCGTCGCCTGTGTTTGGCGGCGTCCCGTTTTTGTGTTGCAGGGAGGGTAAGGCATGAACGCCACGGTCGTGATTCCAACGTATTGGGCGGGCGATGACGCTTGCGCAAACGCCCCTGGCACCTATGATCATTCGACGCGACTCAACGCCGACAATCCCGAACTCGACCGCTGCCTGGCCTCGCTTGAGCAGGTACGTGACATCCCGCGCATCATCCTTTTGGTGGTCTGTCCCGTTTCTGCCACAGCCGATGTGTCGCTGCGCGTGCGCGAGATTGTCGACGCGCATCCCACGCTCAAAGTCACCGTTGTCACCAACACCCAGGCCTCGCATATCGCAGACCGGGTTGCTCAGATCGCGCCCAAGGGTTCGGGCGAGTGCGTGAGCCTGCGAGGCTACGGTGCCATCCGCAATATGGGGCTAGCCTGTGCCGCTGTGCTGGGGCATGACGCGGTTATCTTTTTGGATGACGATGAGACTGTCATCGACGCCGACTTTATGAAGCGCGCGACCTATGCGTTGGGGCAGCAGACGCGTCAGGGCTTGCCGATCTTGGTCAAGAGCGGTTATTTCTACGATCGCGACGGCTCGCCGCTGGCTCCCACGGACAAGGCGGGCATCTGCCATCGTTGGTGGACCAAGCGCATCGAGTTCAACCGTTGGATGAAAAAGGCGCTCTCGGGCACTCGCATCTCGCGCTCCAACTACGTGTGCGGCGGCCTGATGGCCCTGCACGCCCGCGCCTTTACGCGTGTGGCCTTTGACCCGTTTATCACCCGCGGCGAGGACTTGGATTACCTCTTTAACATGCGCATGTTTGGCTACGACGTGTGGTTCGATAACGAGTGGACCGTGCGCCATCTGCCTCCGGAGTCTGAAAAGCGCTCACCGCGCTTTATGCAGGATGTATACCGTTGGTACTACGAACGGGCCAAGTTGACATTCGCCGCGCATCAAAAGGAGCTCATTCCCGTTACGGCGGCATCACTCATGCCCTACCCGGGCCCGTGGATTTCGCGCGAGCTCGACGACCGCGTGCGCAAGACCGCTATGGTCCGCAGCGTGTTTACCCGCGAGCATGAGGGCTACCTGCGCATTTGGCGCCATGGTATCGGCGAGGCAAAGGCCTATGCGCGCCAAAACGCTGCAAGCTACCTGCGTTTCCAGAGCTTTTGGCCCAAGATTATGGACGGGCTTTGGCGTGACGCACAACTGATCAGTATCCTGGAGGGGGCCGAATGATCGACCGCCGCGCCCAGCGCGATAGTTCAATATCAATCTTTCGCATCATTGCCGTTGCCTGCGCCATTTGTGTGCTGGTGTACTTTATTTTTGCCTTGGTGACCGGTATCGAGCCGATCGCCACGGTGATTGCCTGCGCGCTGCTGTGCATCTTTCTGTGCATCTTTATCTTTTTGACGCTCAATCCCGATTCGGTGCGCTCCCAGTACACCGAGGAGACGCTCTCGGTGGCCTCGGCCATGCTCGAGGACATTAAGGGCGGTCTGACGCAGGAGTCGGCGCGTTTGGTGTGCCGGCGCATTTTGCCCGAGACGCGCGCCATGACGGTGGCCATCACCGACGAGGGCAACGTGTTGGCCTGCGCAGGCGAGTTTGAGGAAAAACTACTGCCAGATTCTCCCATCCACACGCTTGCCACACGCTACGTTATCGAACATGGCATCGTGCAGTCGTTCAACCGTATGGTGGATGTCGTGGGCTCGGATGGCTCGCACAACCAAGTCCCCGCCGGCATTATCGCCCCCATCAAGGTGGGCGATCGTACCGTCGGCACGCTCAAGTTCTACTACAAGACCCCGCGCGCCGTCGACCGTACCCAGTACGCGCTTGCCTCGGGCTTTGCCGAGATCTTGTCCACGCAGCTCGCCATCCACGAGCTCGAGGTGCAAAAGGAACTCACGGCGCGCGCCGAGGTGCGTGCGCTGCAGGCGCAGATTAACCCGCACTTCCTGTTCAACACGCTGAACACCATTGCATCGTTTACGCGCACCGACCCGCTGCGGGCCCGCGAACTGCTTCGTGAGTTCTCATCGTTCTATCGTGCCACGCTCGACAACTCGGGATCGCTTATTCCGGTCTCGCGCGAGGTCGCACAGACCAAGCGCTACCTTACCTTTGAGAAGGCCCGCTTTGGCGAGGACCGCGTGCTTGCGACGTTCGATGTGTCCGAGGACGTGGAAGATACGCTGGTGCCGGCGTTCGTGATCCAGCCGATTGTCGAGAACGCCGTACGTCATGGTATGGGCGATGACGACGCCCTGAGGATCGACGTGACCGTTCACCAAGACGGCGAGGATGCAATCTTGATTGCCGTGGCCGATAATGGCGTGGGCATGGATGAGGGTACCGCCGCCAGACTGTTTGACGAGCGTTCTGCCCGTCCCGACGCCAGCTCTCCCCAGGGTGGCGGCGCCGGTGTGGCCATGCACAATATTTCGGAGCGCATCCATCGCTTTTATGGGCCGCACTCCTATACGCGTGTCGAATCGGCGCCGGGCAAGGGCACCAAAGTGCTCCTTCATCTTGATTTGTCAGAGAGCATCTTCGACATTCAAGAGTAAAATAAAAGGCTACGGGCTCAACGTCATGCGACGGATGCCCGGCGTAGTTAGTTGACGAAAGGTTTTATCCCTATGCTGCGTGCGATGATTGTGGATGATGAGGCGCCGGCTCGCTCGGAGCTTCGCTTCCTGCTCGAGCAAACGGGCAAGATCGGCACGATCACGGAGGCGTCGAGCGTCCGCTCCGCCATCGAGATGCTTATGGAAAGTCGCGTGGATGTCGTGTTTCTCGATATCTCGATGCCCGGTGCCTCGGGCCTGCAACTTGCCGAGGCGCTGCATAAGCTCAAAAATCCGCCGGCGATCGTGTTTGTGACTGCGTATAGTGACCATGCGGTCGAGGCATTCGACGTGGATGCCGTCGATTATCTGATGAAGCCGGTCGAGGAAGCTCGCTTGGATCGCGCGATCGAGAAGGTCATGCAACGCACCAAGCCGGTTACGGACAGCAAGGTGACCATCGAGCGTATCCCGGTGGAAAAGGGCGGCCGCAAGGTGCTCATTCCCGTGGACGACATTCGCTTTATCATGGCCAAGGACGATTACTCCTGCATCTATACCGTCGATGATCGCTTTTTGTCGACGACCTCGCTGGCGCAGTTTGAGGCCAAGCTCTGCGACTTTGGCTTCTTCCGTGTTCACCGCCGCTATATCGTCAACTTGGCGTGCGTCACGGATGTGGAGACGGTGCCCTCGGGCGCCATCCAGCTGGGCATTACGGGCGTCGACGAACGCGTGCCGGTTTCGCGCCGCCGCGTCGTGCCGCTCAAGAAGGCTCTGAGTCTCTAGCACACTGGCCCCGCAGCCCTGTAGACCCATCGTCTGCGGAGCCGTGGGGCTTTTTTGTATGTATCTGCCGAATCGTTTTTTTGCGGAAGGGATCCCATGAACAGTGCAAGCGCCAAGCGTATCGACATCATCTCGGACACCCACGGCTATTTATCGCCTGCGCTCCTGGATGAGCTTGAGGGCGCAGACCTGATCATCCACGCCGGCGACCTCACGTCAGAGATGGACTACGAGCACCTATGCACCATCGCCCCCGTGCGGGCCGTACTGGGTAACAACGATTACTACCGCGACTACGGCCCCGATGTAGACCGTCTTGCGCTCTTTACCTACGAAGGCCTTAAATTCGCCGTAGCCCACTACCGCGAAGACCTTCCGGTGGGATCCGTAGACGTAGCCATCAACGGCCACACCCACGTAACCAAAGAAGCCCAAGTGGGCCGTTGCTTAGTCCTCAACCCGGGCAGCGCCAGCTACCCCAGAGGCACCCGAGGCCCCACCATGGCCAGAATGCTCGTAAAAGACGGCAAGATCCTAAGCACTAAGTTTATTGACCTAGAGTAATCACAACAAAAACGGGGGATGCACAATGCATCCCCCGTTTTTCTTTAAGCCAAAGGCCGAAGTTCAACAAGATCCATCAGACCAACCCCGCCGAGGAGCACGCGGGCTAGCCGCGCAGCGGCGCACGCCCGCAAAACTGGTTGAATAGTGTGACGGCAGGGAGGGTCGCCGGGGCTGAGGGCGGGGGTTAAGTTTGTCGCGAGTTCCGCACGCAAAGGA
>RQAP01000050.1 GCA_008671135.1 Collinsella aerofaciens
CAAAGACGAGCGTCGGGAAGACACGCCGAGGTCGCCGCGGACGGGTTGATATAGGGAGAGGGCCTGATCCCATATCGTTGGGGCCGGGCCCGATTTTGCCTCTTGACAATGTCCTGCTCATATTAAAAGGAACGTCCCTAAGTGCCGACTGGTTGCATTAGGAGTATCATCGTCTGCGCAAATAAGCACGATATAGCATGTTAGAGATTGAGAGCGTATGGCTGATACCGCATCTAAGCACATCGATATGACCACCGGCTCGCTGTGGCGCAATATTCCCCTGTTCGCCTTCCCCGTGGCCGCCACGAGCATCTTGGAGCAGCTGTCGAACCTCATCGCCACGGTCATTATCGGTAACTTCTCGGGCGACCAGGGAACCCTCGCCATGGCGGCGGTCGGCTCCAATGTTCCGCTTACCAGTCTTATGCTCAACCTGTTTATTGGCATGTCGCTTGGCTCCAATGTGGTCATCGCCAACGCTATCGGCCGCAACGATCAGAATATGGTCAACCGCACCGTCCATACCTCGATTTTAATGGCGCTCGTGGGTTTTATCGTCATCGCGCTGGGCGAGATCTTTGCCGAGCCCATGCTCGCCGCGCTCAACGTTCCCGCCGAGACCATGCCGCTCGCCTCACTCTACCTACGCGTCTTTTTGCTCAGCATGCCCTCGATCTTGCTCTACAACTTTGAGGCCGCGATCTTCCGCTCCGTCGGCATCACCCGCATGCCGCTGCAGGCGCTTGCCGTGTCCACCGTCCTCAACATTGGCCTGGACCTCATCTTTGTCCCCGTACTCCACTGGGGCGTCGCGGGCGTCGCCATCGCCACCGCCATCGCCTACACCGTCAGCGCCGCTACGCTCTTTATCCGCCTGCTCAAGACCGACTCCGTCGTCCGCGTCACCCCGCACGACCTTGCCATCGACCCCGTCGCCCTCAAGCGCATCGTCAAGATCGGCCTGCCCGCCGGCATCCAGAGCGCCGTCTTTGCCGTCGCCAACATCATCATCCAGTCTGCCATCAACAGCCTGGGCACCGAGGTCATGGCAGCATCGAGCGCCGCCATGAGCCTGGAGTACGTGTGCTACAACCTGCTCAACAGCTTTAGCCAGGCGTGCACCACCTTTGTGGGACAAAATCACGGTGCTCGCCAGATTGACCGCTGCACCAAGACGCTCAAGGTCTGCCTGGTCGAAGGCGGTATCGTTGCACTCACCACGATCATCGTTATTGTCGGCCTGGGGCGCGAGATTCTGTCGCTGTTCAACAGCGATCCCAACATCGTCTCGATCGGCTATATCCGCGTGTGTTCGATCTTCCCGGCGTACGCCTTTAGCATGTTCTATGAAAACATGTCCGGCTACCTGCGCGGCTTTGGCATCTCGCTCATGCCCGCCCTCATCACCATGATCTGTGTCTGCGGCATCCGCTTCTATTGGGTATTCTGCGTGTTCCCGCACTTCCGCACCTTTGCGAACATCATGATGGTCTACCCCATCAGCCTGGGCACCACGGCGTTCTTTATGGTCGTGGCGGTACTACTCTGCCACCCGGCACGCACCTATCGCGCCACCAAAGCCAAAGCGACAGCCCGCTAAACACCTTACTCAACGCCACGCCAGTCATTAATTGACAATATGCGAGCTCATATAGTCGATAAAGCGCCTCGTGGCGATGGGCATGGTATCCCAGCTGCGCCAGGCCGCCACTACGTCGCGCGAGGGGGCATGCACGATGGGCCGCACGCGAATATCGGCTCGCATGCCCTCCACAGTACGACGGTAGAGCATGCTCACGCCTAGGCCCTCCTCCACCATCGCCATGATGGTGTAGTCGTCGGTGACCTCGCTCGTCACGTGCGGCGACAGCCCATGCGCCGCAAATGCATCGAGCACCAGACTCTGTTCGCCCTCATCCAACAGTACAAACGGCTCGGACGCCAGGTCGGCGAGCGTCACCTTTTCCTTTGCCGCCAGCGGATGCGCGGCCGGCAACAATGCCACCAACTCGTCGTGATAGACCACGCGCTTCTCGAGCCCAGCGGTAAATCCGCGCGCCGTAAAGCAAAAATCAACCACGCCATCGTGCACCCATTGAGCGTTGCGCGTGTAATCGCCCTGTTTGAGGGTGAAGCGTACGCCCGGGTGCAGCGCACCAAAGTCGCGAATCACACGCGGCAACACGGTACGACTCACGTTAGTAAACGTCGCGATGCGAATATCGGTCGACGAAAGCCCCAGCAGCTCTTGGCGCTTGCCCTCGAGCTCGACCTCGGCGGTCACAATCTGGCGCAGGTACGGCAGATATTGTTTACCGTCGCGCGTAAGCGAAACGCCCTGCTTACCACGCTCGATAAGCGTGGTGCCCAGCTCGCGCTCGAGCGCCTTGACGGCCTGGCTCACCGCGCTTTGCGTATAGCCCAGCTCGTCGGCCGCACGTTTCAGACTGCCGCGATCGACCACCATACAAACAATCTGATACCGCGATGCCATCGTGCCTCCACATCGGTGTAGCTGTAAAACGTTTTGTCAGGGCTTTTCCCACCAACATTAGCATTTCTTAATCATACTGAAGATACATTCGCTTTACTACATCCACATCTGGGAGCAGAATCCTTTGTGCGAAACCGTTCTGTAACAAAAGGAGTCCCATGGATCGCAAAAAAGCAATCGCGCTCTCATTTTCCGTTCCCGTCGCATGGGGCTTTTCGTACCCCCTCATGAAAATCGGCATGGACAGCATGAACGCCACGAGTATCGTCGCGCTACGCTGCATCATCGCCTTTGTGGCCTGTCTGCTGCTCTTCCACAAGCGTGTTTTCCGTATCAACCGCGACCTTATGGTCCGTGCCGCCATCATCGGCGCCATTATGGCAACCGAGCTCACCTGCATGTGCCTGGGCTCCAGCCTCACCTCTGCCTCCACTGCCGGCTTTTTGCAGAGCCTGACGGTCGTGATCGTGCCGTTTGCCAACGCCGCCCTGCTGCGTCGCGCCCCCGAGCGCAAGGTGCTCGTCGGCACGGCTATCGTCACCTGCGGCATGCTGCTGCTCTCGGGCGCCGACTTCACCAGCCTGAACCCGGGCGCGCTCATCATGCTGCTCTCCGCCTTTATCTATGCCAGCCACATTATCGTGGCCAAGCGCTTTGTCGAAGAAGTCGATCCGCTTGCTCTGGGCGTTTGGCAGCTGGGCTTCGGCGGCTTGTTCTCGGGCATCGCTGCATTCACCTTTGGCGGCTTCACGCTTCCCGGCACGCCCAGCGAGATCGTCGTTGTCGTCGCGCTCGCACTCATCTGCTCCGCCTACGGCTTTATCACTCAGACACTCGTGCAGCCCCACGTGCCCGCCGAGACCACCGGCTTCGCCTTCTCGCTCGAGCCGGTCTGCTCCGCCGTCTTCTCGTTCTTCCTGGTTGGCGATGTCCTAAGCCCCATCGCCTTCTTTGGCGCCGCCCTCATCCTCACCGGCGTCATGGTGGCAACCGTGCAGCTTCCGCGCCTCCGCGCACACGAACAGGCTCGCATGGCAGGAGCGCCCGAGCACGTCTCGTAGACCCCACTCTTCATACGGCCGTGGCATAAAGGCAACCGGTGCGCCTTTACAATAGATACCGACAGAGCATCTGACGTAAAGGAGCCCCATGGACGCCGCGACCCGCGACCGCAACATAGCAACTTGGTTGGGCGATGCGCCACAGCCGGTACGTGACACTACGAACCAGCTGCTCGAACGCATCGCCCTTTTGCGTGCCGAGCAAACCATCTACCCGGCACAAGACGACATCCTCAATGCCCTCGCCTACACGCCGGCCGACCAGGTCAAAGTTGTCATCTTGGGTCAAGACCCCTATCACGGACCCAACCAGGCCATGGGACTGTCGTTCTCGGTCCCCGCGACACAAACCAAGCTGCCGCCGAGTTTGCGCAACATCTACAAGGAACTCAATGCCGATCTGGGTTGCCCCATTCCCGCCACGGGAGACCTAACGCCATGGGCACAACAGGGCGTCCTGCTTCTCAACACCACGCTCACTGTGCGTGAGCATGCCGCGAACTCGCACGCCAAGCTGGGCTGGAGCACGCTCACCGACTACGTTATCGAACGCTGCTGCCAGCTGTCCCAGCCGGTCGTCTTTTTGGCTTGGGGTCGCTTTGCCCAGCAGATGGTCGAAGGCAAGCTCGTCGCAACTGGTGCGGGCAAGGCAACCGGCAAGTTCTGCCTGGCCTCCACACACCCCTCGCCGCTTTCGGCCAACCGTGCCACGGCAGAACTCCCCGCCTTTATGGGGTCGCGTCCCTTCTCCGCTGCCAATCGGCTACTCGAACAGCACGGCTCGACCCCCGTCAACTGGACTTGCCTCGACTAAAAATCGATACATCAAAAATGCGCCCGACGGCTTTCCATCGGGCGCGTTTCCTATTCGGGCCAAATAAATTGCGTGCGGCCGGCCTCGCCGCCATCGATTAGCAGACTCTGTCCGGTCATAAACCGGTTGGTCACGCCCACAAAGTAGATCCACTCGGCGATCTCTTGGGCGGTGGCCCAGCGCTTAAGCGGCGTGAGCTCCATAATCTGGTTCCACAGGTGTTCGTCTTCCATCACGCAACGGTTGAGCGGCGTGATAACGCCGCCCGGGTCCACACTGTTGGCGATGGCCTGCGGTGCCAGGCGGTTTGCAAGGTTCTTGGTGTAGGCGATAACGCCGCCCTTGCTGGCGGCATAGGCGGGAAACTCCGATCCCGTATGCCCGCTCGCGGACCCCACATTGACCACGGATTTGATAGCCGGCGCCGGCTTGGCGGCGAGTCCCTCCCCCACAAAGGCGTAGCGCTCGGTCACGTTGATGGTGCCGCACAGGTTGGCGGCGATGTCGTCGGCCGAATCCTGCGTACCGGCAACGTTCACGATTACCTGAGGCTCAAGGTCGACCGGAAACGAGTCCGGCTCGCGGACATCAACGATCAGATGGCGGTAGCGCTCGTGTTCGACCGCCGCCGGCAAAAGATCAAAGCCCACGACCTCGTGGCCCTCGTCCAAAAAACTCTGCACGCACGCGGCTCCGATACCGCCCGAAGCGCCCGTGATCAAAACCCGCATACTTGCTCCTTAGGCGGTTGCGTGGCGCTCGAGGTACTCGGAGCCCACGTTCTCGCGCTCCCAGCCGCGCACGACCTTGTAGCCCACGGGGCTCAGGAAGACCTCGCACAGCAGCTCGGCAACAGCGCCGGTCAGCGAGCACATAAGAACCTGCACCCAGGTCCAACCAAAGAACGTGTGGCTCACCACGATGGCAAAGACCAAGTTGTCGATAAACTGGCCAACACCCGTAGACACATAGGAGCGGAAGGCAAAGCTCGCAAAGTTATTCTTTTTGAGCATACGGCCGAGCGACTGGTTAAGCGTGGAGTTAACCACGGCAGAAACGAGCATGGCAAGCGAAGAGCCCAGCACCACGTACCAGGTGCCGCCGATGGTGGCGTTAAGGGCGGTGTTGACCTCGATCATGCCCGTGTCGTAGTAAGCGCCCCACATGCCGGGCGTAAGCGAGCATGCCCAAAAGCACAGGCTCACGGCAAGGTTGACCAGCAGCGCGAGGATAGAGATTTTGATGGATGCCTTGGCGCCAAAGCGCTTGCAGATCATGTCCTGGCACAAAAACGAAACCCAGCTCACCACAAAGCCGCAATCGAGTGCCAGATACGGCAGGCTGATAAGCTCCTTGTTGGCCAGCAGGTTCATCATGATGACGCTCACGAAAAACAGCGAAACCGTTGCCGCGGGAATGCTCCGCAACAGGACCTTGTAGTCCTCCATGACCTTCTTGATCATTATGTACTCCTTTGGTTTTAGGTTTAACGAGCAGGATATCGGACCCGAACTGCTCGGACGCCTCGGTCTTAAGACGACGGTGGGTATGATAGCCGCTCACACGGCATCAGGCAAGCAGCCGGCGCGGCAGCCTCGCAGGGCCACCGCGCCGATGCGCTAAAACGCTACGTTGCCAAACTCCGACAGGATAAGGTCGGGGTTATGGTCAGTTGCCCAATCCACGTTCCACGGGCTCGTGAACAGCAGCAGCTTACCGCCGCGCATGTCCTCGACGCGCAGCGTGTCGCGCGTGAGCGAAAGAGCCGGGATATCGATGGTGTCGGGGTCGTTCTGGATCCAGCGGATGTCCGTATAGGGCAGTGGCTGGCGACGAACCTCAACACGGTACTCGGCCTTGAGGCGGCGCTCGAGTACCTCAAACTGCAGCACGCCGACCACGCCCACGATGACGCTCTCCATGCCGGCACCCAGCTCGCGGAAGATCTGGATAGCACCCTCCTGGGCAAGCTCCTCCATGCCCTTGACGAACTGCTTGCGCTTGAGCGTGTCGACCTGCGTAATGCGGGCGAACATCTCGGGGGCAAACGTCGGGATCTGCGGATACTGCACGTGGCGCTTGCCGGAGCACACGGTGTCGCCGATGCTAAAGATACCCGGATCGAACAGGCCCACGATATCGCCCGCGTACGCCTCGTCCACGATGGCACGGTCATCGGCCATCATCGACGTGCCCGTGGCAAGCTTGAGCTTGCGGTTGCCCTGCACGTGGAAGGCGTCCATGCCGCGCTCGAACTTGCCCGAGCAAATACGCACAAAGGCGATGCGGTCGCGGTGGTTCTTGTCCATATTGGCCTGGATCTTAAACACAAAGCCGCTAAAGTCGTCGCGGCAAGGATCGACCGGCTCGCTGGTGAGCGTATCGGTATAGGCACGCGGCGTCGGGGCCAGACGCAGGAACTCCTTGAGGAAGGGCTCCACGCCAAAGTTGGTGAGCGCCGAGCCAAAGAACGCCGGGCTCAGCTTGCCGCAGGCCACGGCATCCAAGTCGAGCTCGTCACCGGCGCCATCGAGCAGCTCGATGTCGTCCATCAGGTTCTTATGGTTCTCCTCGCCGATGAGCTCGTCCATGGAAGGATCGCCCAGCTCGGCCTCGACCTCGGCGACCTTCTTGGTGGCGTTGGCGTGGCCGTCGCCCTCAAAGGCAATGACGCGACGGGTCTGACGATCGAACACGCCGCGGAAGTTGCGGCCGCTGCCGATCGGCCAGTTCATGGGATACGTATTGATGCCCAGGACGTTCTCAATCTCTTCCATGAGCTCAAACGGATCGCGAGCCTCGTGGTCGAGCTTGTTCACAAAGGTGAAGATGGGAATGTGGCGCAGCGTGCAGACCTTAAAGAGCTTTTTGGTCTGGGCCTCGACGCCCTTGGCGCCGTCGATGACCATGACCGCAGCGTCGGCGGCCATAAGGGTACGGTAGGTATCCTCCGAGAAGTCCTGGTGGCCGGGGGTATCGAGGATATTGACGCAGGCGCCGTTGTAGGTGAACTGCAGGACCGAGGAGGTAACGGAAATACCGCGCTCCTTCTCGATGTCCATCCAGTCCGAGACGGCATGCTTGGCCGAGCTCTTGCCCTTGACCGAGCCGGCGGTCTGGATACTGCCGGTATAGAGCAGCAGCTTCTCGGTAAGCGTGGTCTTACCGGCGTCCGGGTGGCTGATGATCGCGAATGTGCGGCGCGACGAGATTTCATCCGACAGGCTTGCCATGCGGATCCTTTCTTGCATTAAGTGCATTACGTCGATGTAACCGTACTATTGTAGCCGCGAAATCTCGTCATAGGGCACCTATCAGGACAAATTCATCAGTTGGGGCCTAGGGTAGCAGTCGATGGCGGCACTCCGCAGCAGTTTGTCTCGATCTGTAACATCTAGCAGCCAAAATCTTCTCCAGTTGTTACAGATTGAGATGACCGAACGAACGGACAATCCCTATTTACCTCTTGCATAACTGTGCATAGTGTATATATACTGTGCTTACCGGTTATATACACGTGTAGCCCAACAGCTAAGGAGCCGCTGTGGACATCATCCTATCCAATTCGAGCGACAAGCCCATCTACGAGCAAATAGCCTCGCAGGTCAAAGCTCAGATCCTTTCGGGCACACTCGCTGCGGGAGCCAAACTCCCCAGCATCCGTGCACTCGCGAGCGATCTTGGCGTGAGTGTCATCACCACCAAGCGCGCCTACGCCGACCTAGAGCAACTCGGGTTTATCTGCACCGTGCAGGGCAAGGGCTGCTTTGTCGCCGAGGGCAACCAGGAACTCTTGCGCGAAAACCAGCTCTGCCATATCGAAGAGCTACTTGCGAAAGCGGCGAGCCAAGCCGAAACCCTGGGCGTCACGCGCGACAAGCTGCACGAGATGCTCGACCTGGTAGCCCCCGAAACTATGCAGTAGCTATCTGCAAGAAAGGCTATGCCATGCAAAACCTTTTAGAACTCAAAGGTATCTCACGCCGTGTGAGCGACCGCTTTTCGCTGCGCGACGTCACGCTTGCCGTGGAACCCGGCCAGATTGTTGGCTTTGTGGGCGCAAACGGCGCCGGCAAAACCACGACGATTCGAGCCGCGCTCGGGCTTATAAAGCTCGATGCCGGCGAGGTGCACCTGTTTGGGCAGCGCTGTGGCGCCGACGCGCCCGATGAAACGCAGCGTTGCCTGCGCACTCGTGTCGGCCTCGTGCTGGACACATGCCCCTTCCCTTCCACACTCAAGGTGACCGAAGTTGAGGCACTCGTAAGCCCGGCATACCCCACCTGGAGCCACGACACCTTCTCCAGCCTCATCGACCGATTTGGCCTCGATCCCAAGGCAAAGGTCAAGGACCTCTCCCGCGGCATGGGCATGAAGCTGCAGCTTGCCTGCGCGCTCAGCCACAAGGCCAAACTGCTCGTTTTGGACGAAGCCACCGCGGGCCTCGATCCCATGGCACGCGAGGAGCTGCTTGATGAGCTGCTTGCCTTTGTCGCCGACGGCCAGCACAGCGTGCTGCTCTCGAGCCACATTACATCCGACCTCGATCGCGCCGCTGATCGCGTCATCTGCATCGATAATGGCTCGATTATTTTTGACCTGCCGCGCGAGGATATTACCGACCGCGCTGGCATCGCCCACTGTACCCAAGCACAGGCCGCCGAGCTTATGGCTTGCGTCGAAGGCGCCCGTGCCGCCCGCCATGCCTACAGCGTGGACGTGCTCGTGCCCAACCGTCACGATACGCTCGAGGCCTTCCCCGAGATTCCCTGCGATCGGGCAACCATTGATGACTATCTTCGCCTCATGCTGAAAGGAGCTTCGAAATGAAACGCGCCTTTATGTCCGAGCTCGCCATCGCTCGCTCGCTTATCCCGAGCATTGCGGGCGTCGGCTTGTTCATCTTCGTCGTGTTGACCCTCGCCAACGCATCGGACGGTGACTCTGGCATGAGTGCTGGCGCCTGCGCGGTCAGTGCCATGTCGCCTATCATGGTCATGAACTCACTGGCTGGTTTCGACAATCAAAACGGTTGGGAACGCTACCGGGCAACGCTGCCCTTCTCGCGCAAAGACATCATCTGCGCACGCTACCTGAGCGTTATTGTCTTCTCCGCCGTCATGGCATGTGCAGCTACGCTTTTGAGTATCGTCGCTATCCCGCTCTTCAACGGCACGGGCATTCCTTCGACAGGACAAACCGTCTTTGAGATCGCTATAGCCTCGGCAGCATCGATGCTCATCTCCCTCATGATGGTGTTTTTGGCACAGCCGCTGTTCTTCCGATTTGGACACATGGAGGCGCTGCGCCTATCCGTCGGCCTGTTTGCCCTGCTCTGGTGCCTTGCCATTGCCACGCTGAGCTCCTCCAACCCCATCAGCAACTGGCTCATGTCGATTGCCGGAGCGAATCCCGATCCCGCCGTCCTTGGCTGTCTGTGCGCAGGAATTGCCGTACTGGCCCTCGTGCTATGTGCAATCAGCTGCACCATCAGCATCAAGGTCTATCGAACACGCGACCTGTAATCGACAGCTAAAGGGCTTGGGCGGCACCCCACCTCATTTACTAGATAAGAAGAAGCAGCAACAACGTCGCTACCACCCTTCACGACATGCCGTTTAGATCTCGGCAACCAAAGAGAAGCCGACAGCATATCTTCGATTCGAGCCTTAACCAAATGCCCTCTCGAACTATGGCCCCTGTCTCACCACAGCGATATCAAAGCTTCATGGCGGGACGGTATCATCGGACGAGCGCCGTAATCTGGCGCGGTCGTTCTTTGGGGAGGCATTTCACCCGTGTCGTGGGTCGCAGCAGCATTTGTGTCGGCTTTCTTTGCCGGCATCACATCTATCCTGGCCAAATGCGGCATCAAGCAGACCGACTCCGATGTCGCGACGGCCATTCGCACCTGCGTGGTGCTCGTTTTCGCCTAGGCAATGGCGGGCATTTCTGGATCCATTAGAACCATTGGCAGCATCGAATCCAGATCCTGGCTCTTTCTCGTCCTCTCGGGACTCGCCACCGGTGCTTCGTGGATCTGTTACTTTAAGGCGTTGGGCATCGGAGACGTCAATAAGGTCGTACCAGTCGACAAGATGAGCACCGTACTCGCTGCACTGATCGCCATCGTGCTTTTTGGCGAGACGAGCAACCTTGCGGTTAAGCTCGTGGGAACCGCTGTCATCACCCTCGGCACATTTTTAATGATCGAGAAGAAGCAGTCCGCCGGACCCGAGCAGCAGCAAGACCGGACCTGGCTCGCTTACGCCCTCGGTGCCGCCGCGTTCGCGGCGCTCACGTCCATCCTTGCCAAGGTTGGCATCGAAGGCGTCGAGTCCAACCTGGCCACGGCAATCCGTACCTGTGTGGTACTGGTTATGGCATGGGCAATCGTGGCAGCCAAGGGAAAACTGGAGCAGGTCGCGCACGCTGACCGGCGCGAACTCACATTTCTCGCAACATCGGGCATCGCGACCGGAGCATCGTGGCTGCTCTATTACTATGCCATCGCTGCAGGCCAGGTGAGTGTCGTGGTGCAGATCGACAAACTATCGATTGTCGTATCGGTACTATTTGCGCGCCTGGCATTCAACGAAAAACTCTCACGACGCAGCGCCATCGGTCTCGCCCTCATCGTCCTGGGCACCGCCGCGCTCGCAGTTTGGAAGTAGCGCGGCCAGCGGCCGCTACATCCTCACACCTGGCCTGGGATGCCTGTACTGACCGTGGGATGCCGTGCGCTTACCGTGCGAGATGGCAAATTTGGGACAACAGTGCAGGCAACGAAGGCAGGCTGCGCACTCCGGCTTTGTCCAGACGGGAAGGCCGTCTCGCATCTCAATCGCCGCCATGGGGCAGCGCTTGGCACACAGGCCGCAGCCGATGCAGCGATCGGCATCGACGGCAAACTTGCTCGTCTGTTGCATGCGCGGCAGCCCAATTGCGTGATACGCGCACGATGCAAACAGAGGCACGCGATGGCGCATCATGTTGCCCGTGCGGCGTGCCCGCACCGCCTCGATCACGGCATCAATCTGCGTCTCGGCAGCTCTATTGATACCCTCAACCTTTTGAGGGTCAGACAGGTCGAAAACAGGCGTCCAGGTATCGGGCATCTTGACGCTCATCGCCGCATCTAACTCGAGCCCACGCTCGTGTAGCAGATCGCGGGCGAACTTGGCCGATTGCCCGGTCGTCGAACCATATGTCGAGACATAGAACGTATAGGGGCGCTCGCCGCCCTTTGTGCCGGCAGCAACCGATAGGTCGACAGTCTTCAAAAACTCGATCATTGGCGTCGGCAAGCCCCAGGCGTATACCGGGGCGACAAACCCCAGCCGACAGGAGCCTTCCATCACAGCAAGGTGAAGGATCTCGGCATCAAAGCGCTCAATCGACATAACTTTGTCGCTTGTCGCCGCTGCAATGCGACGCGCCACATGCTCGCTGTTCCCCGTCGCGCTAAAGTACAAGATCATCTCGTACCCCTCTGGAGTTGACTCGCGATTAACCGCGCTATTTGCGCAGCGGCTTGGGCAGTGGAATGCCGGCGGCGATGACGGCCGCGATGATCATGCAGACGATACCCTTGAGTGGGAAGCACATGAGCAGCAGGCCCACGACCATGACCGGCTGACGCATGACCGCACCCATCGTCGATGCCGTGCAGACGGCGACGCAAAAGACCGGATCGGCACCGGTAAGAATGGCAAGACCATAGCCCAGGCTTACGCCCGAGAAGATAACCGGGAAGAAGTGACCGCCGCGCCAACCAAGGTTGATGAGGGCGGGCGTCAGCATGGCCTTAACAAGACCGGTCGCGATAAGCACGCCAGCGGGAATGGTCAGATAGGTTTCCATGAGCACGTCGGCCTGGGTCTCGCCGGCAAACATGGTATAGGGCAGGACCGTGCCACAGATGGCGAGTGCCAGACCGGCCAGCATGGCCTTGACGACAGGACGCTCCCCTATTGCATGGGACAGTGCCTCGCTTGCATGCTCAGAGACAAAGTACAGCCAGCCGCAGACGGTGCCGATCAACGACAGAGGGACGAGCCAGGTAAGCTCTAGGTTGCCCACCTCGGCGGACTCGAACCTGGGCATGCCCATGCCGCCGCCCACAAGCTGTCCAAGCAGCAGGTAGGTGCCCAGACCGCCGGCAATCGCAATACCGTAGACCACCGTCTTTTGCGCCTTGGGCAGCTTGATGGTGATCTCGCCGGACGCGGACTCATCGTCGGCGTCTTCACCCTGGCCGTCGGTGCTACCGGCAAGCGGCGCCACAAAGCCAAAGACGGGCGCGGTAAAGAGCGCCGTCAGGGCAGCCTGGGTGCCCAGCAACGTGAGCTCCCTAAACTCGGCGCCAAAGCGACGCATGCGGTCGCCGACCCAGCTGCACAGACCGGCGATAACGCCGGTCAGGCCGGCCTCCGGTCCAATGCTTCCGCCAAACAGCAGCGGCAGCAATGCCGCGAGCGAAAGCTTGCCCAGGTTGTCGTACGGGTAGCGCCCGTCTTGCTTAACCTTAGCCATCACCTGGTTGAGGTCATCGGTCTTGGTGCCTGTCATCTTTTCGTACAGACCGATTAACAGGCCGCCCAGCAGGCAGACAAAAAACGGGTACGGCAGAAAGCCAAACGGGCCGCTGGCAAGCTCGGGCGAAGCGACGCCCAGCGCGTGCGGAATCTCGGTCCATAGATAGTCGATACCGTGCTCCATCGCAAAAAAGAACAGCCAGACTGCGGCACCCGCGAGTGCACCGGTCACGGCAACGCTGACCAAAAACAGCGCTCGGTTCGTGGGTTTGGCAAGGTTATCCATCGGGTCCTCCCGCGGTCAAAGTCGACATAGATACGTTTTATTGTAGAGCGAGCGTTGCCCGAACGAGCCAACCACCTGCGCCGCAAACGGCACCATTGGGAGCCATAGTGGGGCAGGCTCAAGACTTATCCGTTGATAATCGAGGCAATCTCGCGCAAATCGTCGGCAAAGTAGATGCCGTGCTGGCGCCTCGGGCTCGAAAGCCCCTTATCAATCATGTGCCCGAGCAACGCCTTGAGGTCGTTGTAGTAACCGTCCAGGTTATACAGGATGCACGGAGAGCTCAGGTGCCCCAACGACACCGCGGACATAACCTCGGCAATCTCCTCGAGCGTGCCCGTGCCGCCCGGAAATGCGATGAACGCATCGCCGAGCTCGATCATCTTGGCTTTGCGCTCGGCCATGTCGCTCGTCACGATAAGGTCGTCGATTCCGTCGTGTTGAAACTCTGCCTCGATAAAAAAGCTCGGCTCCACACCCGTCACATGTCCGCCTGCCTCGAGTACGCTATCGGCGAGCGCGCCCATCAGTCCCGATTTGGACCCGCCGTATACGAGCGCGTGTCCGTTGGCGCCAATCCAATTGCCCAGCTCCTGCACTGCGGGCAGAAACGCCGGGTCGTTGCCGACGCTCGCGCCCAGGTAGACGGTGATGTTCATATGCAATCCCCCTCGTCGTGACGCGCGGCACCCGTTCTATCGTTGCCGGCGACGGTATTCGCGCACGCGGCGCGACAAATCGGCGAGCTCATCGCGGTCGAGTTCTTCCAAATGCTCAAGATCGTCCATAAAGCGCGCCATGGTGTCCTTTTGGCGCATCTTGATAAGCGTATTGCAGTAGTTCACCGCCACGCCCGTAAGCATGGCGATATAGAAGATACTGATGACGCTTAGGATAACGGTAATGCCGCGGGCAACCGGCGTTTCAGCGGGGATATCGCCAAAGCCAATCGTCGAGACCGTCTCAAAGCTAAACCAGAGACCATCGCCAAACGTGAGGGTCGTGGGCTCGGACAGCCAGACAGCCGTCGAGCAAAGCAGATAGAAAATAAGAAACAGGCCCGTAATGCGTGCAAAGCCAGCCTGTCGCAGCACATCGGCAAGCGTCCTGAGCTTTTTCATCGCGACCCCTTCCACGGACAACCAATCACGTTCGCTCGGTATTGTCCCACGCCTCCCCAGCAAACGGAACTAGTCATTGGGGACGTTCTTAAATGACCAGTCAAACAAGAACGTCCCCAATGACTAGTCGTTTAAGAACGTCCCCGATGACTGCCGGGCGGGATCGTTTAGCGATGCAGCTGCCGACTGGGCAGGCTGAGCTGGTATCCTTATGCGGTAATGTCTCGATTCGTTAGGATTGCATGTGAGAGCTTCCGCTGTCCTTCGTTCAGTTATATATCGCACCCTGGCCGTCGCGCTTGCCGCGCTTGCCGTGCTGAGTTCCATCGCGCCTGTCCAGGCTTTTGCCGATGACTCTAGTCAGCCAGTCAAGACGGTCCGCGTCGGCTGGCTCGTCAACAACGAGGGCTTCCAGAACGGCACCCCCGGCGAGCGTCTCTCGGGATGGGGTTACGAGTACCTCCAGACCCTGTCGTACTACACGCCCGGCTGGCGGTACGAATACGTCTCCGGCACCTTCACCGAGCTTATGGACATGCTCGAGGCAGGCGAGATCGACCTCATGCCCAACATCTCCTACTCCGAGGAACGCGCCCAAAAGCTGCTCTTTTCCTCGAACCCCGAGGGCACCGAGCGCTACTACATCTACGCCAGGCCCGACCGTGACGACCTGGCCAAGGGTGACCCTCAAGCACTCCAGGGTCTCACCATCGGTTACAACTCCGGTGTTATGCAAACCATCGTCGGCCAGCAGTGGCTCGCCAACGAGGGAATCGCCTGCACATACAGGGAGTATGACGGAGGCTCCGTTCTCTTTGACGCGCTCGCAAACGGCGAGGTCGACGCCATCATCATGAACGACACCATTTCGTCGCCCGAGGCGTCGCCCATGTTCTACGTCGGTTCGAGCGACTACTACTTTGCCGTTCCCAAAAGCCGCCCCGACCTGATGGACAACATCAACTCCGCAATGGCGGCAATCAACCGCGTCAACCCCCGCTATAACGACGAGGTCAAATCGAACTATTCAGCGCAAAACAGCGGATCATCCTCGCTCACCGGCGATGAGCGCGCCTGGCTCAAGGCGAACAACAACACCATCACGCTCGGCTACATTACGGGCAAACTCCCCTACTGCAACGAAGACGAAGACGGCAAAATGGAAGGCTCGCTCGCATCGCTTGCGACGACGTTGCACGATAAATTTGGCATTACGGTCAAAACCGTCGCCTTTGATAGCTACAAGATGATGTCAAAGGCCCTGTCAAAGGGAAGCATAGACGTCGCGCTGCCGGTATACCGAGATTACTGGTTTGCCGAGCAATCAGGCGTTGTGCAGTCGGTATCGTTGGGGACCATATCCCTCACCGCCATCCACAGCGGAAGCAACCTGAACAAAGATCTTCAGAACATCGCCTGTACCGAATCATCGTTTATCAACCGAAACGTACTTGAAAGTCTGTTCCCCACAGCGACCGTGACCGAATACCGATCCGACGATGAAGCGTTCGACGCCCTCAGGAGGGGAACGGCGCGCTGCGTCGTCGCTCCCAGTTCACGCGTAAAAACCCTCGGCGATCGTTATGATCTCGAGGACTGCGAGACGGTCGAGCTCCCTGACACCTGCGAGCTCTCGTGCTGGATTTCGCGCGGAAAGCCCGAGCTGCTGGGAATCATCAACAAGGGCATCGTCAATGCCGAAGAATCGCTCTCCGCAAGCAATTACTCCTCTACGTCGTACACGGCCCAGGAATCCAACACGCTTCAATTCCTTTATCGCAACCGCACCGCCGTTGCCTCCACCCTCATCGGTATGTTGTCGGTCAGCATCGTCCTGCTCATCTGGGCGCTCGTGCGCGCTCGAACCGAGCGCGAAAAAGCCGACGCCGCCAACGCCGCTAAGACGGCATTCCTCACGCGCATGAGCCACGACATCCGTACGCCGCTCAACGGCATCCTGGGCCTTATCGAGATCGAGGAATTGAAGGAAGGCGATATCCAGGTCGCCCGCGAGAGCCGTGCCAAGGCGCGCGTTGCCGCCAATCACCTGCTCTCACTGATCAACGATATCCTCGAGATGGGCAAAATCGAAGACCGCAAGCTAACACTGGAACATGTGCCTTTTAACCTCAAAGAGCTCTGTGACGATACGCTGGTGCTGTGCAAGCTCCGCGCATCCGATAACTGCATCACAATGCAGGACAATAGTCTGCCGTACGCCACGGGACCATACATGATCGGCAGTCCCACCCATATCCGACAGATCATGATCAACCTGTTAGACAATAGCATTAAGTACAACAAACGCGGCGGCTCCGTCACCTTTAGCTCAAAGACCAAGCCACTCGATAACGGGCGTGTGCTCTTTTGCTTTAGCGTTTCGGACACCGGCATTGGCATGACTTCCAAGTTTTTAAAGCATATCTATGAGCCGTTTGCCCAAGAAGGTGACGATGCGCGCAGCAAGTTCCAAGGAACCGGCATGGGTATGCCAATCGTCAAGTCGCTTATTGAACTGATGGGCGGTACGATTGAGATTTCGAGTGAGGTTGGCGTGGGGAGTACGTTCAACGTCCAGATTCCGCTCGATATCGACAAGAACCCCCAGGCGCGGGCGAATACGGTCGAGAGAGCGCTCGACTGCTCGCTCGCCAACATGAACGTGCTGCTCGCCGAAGACAACGAATTGAATGCCGAGATTGCCCAGGCGCTGCTAGAATCCGAAGGCGTCGTGGTCACCCGCGCCGCCAACGGCAACGAAGTCGTCGATCTGTACCTG
The DNA here is from genome assembly GCA_008671135.1 of Collinsella aerofaciens. Classification (GTDB taxonomy): domain Bacteria; phylum Actinomycetota; class Coriobacteriia; order Coriobacteriales; family Coriobacteriaceae; genus Collinsella; species Collinsella aerofaciens_J. The sequence goes on from RQAP01000050.1 coordinate 17,093, forward strand.
TCGCATCCCGCCGGCAGCTTCGATGCGATCCTGATGGACATTATGATGCCGGGCATGGACGGCTACGAGGCAACCCGCGCGATTCGTCTGAGCGAGAAGGTCGATGCGGCCGATATCCCCATCATCGCGCTCACCGCCAACGCCTTTGCCGAAGACGCCCAGACGGCACACGCTGCCGGCATGAACGCTCATCTGTCCAAACCGATCGACTTTAACAAGCTCAAAAACATACTCGCCCACATCAAGAAAAACGGATCCGTTTCGCTATAGTTTTTGCAGCAACCACGCACGACCAGAAAGGAAGCCAACGATGTTTAGGCCCTTACGTCGAAAGAAACGCGCCATCACCGACGAGGAAGCGCGCAAACTGCTCGCCACCTGCAAGCGCGGCGTCTTTGCCGTCAACGGCGACGATGGCTACCCGTACGCCATTCCCGTCAACTACTTCTTTGACGCCGAGCACGACAAGATTTATTTCCATGGCGCCAAGGCTGGCCACAAGGTCGACGCACTTAAGCGCGATGACAAGGTCTGCTTTACCGTTTACGGCAACGAATGGCACCAGGACGGCGACTGGGCTCCCTACGTTATGAGTACCGTAGTCTTTGGCCGCTGTCGCCTGGCAAATGACACTCCCGCGTTTATCGAGGATAAAGTCCGCCAGCTCGCACTTAAGTACTACCCTTCTGCCGAAGAAGTCGAAGAGGAAATCGCCAAGGACATTAAGGGCGTCCAGCTCTACGAGATTACGATTGAGCATCTTTGCGGTAAGCAGATTCAAGAAAAGTAAGCCTCAAAAGCAAAACTCACAAATAGCAATATGGCTCGGTTCCAACCCACCTTGGAACCGAGCCATATGCTTATGAAGCGTCGGCGGCGATGTGCGCCAGCGCCTCGACGAGCTCTTGCGAGCTCACAGGCTTGCTCAGGTGCGCGTCCATGCCCGCCTCGCGCGAAAGCCTGCGGTCGTCGGCAAAGGCGTTGGCGCTCACGGCGATAATCGGCGTGGTCGCGGCATCCTCGCGATCGAGTGCTCGAATCCGACGTGTGGCCTCAAGGCCATCGATGCCAGGCATCATGATGTCCATCAACACCACGTCGTACTTGTGCGGTGCGCTCGCGGCAAACGCCTCAACGGCAGACTCGCCGTCCTTAGCATGCGTCACGACGACACCGGCACGGCTGAGCGTAAACTGCGCGATCTCGGCATTCAGACCGTTATCCTCTACGAGCAAAACGCGCAAGCCCTGGAGCGCATCGCCATCGCCCACATCCGCGCGAACTGCCTGAGGAATCTCGGAGCGCTTGCATTTCTCGAACGGCAGGCGGATGGTAAACGTTGTCCCCTGTCCCAAAACGCTCGTAAAGCTCATGGTTCCGCCCATAAGCTCGACCAACTGTTTTGCGATAGGCGCGCCCAGGCCAGTTCCCGATGAGGCGCCTTCCACCTGTTGCTCCTCGCGGCAAAACGGCTCGTAGAGGTGCTGTTGGAACTCCTCGCTCATGCCAATACCGTTGTCGGCGATCGTGTATTCATAGACGGGGACGCCATCCGCTGGCTCCACCTCGCGGCACACCAGGCGAACATAGCCACCCTGGCGGTTGTACTTGACGGCATTGCCGGCAATATTGAGCAACAAGCGCTTGAGGTGCGTCACGCTCACCCGCGCATAGGGATGATTAAGAGTCTGCTGGTCGCAGATAATTGTCACCAGACGCTCCTCGGCCTGGCGCTCCAGAATATCGCGCACTTCACAGTTGAGGGCCACCAAATTTATGGGCACGAGGTTCAGGTCGACCTGCCCGCTCTCCAGGCGACTCATATCCAGGGCCTCGTTGGCAAGGTCGAGCAGCAGTCCCGATGCCGTCCAGATTTTTGAGCGGCACTCAGTCTGCTTTTGCAGATCGTCCGCATTGGCATCGCCGACCTCGACCATGCCGCGAATGCCGTTGATGGGCGTGCGCAGATCGTGGCTCATGCGACGCAAAAACTCCGTCTTTGCCGAGTTGGCAGACGAGGCCTCACGCGCCGCCTTTGCCAGCTTGTCGCCATAGTCGCGCTCCTGCTGCAGCAAGTCCGTCAAACGTCGACGATCAGCGCGGCGACGCACCATCACAACAACGGCTATAACACCGCTGTAGAGCACCAGCACGCCGGCAGCAACAGCCGCGACGACCTCAAAGTAGCGCCGCGCCGAGGCATAGGTGTACACATAGAATTTGTGCGCTTTTCCAAATGTGCCCAAATACCACTCGCCGTCGGCGTTAACCAATCTGACCTTACCAGCCAGGCATCGATCCTTAATACCGTCGACAATAAAGACATCCGTCGCAGGCAGATCGAACACGCCCAATACGGTGGGTTCAACGGCATTGGTCGCAACGACCTTGCCGTCGCTTTCGATCACGATATTGCCGCTATCGATGGTTTCATAGCCATCAAGCAAGCTCTGCAGTTTGAGTGTATTGCTTGCAACTGCCTTCGCGCTCTGATGCCTGACCGCGATAACGATGCCCTCGCCATCTTGCCGGGTCACGCAACCAATGTCTGCAACCGAATCATCCGAAAGCGTAATGCGGGCGGTATAGGACTTAAGCGGATGGGCTGCCACCTCCAGCACGGGTGATTCTTTGAGATACGTAGCGAGCGACCCGTAGTCCACATCGCCCGTCGAGGACTCGGACACCAAATTGCCCGATGCGTCCGTCACGATCAGCGCGCTCACGTTGAACTGGTCGGCGTATTGCTCCAGCATGGCGTTATCCACCGAACCGTCGCGCTCCATATCGCGGGCAGCCTCTCCGGCGATCTCCATAACGCGAATCAGGTTTTTGGTCGTATAGGCGCTGTTGAATGCATCGTAGGAAAGGCTCTGCGTCGCCACGTAATCGACAACGTCGGCAAAGCGCTGCTCGGCTTGGGCCGTCGTGTAATCGTAGCTCATCATGCCGGCAACAACCGAGAGCGCTATCCCCAGCAGAACGACAAGGAGCCATGCCCCTGCCGAACGATTGCCCCGCTCCTGAGCAACGTGGTCGGGCGCATCGATCATGACAGGCCCTCCATATTCAAAAATGGCGAAGGGTCATCAAAGTACTTTGACACCAGACGTTCCATGGTGCCATCGGCAAGCATTTCCTGGTAGGCATGAGTGAGCTTAACGTCGATGCCGCGCGTATCGTTGATATCGAAAGCGGTGCCCAAACCGACCTCTAGCAGCGGCTCATCCAGAACACGATACGTCACGCCATAGTCTTTTTCGTAGGTGAGCAGCGAGGACTCATGCGCGGCGATGGCGTCGACCAGGCCCTCGACGAGCGCCGGGTTCAGGTACGAGCGGTCCGAGAAGCTGTAGAGCTCCTTGATCTGCGGAACGTTTTCATTTACGCAATTGAGCAAAATGTCCTCGGGCTTGGTGGTGGACTGGACCGCCACGACCTTATCCTCAAGATCGGCAAGCGTGTAGATATCGCTCTGGGGATCGACCGCGACCACCTGGCGGCTCGCAAGGTACGGGCCGGCCCAACGATATTCGTTTTCGCGACCCGTCATACTAAAGCTGCCCATGACACAATCGAGCTCGCCGTTCGCCAGCAGCTCTTTCTTCTTTTCCCAGTCGATCAGCTGATATTTTGGCTTGCAACCAATGCGAGCCAAAGCCTCGGTTAATATCTCGACATCCAGGCCAACGATATCGCCGTACTCGTCGGCATACACAAACGGTGGATAGAGGTCGCTGCCGACGTTGAGCGTCTTAAGGTTGTCGTCTTTGGCCTGCGAGGCGTCCGGGACTTTTGATGCTGGCGTCGAGGCTTCGTCATTGTGCCCGGAACAGCCGGCCATCGCTATGACAAAGGCGCACGCTACCGCAAGCGCGACGAACAACGATATGGCAACCGAGCGGCGGGGTCTTTTCATCGAGCTCCAGACGATCCTGTTTACAGACTGAAATGGTTAAAGATAATGGCAAACGAAACCACACGAGTGCCCAATGGTTACAGATGCCTTACCATGCGGGGCCTTCCAGCCGACTTGACAGAAGGCCCCGCATGCAGCGCCCACTTACCGTGCATAAAAAACGTAGCGGTCCAGGCGGTCGCACGCTTCCCTTACGCGCGAAAGCGGCAGCGCCAGATTCACGCGAATGTGGCAGGGCCCGTGGAACGGGCGGCCGTCCTGATATCCCACGCCTACGCGCGCCCCCTCGTCGAGCAGCCACTGAATATCGCGGCCATGCTCGCGGCACCACTCGGTGCAGTCCAGAAACACCATGTACGTGCCCTGCGGACGCGAATAGGACACGCCCTCAAAATGCTCGTCCACGTAATTGCAGAAGTACTCGATATTGCCGGCAAGCACCTGGTTGAGCTCGTCCACCCACTCGTAGCCCTGCGGCTGGTAGGCACCGATAAGCGCATGCATGGAGAGGACGTTCATCTCGTTGTAGTGGGTCTTGTCGGACACGGCGCACACGCGGTCGCGCAGCGTCTCGTTATAGATGATGTGGTAGCTGCCGACCAGGCCCGCCAGGTTGAACGTCTTGCTGGGCGCATAGAGGGCAACCGTGCGCATGCGGGCGTCCTCGCTTACCGACTGCGTCGGAATATGCTTGTGTCCCGGCAGGATGATATCGGACCAAATCTCGTCCGAAATCACCACGCAATCGTGCTGGCGATAAATGTCCATGGCGCGCTCGATTTCGTCGCGCTCCCATACGCGGCCGCAGGGATTGTGCGGCGAGCAGAACACCGCGGCATGGATGTGGTTTTGGGCGAGTTTGCGCTCCATGTCCTCAAAGTCCATGCGCCACACGCCCTGGTCGTCGAGCTTAAGCGGGCTGTGGACAATACGATAGCCCGCGGCCTCGATGGACTTGGTAAAGCCGATGTAGGTAGGGCTGTGGACCAGCACCGCATCGCCTGGCTGGACATACGCGCGTAGCGTCGACACGACACCGCCCAGCACGCCGTTTTCGTAGCCGATATGCTCCGGCGCCAAGTCCTCAACGCCGTTGCGACGGCTCTGCCATTCGATGATGCGGTCGAAGTACTCGGGACGCGGATTGAAGTAGGCAAACATGGGGTGCTGAGCGCGCTTGATGATGTACTCCTGAACCGTGGGCACCGTGGCGAAGTTCATGTCGGCCACCCACATGGGAATGCGGTCGAAGCCCTCGTCGGGTGCGTTCGGAGCCATACCGGGGATCTCGCCCCAAGAGTCAACGGCGATGGCATCCATGCCGTGGCGGTCGATAAGCGAGCTAAAGTCGTATTTCATGCTGAGCTCCCATGCAAAGCGGACTATTTTGGTAGGCGTTATTGTCCACCAGCATGGGCGATTTTGACATGGGGTTTGGCGCTTAATTTGACGGGTTCAGACGAATGACTGGTTAGTCTTGCGCGTCGTTGACGGCGACTACGGTTAGCTGGGTTTTATCGACCGTAAAAGATATGTCGAGCCCAGCATAAGCTAAGTGGTAAACGCGGTTTGGCTCGTGCTTGCTGCCCGCGCGGCGCGGATCTTGGCAAAGGACCTCGACCAAGCCGGGGAGCTTTGCGGGCGGGACCATATCCTGCAGCGCTTGTGGAAACTCAACATCGAGCTCTTGCCACGGAGCACCCTCAATCCAGCCGCCGGTCGCATCCGGGTGGCAGTCCGCAAACGGGATGTAGGGCTTGATATCGTAGATGGGCGTGCCGTCGCGCAGATCGGCCCCCAGCACATGGATGATGGGGCCGTCGTCGGTAAGCTCCACGCGGTCGAGCTTAACGCAGGTGAGCCCGATGGGATTAGGGCGAAACGGACTGCGCGTGGCAAAGACACCCACGCGCTCGGCTCCGCCCAGACGCGGCGGGCGCACGGTCTTCGACCACTTGACGTTGGTGCCGGACCTGTCCTGCGACTTGGCATCGGCAGCTATGTCCTTAGCCGTGCCGCCGGGCGTTCCGTTTTCGAAGCGCCACAGCAGCCACAGGTGAGAGAAGGAGTCCAGGCCCTCAACCGCTGCATTGGAGGCAAATTCCGGCTCAAAAAAGATTCGTCCCTGCAGATGGGGCGCCAAAAAGCTGTTGCGCGGAATGCCGAACTTCTGCGGCAGGTCGGTATGTATGCGTGCGATAGGTTCCATGCCGGTCATTGTACGGCATGGAGGCGTGGGGCGTTGCGCGCAATTCTTCGCCGCGATCCCCCGTCGTGCAACCAACGGTTGCTTGGAAGGGCGCCTGCCGCCGCGTATGCTTAAGCCATCAACCAGCAGAAAGGAGCCGCTATGGCCTTTGCAGAAAAGCTCATTGCTGTCCGTCGCGCCCATCACCTTACCCAAGAGCAGCTTGCCGCTAAGCTCTTCGTCACACGCCAGGCCATCAGCCGGTGGGAGCGCGGCGAGGTCACACCGGGCATCGACATGATGAAGCTCATCGCCGCCGTAACCGGAGAACCGCTGTCCCACCTGCTCGAAATGCCTGAGCACTATTGCCAGAGCTGCGGCATGATACTCACGCCCGACGACTGCGGCACCGATGCCACGGGCACCGCGACCGATCATTACTGCAAGTGGTGCTACGACCACGGCAAGTACACCTATAACACCACCATGGAGGCAATGATTGAGGATTGTGCCCCGCGCCTGGCACAAAACACCGGCATGTCGCTCGACGAAGCCGTCTCGCTCATGGGCGCCGTCCTGCCGCAACTGGAGCGCTGGCGCACCATGCAGGAAAACGAGGCGCGCTACGGTGCCGAGGCGCGGGCGCGCTACGGCGATGAGGCTATCGATGCAGCAAACGAAGCGTTGCTGGACATGGACCCCGAGACATGGAACGACATGAAGGAACTTGAACGCGCTATTCTGGGCCAGCTCTCAATTGCCATGGGCATTGGCGACCCAGAGAGCAACGAGGCTCGTAAGCTTGTCGCGATGCATCGTCGCTGGATTGCTCTCAACTGGGGATGCGAGCCCCAAGACGAGGCGTACCTGGGCCTCGCCCACGGTTATCTTGCCGACCAGCGCTTTGTTGACTACTACGACAAGCCCTGCGCCACCGGAGCCACGGCGTTTCTGGTCCAGGCCATCGAGTCTTCGTTGACGCGCGCATAGACCGCGGCGGCTTTGGGTATTTCAATCAAAACCTCAACCGATTGGAGACCTATGGCTACTAATCACGAGCTCGCGCTGTACGTTATGACCGGCTGCCCGTATTGCTTAAAGGTCAAGCACTTTTTGGCCGATAACGGCGTGACCATTCCCGAGCGCAATATCTCGACCGATTCCGATGCCGAACAGACACTCATCGCCGTCGGCGGAAAACGCCAGGTTCCCTGCCTGTTCATCGACGGCAAACCACTCTACGAATCGAGCGACATCATCGCGTGGGTGCAGGAAAACCTGCTCTAGTACGCACGCTCTGTCCGTCCAGGGCCCCAACCCATACGACCCAAACATGTACACCAGCATCCAAAGTCGACATTTTTCGACATCTTTGGATGCTGGCGTACAGCTTTTTGGTAGTCATGGACGCTCTTGGCCGGCTAATTGTTTGAGGAGACCTTTGGATTATGGCTGTTTGACGCCTCTGGAAAGGTTTCCGAGAGGGCTGTGGTCAAAAAAGGGCAAATATGAGTACTGCTACCTGTTTAGTAGCAGCGATTTTGATCACTTCAGGAACTATTCAACGTTCCACTCGTCCGCAGACGACGTTATTTCTCCTCATATGTTCAATAAAAGTAGCTCTTAATGGGAACAAATCTCATCAGGAGCTACAATTTATAGCAAATAAATGCAACCATAATGGCAACAGTACTCATATTTGCCCTTTTTTGACCACGACCCTCCAGAATAGTCGCTGAGAGCGACACTAAATGACAAAATCCGACACTTGAACGTTCTTATATGAGTAGCCATTGAAGGACACCTAACGACTACTCCCATTCGCGACACACTGTGTCGCGAATTAAGCTGGCCCCATTACCGAAGACCAGTGAGAGCTCCTGCCCAGAATCTCAATAGCTTAATAAAGGGCTCCCCTCCGGAAGTTCAATGAGCATCCAAATTCCAAGCTGAAAAGCAAAGGAGTATCGAAGCCGTCAATGCTCATTTCCTATCGAACAGGCAGGTCAAAACAAGCTAATTAGCCCGATGAACTGCTTGTATTTTTGTCTACAAAATTGTATACAAAAAGAGAATCCGAGAACCGGCGCTCGACATTATGTCGATCGATAGGAGGCGCCATGGATGCTAAGCAGCTCGAAAAGATGATGGGGTTTGCTCCCGGAGAGTTGAAGAAAGCCGCGGAAGCCTACGAAAAAGATGAGTGGCCGAAAGGTCACACCATCAAGTTGGGAAGGCCACCAATCTCCGATGAGCCGAGCGTCGTTATATCAGCACGTGTGGGCGAATCGATTCTTGAGGCGTTTGACGAAAAAGCCAAACGCCATGGGCAAACACGCACGGAGCGGCTCAGAGAGCTCATTACACTTGATGCACTGATTGCCTAGGCCCGCTCCCCCGTCGGACCCAAACATGTACACCAGCATCCAAAGTCGACATTTTTCGACATCTTTGGATGCTGGTGTACATGTTTTTGCTACATAGTCGTTGGAGACGTCCTTAAATGACCAGTCGTTAAAGAACGCCCCCGATGACTAGTTAGCCGTGGAAGCGAGCTGTGGGTGCAAGCGGCTGTTCGCGAAAGACGCGCTCGACGGCAGCGCGGTATTCGTCGACCTTTTTGGTCTTGCGTACGATCTTGTGGACGGTAGCGGGATCAGCGAAAGCGCACTTGGCGTAGAACCACCACTCCTTCATGCGGAAGACCGCATTGCCGCCAATCTCTTCTGCATATGCCGCAAACAGCGTGTCGTGGAAGCGCTGCAGCTCAGCAGCCGTTGCAGCAGGGCCGCCCTTGACCATGCGAGCCAGAGCGGGGTTCGCGAGCAGGCCACGCCCCAACATCACATGGCGCGTGCCGGGATAGGCCTCCACCAGCGCATCCATATCCTCAAGATCAAAAATATCGCCGTTATAGGCAACCGGGAACGGCGCACGCTCCAGCGTCTCGCCATAAAACTCTTTGCGCGGCGAGCCCGCATAACGGTCCTTCTGCACGCGCGGATGCACGATCAGCTCTGCCAGCGGCATGCGGCAATATAGATCGAGTACGCGCTCGTATTCGTCGTCGCTCTCCAACCCCAACCTGGTCTTGACCGATACCGGCAGCGGAGAGCGCTCACACACGTCACTCAAGAACACCTCAAGTTCGTCGAGATTACGCAAGAAACCCGAGCCCTTGCCCTTGGCGACAACCGTCCCCGAGGGGCAACCCAAGTTGAGATTGACCTCGCGATAGCCCATGTCGGCGAGCACCTGTGCCGCCCACACAAACTCGTCCGCGTTCTTGGACATCAGCTGAGGCACCACGTTGAGCCCCTGGTTATTGGCAGGATCGATCTCCTTAAACGCCTTGCCGCCAAAGCGGTTTCCCACCCGCGGCGGCGGCAAAAACGGCGTGTAATAGCAATCGAGCGCACCGAAGCACTCCGCATGCACGCGACGGAACACATGCCCGGTAATCCCCTCCATGGGGGCCAGCGAAAGGATCATCTACTCTTCTCTCATATCAACACAACAAAGGGGCCGTCCCTTTGTCGCATGCATTATGCCTTGCGCTTCAGGCGATTCACAAGGAAGAGGTAGCTACTGAACGATGACCACCCTCCAGCCGCACCCCATACAACGAGGTCTAATACTTTTCCCGAGAAGTGAACGAGTGAAAACGGGCCCCGAAGCATCTGCACTTTCGAGATGCAATTTCCTGCGGTTTTGCCAGCCAAATCCTACGGGTTTGACGTCTAAAAATGTCGATGCTTCGGAGGCCCAAGTATGGCCGTTCACTTCTCGGAAAAGTATTAGACCTCGATTTACATGCCACTCAATGTGACAAAGTGGCTGCTCCTTTGTCACATTCGATGAAAAAGGGCACCGATGTTAGTCGATGCCCCAAAGCGGCTGCAGGTTAAGCCCTACAGCGTATGTCTAAGACGAATCGAACTATTCGTCCCAGGAGAGGTTCTTACCAGTCTTTTTTGCCAGCAGCAAGAACAGGCCGATAATAACGTTGCATGCGATGCAGAAGATGAAGACGCCCTGGAAGGAGCCGACAAGCTCATAGACCTTCATCATAACGGGCATGCCAAAGGCGCCGACGATATAGCCCACGGAGCAGATCAGCGCGAAGATGCGACCGAAATCGCGGGAGCCAAAGACATCCATAACCAAAACGGTCAGGGCAGTGCCAGCGATGACGTACATTACGTCGTTCACGCCTGCTGCGAGGATGCTGAGCGTCGAGTTGCCGCTGCTCATCATGAGCATGACAAAGGAGAGGATGGAGACAGCGAGCCAGCCCAGAATGGCCTTCGTGCTGCCGAACCTATCGCAAGTGGTGCCGACGATCGGATTGAGGAACAGATCGAAGAGCGATGCAGCGGATACCATGAAGCCGCCCACCATGGGGCTAAAACCAACCTCGGAAGCATACGTCGGGAAGAGCTGGTTCATGCAGCAAGTGAGCTGAACGAGACAGAGGAAGCCGATGCAGAAGAAGAAGGCAGGCGACTTAATGGCGCGCGCATAGCTAACGCCACGCGTGCTATCCTCGGTCGTCTCCTCGGTCTCGGTGACCGTCTCGCCCTCGACGTAGCCATAGGGCAGCATGCCCTTGTCCTGAGGCTTGTAGCGGATGATCAGAATGGAAGCTGGGAGAATGAGCACTGCGGAAACACCGGCGAGCACCAGATAACCAGTTCTCCAGCCAGCGGCCTCGATGACAGAGGTGATGACGGGACTCATGATGAGCATGTAAATCGAGTTCACTGCCCAAGCGAGGCCGATTGCCAGGCCACCAGATTTTTTGAACCACTGGTCAATAACGTCGGACATAGCGACGCCGGTGGTGAAGGCGAAGCAAACGCCAATCAGGGCGCCAGCGGCGATGAACATCCAGACTTCGGTGTAGAAGGCCATGCCTGCGCCGGCAGCGAGCAAAATAAGCTCGACAACGGGGAGCCAAACCTTGCCAACGACCTTGGGAATGAGTTTTCCGACAAACGGAAGAGCTGCCGCAAGACCAATGAGCGTTGCGGTGAAGTAATACGAGAAGATGGAATAGTCAAACCCGAACTCCTCGCACACGGGTGCGACGAAGGAGCCCGCGATGACGCTATAGGATCCGGTCGTGCCGGCAGACATAAGGCCGAGCGCGATTACGAGAACCCATGCGTAAACCTTGCTGCTCTTTAACTTTGCATTTTCCATTGACGCAGCTCCTAGAGACCCAGAAGGGCACACATAACGGCCTTGATGGTGTGCTGACGGTTCTCTGCCTCACGGAAGATGACCGAAGCGTTGGCCTCAAAGCACTCGTCGGCAATCTCGAAACCCTCGGTGATGATCTCGCGATGAAGGTCGTTCTTGCACTGGTCGAGGAGCATCTTGCCAACACGGTGATCCGCGTTGTGGACAGAGGGAAGCTCATGCATGCAGAAGATGTCGGGATTGTTGGTGCGCTTGCACAGCTCGCTGGTGACGCGATAGGGGTACAGAGACTCGGCATCGCCCAACCAGGAGTTGTAGTCGTCGGGATCCAGAACCTCTTCTCCGCACTCGGGGTTGATGTAGCGCCACTCCTCGGTAACGATAACGTCAACGCCATCCAGGGCATCGAGGTCAGAGGTGATGGTAAAGGTCCTATTGGGAGCGTACTTGGCGTAGCAGGCCTCCACCTCTTCGATCATTTCCTTGCACATCTGATGACGGAGGTCGTCGGGGCCGATGGCGAGGAAGTCCATGTCGAGCATAGCGCACAGACGGCCATACCACACTGGGGCGCCGGCGCAGTTGCCAACGAAAGCCATCTTCTTGCCGCGGCTCGTACGCAGACCGCCCCATTGCTCTTCCATCGTAAGAGCGTCAGCGAGCATCTGAGTCGGGTGATCGCCGAGAGTAAGGGCATTGATGACCGGGATGTCAACCAGGTCGGCGACGTCATAGAGGAACTGCTCGTCCTTCTGTGCGCGGTAGACGATGAGATCGTACATGCCGTTAAAGACGCGCATGGCATCCTTGACGGTCTCGCAGTCACCCATGTGGGAGTTGGTCAGATAAGTGAAGCCCATGCCCAAATCATTGCAGGAGGTCTCGAATGCGCAACGAGTACGGGTCGAGCCCCACTCAAAGTTGGCGAGGACGTTTTTGCCGGGGAAGTAGCGCTGGTCGACACCAGACTTCTTCTGAGCCTTAAGGTTCCAGGCAAGATCGATGAGATAGCGGAAATCCTCGGAGGAGAGATCATGGATGTTGATGTAGTCGCGACCGCGGAGGCTGTTGTTCATGCCTATTTCCTTTCGAATTATTATCAAAATTATTGTTGAATGTGTCCCCGAGGAAAACACGGATATCCCTCGGGGAGCGGTACATGTGGCGCCTAAGCCAAAGAGCGCAGGCTCTAAGGCTCACTAACGACTGGCCGCCACGTCCTTAGTCCAGCAGTGCACGCCGCCGCCGGACAGGTTAAGCGCGAGGGAATCAATCATGATGACTTTGCGATCGGGGAAGCAGCTCTCAAGAACTGCCTTGGCCTGCTCATCCTTCTCTTTCACGACCTCGCTCATGCCCTCGTGGTAATAACGCTGGCCAAGAACGACGCCGTTGCAAATCAGGAAGTTGCAGTAGCTCGCTGCGGCGTAGAAGTGGACGGGGCCCTCGGGCCAGGGGGTGCCATCCATAAACTTGCCGCCCATTTCGTCGATGAAGCCCTTATAGAGCTCGTAATCTTCATCGCCAGGGGCGATAACGACTTCAATAGGCTCGGCGGTGGGCATACGAACGATCTCGAAGGGCTTGCCCTCCCAGTCCGTTTCGTTGCTCAGGATCTCGTAGGCTGCCTCAATGCGGCGACGAGACTCTGCTCCAGCCTTGCTCGAGGCTGCCTCTTCATCGGACACCTCGGCAAGAAGAATCTTGTTCGGAGTGATAAAGCGACACATCTCATCAATGTGAGCTGCAAAGCTCATGCCAAAGACGGGAGTTCCGTCTTCCTTCTCGTCGAGGATGCCCAGTCGATAGTCGTCGTCCTCGAGCATAGGCTGCGGAAGCCAGATAACCTTGTTGAGGTTGTAGATGCGCTTATACTCGGCCTCTACTTCCTCTTTCGTGAACTCGGGATTACGCTTGCGGCATTCCGTGTCCTCGATGGCGATCAGAGTGCCGTGACCGTCAAACTCGCGGTCGCCGCCCTCCGAAACCATTTCGGAATTGACGATATCGAAGCAACCGAGCGCAACCGCCATGTGAACGGCTGCCTTACGTGCGGACTGGCACTCCGGGGAGTTCTTGTCCCACACGCCGTAATAGGTCCAAGCGGGGTTGACCATATAAGAATGGCCCTTGTCGTCGACCATGATGCTGGGACCGTTGTCGCGGACATAGAAGTTGGAGTCTTCGAACTGCGTGTCTCGGATGCGATCGAGATCAACCCCCTCCTCCTTCAGGCGCGAGCAAGCCTCCTCATAGGAGCCGGGGGTGCCGCAATTGAGGTTGACCGTAACGTCGCCATACTCGAGCAGAGCCTTGATCACGTCAACGCAGGGCTGGCGGTTATCGTAGCCCTCTGCACGGATGTAATCGGGAAGCCATGTCACATAGACGTTGGAGCGCTTCTCGAACTCGCCCGGCATACGATAGTTCTCGTACATGGTTGGTCCTTCCGTCGGGTTTCCCGCGATGCTGTCCGGCCGCGACAATAGCGGGGTTTCACCTGCTATAGTACTACTATACCTACCGTTCGGTAGATAATTTTGAATAATTGCCGCTCGCCTACTGATACATACCGTTCGCCGTATATAGTGGTCATGTTTGGACACGAATTGATGTTCCGTTGCCATCCTTAATAATGTTGGTAGTGCGGAAGTGATTTGCAATGGAGAAATGCAGCGTGAGCACAAGAAAAAAAATATTGGACGCAATGTACGATCTTGTGGCAGAAGTCGGTTATGACAAAGCGTCTATCGGAAAGATTTGCGACTTTGTCGGTATATCCAAGCCGTCGGTGTACTACTACTTTCCCTCAAAAGAGGAGATTTTCACTACGCTCTTGGACAGCATGTTTCCGACCATTGACTATCAGCGCGACTACTCGCTAATAGTCGATAGGGACGGGTTCAAGGCCGCGCTTATCGAGCTCGGCAATTCAGTTATAGGTGGCTATCGAAGCGATGAAAAGCGCCGGCGCGTGCTGGCCGAGGTTAGCGTTCAAGCAAATCGAATTCCTGCAGTTCAGGAACGTCAAGCGACGGCGACCAAACGAACCATGGATGCGCTTAAAGACATCCTTCTTCATGGTGTAGAGATTGGCGCGTTTTCCGATAGCGCCGACGTAATGCTCTACGTACAAATTCTTTATACCGTTCTGGAGGGAGCAAGCAATACGGTCGCTCAAGGTGAGGATATTGATGAGAAAGCGGTTTGGGCGGGAATAGTCGAGCTTATGTTCAAATAAACCAGCCAAGCTGAAGCGCATGTTGGCACCCATGGTGCCTGCGGGCAACCTTTAAAACGAAAACAGGGGTCGACTCCAGTCTGGCTTGGAGTCGACCCCTGTTGCATGGCAATCTATGCCGATGCAAATCGGCGCTTATTACTTTTCAGCAGCCTTATTGAGAAAGCCGGAAACGATAGCAAACGCAGCAATCATAAGGTTGCAGGCAATACAGAAGATAAATACTCCCTGGAATGACCCTGCCATGCCGTAAACCTTCATCATGACCGGCATTCCAAAAGCACCGATGACATAGCCCGCTGAGCAAACGATCGAATAGATCCTTCCAAAATCGCGTGATCCAAAGAGCGAGAGGAGAAGCATCGGCATTGCGGTTCCAACGATGGCGAACATGACATCGTTTACACCAGCTGCAATGATGGAAACGGTCTCATTGCTTCCGCCAATGATAAGAAGCAGGAATGAAAGAATGCTGACACCTGTCCATGCGACCGTTGCTTTAATAGCGCCAAGCTTGTCGCATGTTTTGCCCACGAAGGGATTTAGGAAGATATCGGAGAGTGAAGCTGCCGAGACCATTAAGCTTCCTACGATAGGATTGAAACCGACCTCGCTTGCATAGGTTGGAAACAGCTGGTTCATGCAGCAGGTGAGCTGCGCCACGCAAAGCAAGAGGACACAGAGAATAAAAGACGGCGTTTTCGCGGCATCGCGGAGTGCCATGCCCGAAAGGACATCTTCCTGCTCATCGGCGCTGCAGCTCTCATGGGTTTCGGAGGCGGTCTCTCCGTACGGAAGCATATTGCGATCAGAGGGGTTAAGGCGAATGATAAATGCGCTTGCAGGCAAAATCATAGCTGCAGAAACGGCCGCAAGCACGATGTATCCCGTACGCCAGCCTTGCTGCTCGATGACCAGTGTAATGACAGGACTCAATAACAGCGTGCAGAGAGAATTAACGCCCCAAGCGAGGCCGATGGCGAGACCGGACGATTTGCTGAACCATTGGTCAATGACATCGGACATGCAGACGCCCGTTGTAAACGAAAAGCAGATGCCGATCACTGCGGCGGAG
This sequence comes from Collinsella aerofaciens, assembly GCA_008671135.1. Lineage (GTDB taxonomy): Bacteria > Actinomycetota > Coriobacteriia > Coriobacteriales > Coriobacteriaceae > Collinsella > Collinsella aerofaciens_J. The sequence continues at coordinate 32,721 of RQAP01000050.1, forward strand.
ACGGTGAACATCCAGACCTCGGTGTAGAACGCCATTGCGGCGCCGGCGGCAATAAGGACGAGTTCAATGCAAATATGCCATGGTTTGCCGATTACTTTTGGAATGAAGCGACTCAAAAGCGGAAGCCCAAGCGCAAGGCCAAGAAGAATCGCGGTGAAATAGAAAGAAAAAGAAGTGTAGTCAAAGCCCAGATCTTCACATACTGGAGCAACGAATGAGCCGGCAATAATGCTATATGTGCCAGTTGTTCCGGCGGACATTAAGCCGAGCGCAATAACGACGACCCAAGCAAATGCGCCGCTTTCACGGAGACAATCTTTTTTGGCTGGTGTGGTGAGAGTCATGGTTGCTCCATTTCTATCGGCAATACATCCTATATGCCTACCGATAGGTATATAAACCAGAGGACTCTTCGTCAAGCATTAAGCGGGGAGAGGGAGTTCTTAACCTGCCGAACGGTAATTAGACCCCGTTTTCGCAAGGGTCTCAATGTGACAAAGGGACTGTCCCTTTGTCACATTATTCGGAGCGCAAGGCTTCCACGGGGTCTTTTTTGGAGGCGCTGCGGGCAGGCAGTAGACCGGCAACGACCGTCAGCAGCACCGAAATTGCAATGAGCACCAGCGCATCCTGCACGGGCAGACTCATTAGGTTGGGGACCTGTTTGGCCGCAAGCGCCCAGGCATTAACCGGGAAGCTCACGGCTACCACGACGACAATGGCAAAGACGCCGGCGATGAGGCCTTCGATAAAGGTCTCGGCATTGAATACGTTGGCCACGTTACGCTTCGACGCGCCAATCGCACGCAGGATGCCAATCTCCTTTTTACGCTCCAGCACGCTGATGTACGTGATGATGCCGATCATGATGGAGCTCACCACCAGGCTGATACTCACGAATGCGATGAGCACCAAGCTGATGGTATTCACGATATCAGTCACCGAGCCCATGATGATGCCCATGTAGTCGGTGTACGAGATTGCCTGCTCGTCGTGGCCGGCGGCTTTGACCTGCTTGTTGTACGCATCGATATGGTCGAGTACGCGCTCCTTGGCCTCAAAGTCACGCGGGAAAATCTTGACCGAGATGGGGTCCGCCTCGTCCGCATAACCCAGTGTGGTCAGGTTGTTGTCATAGGTAAGCTGCGATGCCTTGGCATAACTCATCATGAGCGAACTCAGATCCTCGGCGTCCATGTTGAAATGGATGGCGCGGGCAAAGGCGCTCGCATCCATATGCATAGCGCCCGCCAGGTTGGCAAAACTCGAAGACATCTGTGTCGCTATCTGGCCTATGAGCCCTGCCGCGCCCGCCTTGAGCTGGGACGATACCGTCGTCGCAATCTGCTCGCTAATTGTCTTCATCACCTGATCCATAGCCTGCTGCAGATACGGAGCCAGCTGCTTTTGCACATAGTCGGTCATCGCCTGTTGCAGGCGCTCGGCCAGGGCATCGCCACCGAGTGCCTTGAGCTGAGCCAGATATTGCTGGGCTGCGGCATCATTCTCAAGATACGTCGAGAATGCGGCGGCGAGCTTTGACGCGTCCTTAAGGTCTTCGGGCGACAGCGCCTTAAACTGATCAGACTGCAAAAAGCCCTCAAACAGCTGGTTGGCCAGCGTTCCCACCTGCTGCATTTGATCGGGCGTAAGTTCCAAGCCATCGAAGACGCCCGAGAAATCTGGGGTTGGCGCTTTTGCCATGATGTCGCTGAAGTCGATATCCTTGCCAACGTCCGAAAGGTCAATGTCCAGACCGGACAGATCGACGTCCGAGAGATCAATGCCGCCGCCGGCAACACCCGAGAGCGCAGACGAATCGAACGAGAACGCGCTCTTAAGTGCTGCCTCGTCCACACTGAACATGCTGCCCAGATCCACTCCTTGTTTGGCCTCGCCTTGTAGTTCGTCGAAGGTTTTGCCCGTAAAGACATCCGTCTCGGGGTGGTCGAGTTGCTCCTGCACAATCTGCGAATCGGCGGCGCGCTCCATAAGCTGGCGAGTCAGCGCATGCGTATAGGCAATGCCCGGAGACAACGCACTCGCATTGGCCGTCTCGTTAGGTCGCACCACGCCCACAATGTGCACGTCAATACCGTCGGCAACCTTGGCCGTCATAAAGTCGGCATCGTCAGACATGTCAGTCCACATGCCGGTCTCTTCGTTTTTGCGATAGGCATCGGCCGGCGACAGCACCTTAAACGTCGTGGACAGCGCATCGTCGTAGGTAAATTCGGTGCCGGTCTCGGGCGTTTCGACCCCACCGTCAGCCGTCATAGCGCTGTTTACCAGATCGTTGAGCTCATTGATATCCAGCGCGCCGATGCTGTAAAGCGTGTAGTCACCCACCGTGCCACGACTCGAGAGCACCATTACGGCTTCGTTGGCGGACGTGGGCCAATGACCGGCGACGACATCGTACTGACTGTCGAGCAGGCTCTGGTCGTCGATCATCTCGTTAAAGACCGAGGTTCCCATGGATTCCATGCTCACCGTTGCCGCCGAGCTCGCGCCTCCGCTCATGGCCTCGGTCATGGCGTTGGGCACCAACCGGACAGGCTTCTCGTCGCCCTTACCCGCACGATAGACAACCGGCGATACACCGTAGCCGTACTGAATGGCGTTGACCTCTTTGTCGATGCCGTCGCCACCGGCATCGAGCCATGCCTTAAAGCTCGTCATGTCGTTGGACTTAACGCTCGCAAACATATCCTTTACGGCCGTGACCACGGGAATCTTATCGTTTCCCTGAGCCTTGTCGCCGGCACTGTCGTCGGACGAATCCACGTTTTCAGGCGAGTCATCATCCGCAGCCCCCTGTCCGCCCATCATGGACGACAGGTCGTAATCCTGCTTGGAAATGGTGAGCGGGTAGCTCGAGAGCGTATCCTCCTCGACCTTTTTGATGTAGCCGTTTACGCCATTGGAGAGCGCCAGGATCGCCGCGATACCGATAATGCCAATCGAGCCCGCAAAGGCAGTCATGGCCGTGCGGCCCTTCTTGGTCATGAGGTTTCGGGCAGAAAGCCCCAGCGCCGTCACAAAGCTCATCGAGGTTTTGCGCGTAGGCTTGGCTTCGCGGCGCGTGGCGTCAGCGACATCGAAAGGATCGGAATCGTCGGTGATCTTGCCGTCCGCCAGGTTGACGATGCGTGTGGCGTACTGGTACGCCAGCTCGGGATTGTGCGTGACCATAATAACCAGACGGTCGCGCGCCACGTCCTTGAGCAGATCCATGACCTGCACGGATGTCGTTGAGTCCAGGGCGCCGGTCGGCTCGTCTGCCAGCACAATCTCGGGATCATTAATCAGGGCGCGGGCGATGGCCACGCGCTGCATCTGTCCGCCGGAAAGCTGGCTCGGGCGTTTGTTAACGTGCTCGCCCAGGCCAACTTTCTCCAACGCCTCGCGCGCACGCTGGCGGCGCTCGGCATGCCCCACGCCTGTGAGCGTGAGCGCCAGCTCCACGTTTTCCAAAATGGTCTGATGCGGAATGAGGTTATAGCTTTGGAACACAAAGCCGATGCGGTTGTTGCGGTAGGCATCCCAATCGCGATCGCGAAAGTCCTTGGTCGAGATGCCGTCGATGAGCAGGTCGCCGGAATCGAAATGATCGAGCCCACCGATAACGTTGAGCATCGTGGTTTTACCCGAGCCCGAGGGACCCAAAATGGCCACGAACTCGTTATCGCGAAAAGCCAGGCTCACGTTATCGAGCGCCACTTGCGTAAACGACTGCGTAACGTATCTTTTGCAAATACCTTTGAGCTCCAGCATGGACGGCAACCTCTCCCACGCGGGCACGTTCACCCGCTCTCCTCCGCCGTTCGTATTCGACGCGTTTGTCCTACTCTATCCCCATTTTTCACCGACACCAGTGAGGAATGTAGGGAACCGCATCAAAAAACGAACGGGACGGCGCCTAAAAGAAGAGGCCCCGAGCGGGACCTCTATATGGTGGAGATTATCTTGAAAGGCAGCGGACTACTCCGCACAGCGGCGCACGATCCTCGCCATGCTTTACGCGTTTTTTACTGCTCGCTATTCGCAATCGCCTGGTCGATAAGCTTGTCGAGTGCTGCGCGCTGCTCGGCGGAGCTGATGGCTCCCACGATTGGATCCCCTACGATGTTGCCGTTCTGATCGATGACATACGTTGTCGGGAACGAGAACAAATTTGACGTGAACTTACCGGCCTCGCTATCCGACTTGAACCAGATGTTCTTATATTTCACGCCCTTCTTGCTAAGCACGTCCTTGGCATCTGCGATCTCGCCCTTGTTGCCATCGAGCGTAAAGGAATTGACGCCCACGACCTGGCCGCCCTTCTCGGCAAGCTCCTGATTCAGCTTCTCAAGATCGCCCAGCTCGCCCACGCACGGCTTGCAAGTAGTGAACCAGAAGTTCATGACGGTGACCTTGTTCTTAGAGAACAGCTCGTCGCTGTTCACGTCGTTGCCATCCAGGTCTTTGCCCGTAAAGCTGGGGAACTTCGTCGCCTCGCTCGAAGCATTGGCACCAGCCGTAATGCCAGCGGTCGAAGCGTCGACGCTCTCGCCTGCGCTCGGCGTGCTTCCACAGCCGGGGAAC
>RQAP01000002.1 GCA_008671135.1 Collinsella aerofaciens
GGATATGAGACTGAGCCGAAGGCGTCGACGACATGCCGGGGGCGGACCGGGACGGGTTCAACGGCAGGCCCCGCCGACCGATTGCAAGCGGTCGGCGGGGCCATTGTGGCTCTTGACAGCGGATTGGGTCATATGAGCGAGCGGTCGCCAGGGCGAACAAATTGGCATGAAAAGAGGCGGCATTGACCTTCTGGTCATGCCGCCGAAGTTGAAAGGCAGATTGCCGCTCTGGCGGGCTTGCAGCGTCGAGCAGTTACGGCGTTTGGTAAAACGCCGTAACGAACTACCGCGTAACCCCCTAGCTCAGCATTGCATCCATCATCTCGGAGTTGACGGAGTCGTCGGCAGACCACTCGCCGTCGTCGTTGCAGGTGTACTTGAAGATAACCGTGGTCTTCCTGGGCTCGGTGGCCTTGGTCACATCGACCATAACCTGACCGGCCATCTTGTACAGCTCGTCATCGGAAGGAACCGTGTCAAGCGCGGCGACCTTCTCCTGATACTGGGTGGAGAAGTCCTCGACGATCTTGTTCATAGACTTGCAGGTGATAGAGACCTCGGCGGTCGCGACACCCTTGTCCTCGTCGACCGTCACGTCGCCGATCTTGTAGTCAAAGCCCTCGAGATAGGTCTTGGCATACTCCTTGGGATCGATACCCAGCTGCTCGAACTCGTCGCCCGAAGCTTCCTCCAGACCAGAAAGGAAGTCGTCGCCACCGTTCTTGACCTCGTCAAACTGAGTCGTAAGATCCTCGGTAATGAGTTCCTCGATCGAAGGGCCTCCGCAACCGGAAAGCAAGACCACGCATGCAACCAAGACGGCCATGAGGGGCGCAAGCAGCAGCTTCTTTTTCATGTTGTTCCTCCCAATAAGCGGCACCGTGCTTCCCAGACACGGCGCACGTTGTAATAAGTAAGCCCATACTATCCACTTATGAACACCCTCGGCAACGCGAAGGCGTGGTCGGTTCGTTTTAGCGTCCGAACGGTTTGCAAGCCCGCCCAACGTGCAATAAAACGCTTCCCCACGGTGCAATAAAAAAGGTGGCCGGAAAACCCGACCACCCTTGCACATCCTTTGGACGCCGCAGTTTACTTGCGAACGACCTTAACGATGGCGTCACCGGCGGCGACGGCGGAGTCGGCCTCGACGGTAAGCTCGACATCGGCAAACTCGGCGGTGTTGGACACGGCCACCACGACGCAGTCCTTGTAACCGGCAGCGGCGATCTTGGAGCGGTCGATCTTGAGTATGGGCTGGCCAGCCTTCACAACGTCGTCGGCCTTGACGAAGCCCTCGAAGCCATCGCCGTTCATGTTGACGGTATCGACGCCAACGTGCACCAGAACCTCGATGCCGCTATCGGACTGCAGACCCACGGCGTGACCCATGGTGACGGTCACCTTACCGTCGCAGGGAGCGTAGACCAGATCGTCCTCGGGCCACACGGCACAGCCCTTGCCCAGAACCTCGCCACCAAAGACGGGATCGGGCACGTCGGCCATCTTGATGACCTTGCCCTTGACGGGCGAGCACAGCACGTCGGCGCCGGCAGAAGCAGAGATGGAGGCCGGAGCAGCGGCAGCCGCGGGCTCAGCCTTCTTCTTGAACATATCAAACAGACCCATACGTTTTCTCCTCTTGATTAAGCGCAACGTTGTGCGCATGCCTACGGTAATTATAGTGCCAAATGGTTCAAATGCTAAGGTGGGGACTCGAATCGCAAGCCCTTCTCGGTAGTGCTCGTGGGATGAGCATCTCCTTTGCATCGCGGTTCGATAAGCCGAGTATCGCCCACGCGCGGGACGGGCAGAAGCGGGCACGCCAAACCCGATACTTCTTTTCGCTCTCGAGTCCTGCCGCCGCCCCGTCCCTGACACTTCCTGATACCGACCGAAACGTGCCAAAATAAACCTGTCCCTTTTTGGTAGGTTTGGCGAGTGTGGATTTTCGGACGCTTAACTAACGAGCGTGGATAATCTCCCACTTTGAGGCCGTCACCGAGCCAAAAACGGGAGATTATCCGCTCTCATTTTGGATAACCCCCCTTGTACCAAGCCGAGCTCCATGGTCAAGTAATAACGACTTCTCATCATTAGATTGTTTACATCAATTCTAATAACTATTTAATCCTTAAACTCGTTATTAGAATTGATATGATTGGCCTAATAACGAGTTTCCGGCACTAAAGATATGGAGGGCGCGATGCAAATCGAGGAGAACGGCCAGGGAACGCTCCGCAATAATCTATCGGGGAAATTGGCTTACTATTCGTTTTTTCCAACGCCCTTGCAATCATTGAGGCAGCTAAACCTCACCGAGGAAACCTATCGCACGCTTTCCGCATGCTCACGAAAGCTTGGAGAGCTTGAAGGCATGCTCTACTTTGTTCCCAACGCCGATATGTATCTGACAATGTACGTGCGCAAAGAAGCACTCCTTTCTTCGCAAATTGAGGGAACCCAGTGCACGTTTGACGACCTACTTAGTCCATCGCAAACACAACTCCATCATAAAGATGTCGCAGACGTCGTGAATTACGTCCGTGCTGTCGACCGCGGCGTAGAACTGCTCAAAAAGATGCCCTTGTGCACGAGACTTCTTAGGCAAGTTCATGCGGTCCTGCTGGACGGAGTGCGCGGAACGGAGAAGAATCCAGGCGAGCTGCGCTCCTCACAAAACTGGATTGGCCCCTCAGGCTGCACCATTGCAACCGCATCGTTTGTCCCTCCAAACATTGAAGATTTGAGTAACACGCTCCAGGACCTCGAACGCTTTATCAATGAGCCTCAAGTCGAAATGGATCCGATTGTGCGGGCGGCGCTCGTCCATTACCAATTTGAAACTGCCCATCCATTCCTAGACGGAAACGGTCGCCTGGGCAGGCTTCTCATTACACTTATGCTCATCAATGATGGCGTTCTTCATTCTTGCTTGTTCTATCCATCGTTCCAGTTCAAGAAAAATCGAAGCGAGTACTACCGGCAACTCACATCCGTAAGAGAGAGAGGCACTTACGAGGAATGGATAGAGTTTTTCTGCAACAGTCTTCTCGAAAGTGCGAAGGACTCGGTAGGGTCTTTAAAAAACCTTGTTGACCTCCATAACCGTTCCACAGCAACCATTACCGAAAATCTCGGAAGGACTGCTGCAAACGGGCAAAGGCTGTTGGGCATTCTTGAAGAGCACCCCATCGTCGACACCGCATTCATCGCTGCCCAACTCGATATCGGCAGGAGTACCGCGAGCTCGCTCGTCAAATCATTTGAAGAATTGGGTATCCTCCGTCCGCTCGACGAGTCAAGACAGAGATACCGGCAGTACGGGTATGAAGAGTATCTTTCGATTCTCAGGGAAGACGCCGAGCCGATTAGATAGGCATCGCAACCCAGGCAAATTAAAGCGAGCGTGGATAATCTCCCACTTTGAGCCTGCACACAGGCCAAAAACGGGAGATTATCCACGCTCATTCCTGAGTAGTCATTTATGAACGTCCCCAATGACTAGTCCGGCAACGCCGATGTTTCGGCAACGACAGCGAGCGAGCCGCATTCGGAGCAAGACGACGCCGCAGGTAGAGAACGGACAGCGAGCGAGTCGCATTTGAGACAAGGTGACGTGAAACGAAAGGGCGCTGACCTTCTGGTCGCGCCCTTGAAGTTGAACGTCAGATTGTCCAAATGCGGCCCGCGCAGCGTCGAGCAGTTACGGCGTTTGGTAAAACGCCGTAACTAACGTGCTCCGTACTGCTCGTAGTAGGCGTCGATGGCGGTCTTGAGCTCGTCGTCGATGACAACCTTGCCGTCGATCTCGTGGTTGTAGAGGGTCTCGACGACCTCAGCCATGGAGACGATGCTCGCGACGGGGAAACCGTACTTGGCCTCGATCTCCTTCTGCGCGGTGGTCACACCGCCCTTGCCGACCTCCATGCGGTTGAGGGACACGATCAGGCCCTTGATCTCGACATCGGCAGCAGCCTTGACCTTGGGATAGGTCTCGTCGATGGACTTGCCGCTGGTGGTAACGTCCTCGACCATGACCACACGGTCGCCGTCCTTGGGCTCATAACCCAGCAGGTTGCCCTTATCGGCACCGTGGTCCTTGGCCTCCTTGCGGTCGCAGCAGTACTTGACCTCCTTGCCGTACAGCTCGTGGTAGGCAATTGCGGTCACGACGGCCAGCGGAATACCCTTGTAGGCCGGTCCAAACAGCACATCAAAGTCGTCGCCAAAGTTATCGTGGATGGCCTGGGCGTAATACTCGCCCAGCTTCTTGAGCTGATAGCCCGTCACGTAAGCGCCGGCGTTCATAAAGAACGGGGACTGACGGCCGCTCTTGAGCGTAAAGCTGCCGAACTTAAGAACGTCGGACTCGACCATAAACTTGATGAACTCTTGCTTGTAAGCCTCCATGCGGGCTCCTCTCGTGATCGCGTACGTGCCTTCCAGTTTAGCGCAGGCGAAGCGTCGATGCGGGCGCGCTTTGGAGCCACGGCATTCTGTAAAGGCTTTGTCAGGGGGAATGGTTTTCCGAACAATGGGGTTGACATGGCAAACCCCCTCATCAAGAATACGGGCGGATTAAAAAGGGGTACGAGATACCCAAAGCGCGCTGCGCTCAGCCTTTAGGAGGTGTGCCATGGAAGGCAGTCCTAGTCGAAAAACCTGCATGTCGCCCTCGGCACGCCGCGAGGACTCCGCACACGCATAAACGCCACCGGCAGATCGCCAAAACCACCGCAAAGGCGCGCTGCACCCTTTGTGGGCTCAAGAGCTTGACGTGAGCGACATCTAGGTTTTTTGAAGCAAATACGACACGTACGCTAACTCCCCTCAACAAGGAGGACCCTATGCTGATGATCAAAACCGTCACGGTACTCGAAGCCATCTCCAAGCGCCGCCGCACGGCGCGCCCTGCCGCTCATACCGGCCTGTCCAAGAACACCATATTCGCCGCCACCCATAGTGCCGAGGACGCCCTCGTACTGCTTGACGCCACGGCAAACGGCCTCACCGTCGAGCAGGCAACTGAGCGCCTGAACGCCGTCGGCCCCAACACCATCGAGGCAACGACCAAAACGCTCGCCCGCCGCATCGCCGACGCGTTCATCGATCCCTTCGCCGGCATCCTCGCCGCGCTCGCGCTGGTCTCGCTCTACATCGACGTGCTCGCCGTGCCCGAGCCGCAGCGCGACCCCTCCACGGTCATCGTCATCGGCATCATGCTGCTGGTATCGGGCGGCATGAAGTTTATCCAGGAAGCCCGCAGCGGCAATGCGGCAGAGGCCCTCAAGGACCTGGTCTCCAACACTTGCACCGCCCTGCGCGACGGCGAGCGCATCGAGATCCCCTTCGACGAGCTCGTCCCCGGCGATGTAATCCGCCTCTCTGCCGGCGATATGGTGCCGGCAGATGCCCGCATCATCACCGCGCGCGACCTGTTTGTGATCGAGTCCGCACTCACCGGCGAGAGCGAGGCCGTCGAGAAGACCACCGCCGCCACCGTCGTCGAGGGCGCCGACGGCTCCGCACTGCCACTCTCTGCCTGCAAGAACATCGTCTTTACCGGCACCTCCGTGCAAAACGGCGCCGCCATGGCGCTTGTCGTTGCCACCGGCTCGGACACCTACCTGGGCGGCATCGCCAAGATGCTCAACGGGCGCGGCGAAAAAAGCGCGTTTGACCGCGGCGTCTCGAGCGTCTCCATGCTGCTGGTGCGCCTGATGCTCGTTATGGCGCCGGCCGTCTTTGCCATCAACGCCGCCACCAAGGGCAACGTCATCGACGCGCTGCTGTTCGCCACGAGCGTGGCCGTGGGCATCACGCCGCAGATGCTTCCCGTCATCGTGACCACGAGCCTGTCGCAGGGCGCCAAGGACCTCGCCCGTCGCCAGGTTATCGTCAAGGAGCTGCCGGCGATTCAAAACCTCGGAGCGATGGACGTCCTGTGCTGCGACAAGACCGGCACCCTCACCGAAGACCGCATCGTGCTCGAGCGCTACCTCAACACCGATGGCAACGAGGACGCGCGCGTGCTGCGCCATGCGTTTTTGAACAGCTTCTTCCAGACCGGCCTCAAAAATCTTATCGACCTGGCCGTAATCGACCGTGCCGATGTGACACCCTCGACCGTCGCACCCGATTCCATGCTGGGCCAGAGCCTGCGCGACCGCTACGCCAAGGTCGACGAGGTTCCCTTCGATTTCTCGCGCCGTCGCCTGAGCGTAGTTGTCGCCGACGCCCAAGGCAAAACCCAGATGGTTACCAAGGGCGCCGCCGAGGAAATGCTCGAGATCTGCTCCTTTGTCGAGATCGATGGCATCGCTCAGCCGCTCACCGACGAGAAGCTCGCCCAGATTCGCAAGCAGATCGCCGGACTTAACGCCGAGGGCCTACGCGTAATTGCCGTGGCGCAGAAGACCAATCCGCGCTGCGTGGGCGAGTTTGGCATCGCCGACGAGTGCGACATGGTGCTGATGGGCTTTTTGGCCTTCCTCGATCCGCCCAAAGCAAGTGCCGCGGGCGCCGTCGCCACCCTCGAGGCCAAGGACGTGGCGGTCAAGGTCCTAACCGGCGACAACGACCGCGTCGCCGCCACCGTCTGCGAGCAGATTGGTATCGATGCGAGCAACGTCTTGCTCGGCTCCGAGATCGATGCGCTCGATGACGCCGAACTTGCCGAGCGCGCCGAGAAAACCCACCTCTTCGCCAAGCTCTCGCCGCTGCAGAAGGCGCGCCTGGTACGTGTCATGCGCGAGATGCTCGGCCACACCGTGGGCTTTATGGGCGACGGCATCAACGACGCCGCCGCCATGCGTGCGAGCGATTGCGGCATCTCGGTCGATTCGGCCGTCGATATTGCCAAGGAATCCGCCGATATCATCTTGCTTCAGAAGGACCTGGGCGTGCTCGAGCGCGGCATCATCGAAGGCCGCCGCACTTACGGCAACCTGCTCAAGTACCTCAAGACCACGGTGAGCTCCAACTTTGGCAATGTGCTGTCCGTGACCGTCGCGAGCCTGTTCTTGCCGTTTTTGCCCATGAGCGCCCTGCAGCTGGTGCTGCTGTCGCTGGTCTACGAGATCGTGTGCATCGCGCTGCCGTGGGACACCGTCGATGACGCCTGGACTGCCCGCCCGCGTGCCTGGGACGCCGCGTCCATCAAGGGCTTTATGCTCGAGCTGGGCCCCGTGAGCTCGCTGTTTGACATCGTGACCTTCGCCGCGCTCTTCTTTGTCGTGTGCCCCGCCGCCGTGGACGCAAGCTGGTCCGAGCTTGCCGCCGCGGGCGACGTCGCGGGTATGGTGACCTTTGCTGCGCTCTTCCAGAGCGGCTGGTTTGTCGAGTCCATGTGGTCGCAGACACTCGTGGTCCACATGTTGCGCTCCCCGCATCTGCCGAGCCCGCGCGACCACGCCGCGCCCGCATTGTGCGTTCTTACCGTGCTGGGCCTGGCGCTCGTCACCTGGCTGCCGGCAAGCCCCATCGCCGATGCGCTCGGCCTCATGCCGCTGCCCACGAGCTTTTTTGGGCTGCTCATTGGCATCGTTACCGCCTATATCGCGCTCACCCAGCTGGCAAAGCGCCGCTACATTGCCCGCCACGGCGAGCTGCTGTAGCAAGTAGACGGAAAACACCCTGCCAGCTGCCGTTGCCACTACCACAGCTGCCAACGCCGCTGCCGTTGCCTCTGCCGCCGCCGCAGTCTATCCCCTCAGCAATTGCGGTGAAATAGTTCCTGTTTAAAGCCCCGTGACTTTAATTTAGGGACTATTCCACCGCGACTTATTGGGAGATTAGCTAGTCCTTGGGTGTCCAGGACCAGAAGAAGTTGATGAGGGCCACGCGCGAGGCGGTGCCGGTCTTTTTGTTGATCGAGGAAATGTGACGATAGAGCGTGGAGCGCGAAAGGAAAAGCGTTGTGGCGATGTCCTGAACGCTCTGGTCCGAAACGACCAAGACCTCAAGAATATCGCGCTCGCGCCTTGTAAGCCCAAAGGTGACGACGAAGGCATCGAGGCGTTCATCGGACGTGGGCTCCGCTGCCTCCACGGGCTCGGGGTCGGAGCATGTGGGCGCAAGATCCCCACCAAGATCGTCGGTGGCAAGCGGCAGTCCGTCCCGCATCGCGGCATCATCGGCTCGTTGCCCCAACTGCCCCAGCAGCGTAATCGCAATGCCCACAAACATCACGAGCGCCGCACCGACCGCAGCCAGCACATTTTGACTCGAGATAATCGCCACTGCCGGCGCCGTCACGAACATCGAGCACACGTTGTTGACGACGCGACCCATGCACGGCCAAAAATATGACCAGCGCGCATAGAGCGAGACGGCGGCATATTTTGTGGTAAAGAACACCACGAAAAAGCCCGAGCCCAGATAAAAGATGATCGTGGCAGCAAGCTCGTTGCCGCCATTGCCATCGACGATGAGCACAAAGAACGAAAACGTGGACAGTATGGCGGCACATGTCATGCCGATATTCATATACGAGCGGCCGTGCAGGTCAAATAGTGCGCCAGCGACCAACGAGCTCACGACAAGCAGCAGGCGCGGCCAATCGCCCAAATCGACGGCTCCGACAGCATGCAGGGTCGTGAAGCCCGCGTTGAGAGCGGCGAATACGCTGGAAAGATACGCCGTCGCCACGGTCAGGCGAACTACGGCGCGACGGAATGCCGCCTTTGCCTCGGGATCGTCATGCCACTTGGCGCCATATTCCAGAGCATCTACCGAAAGCCCGGCAGCACTGGGTTCAAAGTTGGGATCGGACTCGTCGCGCAGCTTGGCGCGTCGGGCACCGTGGAGCAACGCCACCTGCGCGATCGCACAGACGACCAGAACAGCCTGCTGAGGAATGCCGACAGGCATCACCATGTGGTTGAGAACCTGCACCAGAACGCCCATGGCGTAAGAAAGTGCGGCGGCGCGCGCCAAGCAGGGCGTTCGCGCAAAGCGCCTCGCAAAATTTGCATGAGCAGTCGATCCGCAGTAGCCCAGCGCGCAGCACGCCACCAAACCGCCGGCAATTACCACCTCAACCTGAACCGCCATAATCAACAGCAGCAATGCCGCCACCAGCAAAACGCCCGTGACGTCACTCGTTGCGTCGATAGCATGGGGACGGCGATAGTACAGAATGGGACGCACAAAGAAGCCAATCACGCTCGCGCCGATGACAAGGCTCTCATAAATAACGACCTCGTTCGGAGACACGAACTCGGCCATGCGCACATCAAAAAGATACTCGCACGCCAAAAACGTGAAGAAGAACAGCGCCAGGCATATAATCTCCCGAATGTCCCGACGCAGATATGCGGTTGTGTCTCCCATGCCCCTCATGGTTAACCCCCAGCCGTTCAATTGTCTGGAAATCTATTTTAATAAAGAACCAGTCTCAATATCGAAGCCAGGCTCGAAATGCTGCCAATTCGACCCCAGCCGTCCACATCACGCCGCGATTTTGAGCCGCATGGACCAGAAGGGACGCGCGCGATCTCTAGCTCGGCCAGGAGTGTCTCCAACTACCACTCATTTAAGTACGTCCCCAATGAGTGGCCGAAGAGTGTCCCCCGCGACTAGTCGTTTGAGAACGTCCCCAACGACTAGTCAAAAAATGGGCCATGTGTCCCAGTTGTGGAGACTCCTTGAGCCGTCTGGGTATCGCGAAGGATCGCGCACTCCCCCATCATCAAAAGCGACACACGCTACCAGTTGATGGGAGGCAGCCATGGGCTTCTTTGACAAGATGTTCGAGAAGAAAGAGTGCGCGATTTGCGGTACCGAGCTGGGACTTCTAGGTAAGACAAAAATCAATGAAGGCTACCTGTGCAAAGAGTGCGCCGGCAAGCTCTCCCCCTACTTTCACGGCTATCGCTCCAGCACCGCGGACGATATCCGTGAGCAACTCGCCTACCGCGAGGCCAACGCCGAACGCCTGTCTTCGTTCAACCCCACGCGCACGCTTTCTGCCGGGCGCACCAATATTATGCTCGATGAGGACGCGGGCCTGCTGATCATCACTTCGCAGAGCCGCTGGCGCGACGCCAATCCCGACATCATCGAGTTCTCGCAGGTACTCGGCTGCGATATGGATATCGACGAGCAACGCACCGAGATCTATCGCGAGACCAAGGACGGCGAGCGCGAGAGCTACAACCCGCCGCGCTACGACCTGGATTACGACTTTAATCTGACCATCCACGTCAACACGCCGTACTTTACCGAGATCAACCTGCGCGTGAACGACTCCACCATCGATCAGCGCGGCTCCATCGAATATCGCGAGGCCAAGCGCCAGGCAACCGAAGTCCGCGATGCGCTGGTGCAGCTGCGCCAGGAGACGCGCGACAGCGTCGTGGCCGCCAAAGCCCCCAAGACCGCGGTGACCTGCCCCTTCTGCGGAGCCACCACCATTCCCGATGCCAGCGGGCGCTGCGAATACTGCGGCGGCGCCATCGGCGCATAGCCCCCGGCACGGAAAGGACCGATCATGGCCTTCGAGAGCGTTAACTATCAGTGCCCTGCCTGCGGTGGCCCCTTGCATTTTGCCAGTGCCGAGCAAAAGCTCGTCTGCGACTACTGCGATTCTCGTTTTGAAGTCGAAGAAGTCGAGGCCCTCTATCGCGAGCGCCAGGACAAGGCAGATGCCAAAGCCGATGCAGCAGCCGCAACGCCCAAGCCCGTCGCCGACGACGCGGTGCAGGAACTCGCCCAAAACGCCGGCTACATCTGCTCGTCGTGCGGCGCCGAGCTCGTGTCCGACGGCACCGTCGCCGTCACCACCTGCCCGTACTGCGGCAACTCCGCCGTGGCGCCCGGCCAACTCTCTGGCGACTTCTCGCCCGACCTGGTGATTCCGTTTAAGCTCGGGCGCGATGACGTCACGGCCGCACTCAAGGAACACTACAAGGGCAAGATCTTGCTGCCCAAGAGCTTTGTCACCGGCAACCACATCGATGAGGTCCAAGGTGTCTACGTGCCGTTTTGGCTCTACGGCGCCCGCGTTGACGGCGAAGTGTACTTTGACGCGACCAACGAGACCGTGACCGAGGAATCCGACCGCACCGTCACGACCACCGACCACTACGATGCCTATCGCAAGGGCAATATCTCGTTTAAGCGCGTGCCCGTCGACGGATCATCCAAGATGCCCGACGGCCACATGGACGCCATCGAGCCGTTTGACTACGACGCACTGCGTCCGTTCTCGGTCGCATATATGCCCGGCTACATCGCCAACCGTTACGACGAGGACTGCGAGACCTGCAAGGCGCGCGCCGAACGCCGTATGGAAGAAAGCACAATCTCGGCCCTGCGCGAGACCGTCGTCGACGAATACGACGATGCCACGGTCGAAAGCAAGCAGCTCGACTACACCTGGGAAGACAGCGACTACGCCCTGTTCCCCGTCTGGATGCTCTCCACCTCGTGGAACGGCAAGAGCTACCTGTTTGCCATGAACGGCCAGACCGGCCGCTTGGTCGGCGAGCTCCCCTGCTCCAAGCCCAAGCTCGCCATCGCCTCGGTGCTGTTCTTTGTGATCGGATTTGTCCTCTCCCAGATCCTCTTCATGGGTGAGAACGCCTTCGATCCGGATTACCTCACCTTTGATATCGAGGGCATCCTCATCAACATCGTCGCGCCGCTGATCATCGTGGTCATCGCAGACGTGCTGCTGGTGGGCCAGCTCAAGACGGCCAACGAGGCCACCCACGCCGATTGCTACTGTGGCGAGCTCGACCTGACCGAGAAGCACGACACCTTCAGCCACACCGAGACCACCGTTGTCATGAAGGACG
Source organism: Collinsella aerofaciens (assembly GCA_008671135.1). Lineage (GTDB taxonomy): Bacteria > Actinomycetota > Coriobacteriia > Coriobacteriales > Coriobacteriaceae > Collinsella > Collinsella aerofaciens_J. The sequence continues at coordinate 11,805 of RQAP01000002.1, forward strand.
ACAAGGACGATTAACCATCCTGACCAATACCACCCGGCCTTTGACGAGAAAGGAAGATCACCATGGGACTCTTGAAAGCTGGATTGGGTGCTGCCGGCGGCGTCATGGCCGACCAGTGGAAGGAATTTATCTACTGCGAATCGATGCCCGCTGACGTCTTGGCCTGCAAGGGCAGCAAGCGCACCGGCGGCCGCAGCTCCAACACGCGCGGCGAGGACAACGTCATCTCCAACGGCTCGGTCATCGCCGTCAACGACGGCCAGGGCATGCTCGTGGTGCAAAACGGCAAGATCATCGAAGTCGCGCTGGAGCCCGGTGAGTTAGTCTTTGACACCGGCAGCGAGCCGAGCGTCTTTAGCGGCAACCTGGGCGATTCCATCAAGGAGACCTTCGCCAATATCGGCAGCCGCTTTACCTTTGGCGGCGACGCGGGCAAGGACCAGCGTGTCTACTTCATCAACACCAAGGAGATCATCGGCAACAAGTACGGCACCGCCTCGCCCGTGCCCTTCCGCGTGGTCGATAACAACATTGGCCTGGACGTCGACATCTCCGTGCGCTGCAACGGCGAGTATTCGTACCGCATCACCAACCCGCTGCTGTTCTACACCAACGTATGCGGCAACGTGACCGATAGCTACACGCGCGACAAGATCGACAGCCAGCTTAAGTCCGAGCTGCTCACCGCCCTGCAGCCCGCCTTTGCCAAAATCTCGGAGATGGGCATCCGCTACAGCGCCATCCCCGGCCACACCACCGAGCTCGCCCGCGCGCTCAACGAGGTCCTCTCTGCCGACTGGCGTGACCTGCGCGGCGTTGAGATCGTAAGCTTTGGCGTCAACTCCATCGCCGCCTCGCAAGAAGACGAGCAGATGATCAAGGACCTGCAGAAGGCCGCGGTCATGCGCGATCCCACCATGGCAGCAGCCAACATCGCCAGCGCCCAGAGCGACGCGATGCGCGCGGCGGCCGCTAACCCCAACGGCGCAATGGCCGGCTTTATGGGCATGGGCATGGCAGGTGGCATGGGCGGCATGAACGCCAGCCAGCTGTTCGCCGCCGGCCAGGCACAGCAGCAGGCCGCCCCGCAGCCGGCTCCGGCTCCCGCCCCCGCACCGGCTCCCGCCGCCGCACCTGCGGCCGGCACGTGGACTTGCAGCTGCGGCGCCACCAACACCGGCAAGTTCTGCTCCGAGTGCGGCAGTCCCGCACCCGCCCCGGCACCGGCAAAGTGGTTCTGCCCCAACTGCGGCAGCGAAAACGGCGGCAAGTTCTGCAGCAACTGCGGAACGCCCCGGCCCTAGCCCCTCTATCTGGTAATTGGCGGGGGATCCGCCACCCCCGCATTTGCTTCTATGGGTTTCGTTCGATGAAGGAGGACACCATGAAGACAACGTTCAAAAAGTCCGTACTCGCATTTCTGACATGCGTCCTGGCGCTCGCCTTTGCCCTGACGGGCTGCAGCGGCGGCGGCAAAGACCCCAAGGCTAACTTCGTCGGCAGCTGGCAGTACTCGGGTGGAACCTTGGATGGCGAAGAGCTCACCGATGAGTACATGGATATGCTCAAGGAGTGGGGCCTCAACTGCGTCCTGATCCTCGACGAGGACGGCACAGGCGTCCTCGATATGTTCCTTGAGGTCGCCGACCTGAAATGGGAAGCCAAGGACGCCACCGCCGTAACGATCACCGCCGAAGATGAGTCGCACGACCTGAAGCTCAAGGACGACAAGCTCGTCCTTGAGGTGGAAGGCGACAAGCTTATCTTCACCAAGTCCGACAAGGATCTGTCCGGCACGGTGAAGAAGGATCGCGAGGCGGCCGAGAAGGAAGAAGAGGTCGATGAGGCCGTCGAAGACGACGACGTCCAGAGTGTCGAAATCTCCCCCGCCGTCACCGTCGCCGATGACGATCTGTGCACCATCACCATCACCGAGAAATTCAAGGACGACTGGGGCGACATCGGCTTTGTCGTCAACATCACCAACAAGAGCGACAAGGACCTGACCTTCTACGCTCCTTCCGGCAAGACCAACGTCAACGGCACTATGAAGGAACCCTGGTTCTCGGCTAACCTGATGCCCGGCACCAGCGCCACCGAGGAATTCACGTTCTCGAGCGGCGAGCTTGACAGCCTTGACGACCTGGTCAATACGACCATCGGCATCGACGCCTACCTGACCGATTCCTACGAGGACGTCGCCTCCTACAGCGCAACCATCGCGTAGCGGCAGACATCGACGGCCGCGGATTGGCGGATACATCCGCGCACATGTCAGGCGGGGCCGCAGGAGTTGATCCTGCGGCCCCGTCGTTTTTGTGCCGATGCGTAACGAGCGCTAGCGCTCCATATTGGGAACGATGCTGCCCTCCGTTACTGCGCGCACGGCCAAGCGCATGATGTTGTCGTAGCCGGTCTTGTTGAGGATCTCCGAAATGCGGCGCTTGATGGTGCCCTCGCTCATAAACAGCTCGGCCGCGATCTCGCGGCGGCTCTTGCCCTCGCAGGCAAGGCGCAAAATCGATAGCTCAACATCGTCGAGTGCCGCCGTGCCCGAAAAAATGCTCTCGGGCGGCTTGGGAAACGTGCAGTAGCCCGCCAACGTGGAGCGCATCACGGCGAACAGCTCGTCGATACCGACGTTCTTGTACACAAAGCTATCGACGCCCGCCTCGCGGGCCTGATCGACAAAGGTAATCTCGGGCATGCCGGTCATGATAATGATGCGACACTCGGGCAGCCGCTCCTTGATGCGCGCCGCCGCCACGATGCCGTTTGAATCGTGTTCGGTGCACACGTCCATCAGTATCATGTCCGGGCGCTCCTTGAGCGCGACACCCAAGGCCTCGGAGGCATCGGCAATCGCGGCGACAACGGTCATATCGGGCTGGTCGCCAACGGAGCGCGCCAGGCTCTCGCGCAAGATAGCTTGGTCTTCGACGATAAGGACGCGAATCATGAGTTTCTCCTTTGAGCTGTGGCGCTGGCGTTGAGCGGGATGGACACCGCAAGCGTAAAGGGCGGGGCGGCATGGATTTCCAGGCAGCCGCCCAGATCTTGCGCGACATGCCTCATACCTGGAATACCCGTTCCCTCGCGATACGATACGGGTGCCGGGGACCCGTCGTTAGAAATCGTCATGTGCGCGATGCCGTCAGCATCCGCCCCCTCCTGCCACAGGCGCACATGGACCCGATGCGCTTGCGCATGCTTGGTGGCATTGGTCGAGGCTTCGCGGATAATCTGCAGAAAGGCTGCAGCGACACGCGCGTCCTCAGGCAGCGCCCCCTCAACATCGATCTGCACACTCACCAGGCCAAAAGCATGGACGATATCACCCAGCTGCTCTGCAGGCTCGCTGGCACCACCACTGCGCAAATCGGCGGCAATTGAGCGTAGCAACGGGTCGATCTGCTCGAGCGACTCATCGTCCAGACGCCCCTCCTCCAAATAGCGATGAAGAATGGACAGGCGCTGCCCGATCACATCGTGAACGCGGGCGCGCATACGTAGGTAGGCCGCATTGTCGGCAACCTTTTTAACTTCTTCGATCTGGGACTGGAGCTCTTGGCCCGCAAGCTCAAGCAGGTGGTTTGCTTGCGCCAAGCGGTCGTAGGCGCGTGCGTATTCCGTCACGTCCAGTCCGATAATGCGCTCAAAGAGGCGGCCCGAAACCATAACCTCGTCGTGCACAAATAGGCGAATCTCGGCGGGAGAAATCTCGATCACCGCGCGAGCCTCACCAAAACGGTCCAAGTTAATCCGCACGCGATTCCTACTGCTTTCGGGCATTTGCATGCTAAGTTTGCGCAGGTCGTTCCATGTGCCGCTCATGTCACCTAGATCGGTGGGCATATGAAGTTCCACCAGGTTTTTGCGCATGCAGCGGTTCATGAGCAGCGGACGGCCCCTCGGGTCCAGATACAGGATGCCCACGGGAATCACGTTGATGGTTTCGATCGTCGAGAACGCGGTGATATCCTCCTGGCGGTTGCGGACATCCATCAAGAGCGCCGCAATGGAGCGGAACAGGAAAAACGCTCCCTCTGCGATAAGGACCGTGGTCCACGCCGAGCCCATGGCAAAAACCACCGGCGGTGTAACGGCGACAACAAGCAGCAGCTCGGCCAGCATGACAGGGCGACGATAGCGCACCATAAGCACCACGCCGTAGGCAAAGATCACGGCATTGAGCCACAGCGCTCCGCCCATTGCCTTGGCGCAAACGTCAAGCGGCGCCACCAGATACGAGCCAGATGACGCGAATAAGATGAGCGCCGAAATAACTAGGTGAAGCACAAGGCTCGCCTCGTAGGCACAAATCACCTTACGGTTATAGGACGAGCGGCGCGATGAAATGAGCGGGACGTGGATCGTCTGCAGACACGCAGCCAGGGCAAAGACAACATCGAGCGCAACGATTTGGGGAAGGATGAGCGAAATCTGCATCGTCACTCACCCGCCCTCGGCATCAAGACGATCATGCGCAGCTGGCCGGGCTCGCCCTCAAGGCGGTATGCCACGTTGCGCCCTTGCAGAGCGCTTTCGAGCTCTTGCGCAGCGGGCGTCTGCGAAAGATCTGCATCATCGTTGGAAAAAAGCGTGGCGCGCAGCTCGACACTGCATCGGTCATGGTCGCCCAAGTGATACATAAGCGCCGGATGGTCGGTGGTGTAGGCAAAAAACGCAAAGTCATACACGCAGTCGTACAGGGCACTTACCATACTGGCGTGCATCGGGCGCCGTATGGCGATAATCGAGGCGCAATCGATATCGATGGTGCGCAGGTCGCTTGCGAGCTCGTTGGCAATGAGCTGAATGCGGTCGCGATCAAAACCGCTCTCCCCGTGCTGTGCCAACGTGAGCGACCCTTTGCGCTTGCAATAGGCGACGAGCATCTTGGCGCGCTGCAGCATGCGGTAACGCTCGTGCGAAGACGCTTCGTCGGTCAACGGCGGCAGCGAGCTCAGCAGGTCGTACATCCCTTTGAGCGCGCGGGCAAGCGCCTGGTCCACGTCTTGGACCAGCAAGGTCTCGGCCTCTTGATCTGCCAAATGCGTCTTAAGGTCGTAGTCGGCGGCGAGCAGCTCGTTTTGACGCTGCAGCTCCATGCGACGATGTGCCAGCTCACGGTTAAGCTCGTTGAGCTCCGACACGTCTTGGGCAAGCAGGGCCGATCCGCCCAGCAGTGGGAAGGCACGGTACATCACATCGGGATCGGACGCCACGGCAAAGGCATGGGCGCGGCCGTGCTCCTGGGTCCGCAACTCCTCGCGCACGCCTACCGGCGTTGGCTTTGACACCGGCGTGGCATAGACCTCCTGCAGGTCGCGCGTTAGAACTTTGAGGTCAAGCGGCAAGGTGTCGAAGATGCCGGCGATGTCGTGATACGACGGAACGACACCGCAATCGAGACAGATTTCCATCGCCACCACGCACAGGACGCAATAGACGAGCGAAAAGTTGAGCCTCCATGCCCAGGGCACGCGCAGAGCATATGAGATGGCAAAGAAAGCGCCGCCCAGCAGCACGAGCGCCGCCGTGCCCGAGAAACGCTGGATGCGAAAGGACGAGGACCGACCAACCAGGATAAAAAAGGCCACGAAGTTAAAGGCCGTCCACACTAAGACGGCGAAATAACCCCAGCCGTACGTGTAATCGTTGCTCCAGGTGTCGCTTGTACGGTCAAAGCGGAAGACCTGCTGGTGAAAATCGTTGGTGAGCACAAATCCGATAAGCAGGATGGCCGCAATCCACAGCGCAACGCAGTAGCGGCGACCCAGGCGGTGTTGCTCCAGGCCCGCAAGGCGCAGACCACACAACTGGTAGAGCAGCGGAATGAGCGTCATGGGCACGTAGTACAGGTACCACAGCACGGTGGCATAGAACGGCGTGAACGACTTGTACTTGAGAATGACTTCGATCATCCACAGGGCGCAGATGGAGGCGATGGCAACAAGGCGGCGGCGCAACACATAGTCCAAACAGCGCAGATAGACCGATACGCCCCAGATCGAAAATGCAATTGCGGCAACAAGCAACGGCAGAGAGCTCGAATGGACGAGCGCATCCACGACCTCTTCGGACACCTCGCTATAGGCGGGCACGGCGTTAGAAAGTTTGGGGTCGAAGGCGAACAGCGCCGGCAAGACTGCCAAAAGCATGAGGAACATCGCGGTGATGACACCGGCGATAGCAAAGACGCGGTGGCGGTACACCTGATGTGTTATGCCAACAAGGAATCGCGGCATGGCGAAGAGCCTGCCGCCCCTGGGATCCGCCACGGGTGCGGATCGGGCGGCCGCGTTGCCGATATGTCGCTCGCGGGTACCCATAGTGCTTTTAGTGTACCGGCAGATGGGTCGAAAAAGCGGGCCGCATGTCCCAAAATCCGCAGACGGCAAGGCGCCCGGCAGCCTCCCCCGTCTGGCACTTCCCGATATCCGCCCGCCCCAAACCACCGCAAAGGAGACAGGCACCTTTGTGGTGGTTTGGGGCGATGCGCTAGTCCACGGTGATGTCGAGGTTCTTGCCGATGAGGCCTACGTAGCCGCCTTCGGCTGCCTTGGGGCTGTCAGCATGGCAGAGGACCCACTTGTCGGCCTTCCAGTAGCAGTAGCTGTCGCCGGCCGCAGGCATGTCGGCCGCGACCTCGGGGCGCGGGCCGTTGGTGCCGGCGGGCAGCGCCACCATCACCTGGAAGCCACCGTCGTCGACCATGCACGGCGTGTAGTGGAGCGTGGTGTTGAAGACTTCGACGACCGTACCCGCCGGCACGCGAAACGCCTTGACACACGCGGTGTCGAGCTTGCCGTCCTCGATCTCCCAGCGATGCGCCACGAGCAGGATAAAGTCGCGAGCGCCCAGGTTGAATTCGCTCGCGCGGTGATACTCCAGGCAGTTGAGCTGCGTGTTGTGGCCGTTGCACCAGCCGAGCTGGAAGGGACGGCCGCCAAACATGAGAAAGCCCAGTTTATCGGCATCTTTGACGCCCTCGAGCTCCGGCGCGCTTGCTACGTACTTGCTGCCCTCGGGAATGGGCGTGGCTGAGAGCGCCTCGAGCACGGGCGACGTGAGCTCGGACGGAACGTCATCCCAAACGTTGCCATAGGATTTGAACTCGGGATCGTTGACAGAGTAGATATGCATGTTCACTCCTGTTCGTAAATGTGACTATACGAACATTCTAGAACAAACATGAGCGATTTTGAACGCTCGTCCCGACCAATCAACAAAAAGGCGCCCCCGCATAAGCGAAGGCGCCCAATGCACGCGTTTTGGGCGATAAAACCCTTACGCCTGCTGATAGTGCAGATGCTTCTCGTCGATATCGGCCAGGTCGCGGTCGAGGTAGCGACGCGCAAGCCAGTTGGCCATGGGGAGGTTCTGGTCCAGGTAGTTGCCGCATTCCTCGGGAGCGGCACCGGGAACATCGCCCTCAAAACCGGCGACAAACTCGAACAGCTCACGCACGAGCGGCAGAATCTCCTCGCTCGTCACTTCGCCAAATACGACGAGGTAAAAGCCCGTGCGGCAGCCCATGGGGCCAAAGTAGACAATGCGGCCCGACCACTCGGCATGATTGCGAAGGAACGTCGCGCCCAGGTGCTCAATGGTGTGGCACTCGGCGGTGTTCATGACCGGCTCCTTGTTGGGCGTGGTCAGGCGCAGGTCAAACGTGGTGACGGCGGCACCGGTCGCCGGATCGCGATCGATGCGGCTCACATACACGCCGGGCTCAAGCAGCAGATGATCAACGGAAAAGCTGGCGATGCGCTCCATGGCAGATCCTCTCGATAGTCAAATTGGGACGGGGCTCTTTTAGCTGGTTCGAATGGTCGCACCAATCATACCAGTCAAAAAAGCCCCGTCCCAAAAAGACAACTTAGCCAAGGACGCGGGCCATACGTGTCTTGAACTCGGACAGGAAGCGCGGAGCATCCACGGTCAGTGCCACAAGCGCGCTCTTGTCCGGATCGGACAGGCGGCGCTCATCGCAGATGGTGCGGCCGCGATACTCGCCTAGCAGATCAACACGCAGATTGCAGCCGAGCGCACCCACGAGCGTAGGGTCGATCGCCACGGCAACGGCCAGAGGATCGTGCAGCGCACAGCCACCCAGGTAGGGTGCGTTCATCTCGTACGAGCCAATGTAGTGCTCGACCATGCTCGCAAATGCGCAGCCCGCCATGGTGCCCGAGCCCGTCCAGCCGGCAATGTCGCGGCGTGTGAGCACCACGCGATGCGACACGTCCAGACCCACCATGGTGAGCTTACGGCCCGAGCGCAGCACCGCGTCGGCTGCCTCGGGGTCGCTCGCCATGTTGGCCTCGGCGCCCGCGCTCACGTTACCGGGCACGGTAAGGGCGCCGCCCATCACGACCACGCGGCCAATGGACATCATCGCCGCCGCATCGCGCTCCAGGGCGAGTGCCAGGTTGGAGAGCGGGCCAGTCGCTACGTAGACCAGATCGGGACCATAGGTGCGCGCGGCATCGATCAGATAATCGACCGCAGCGTTGCCGTCGGCCGAGGTCGCCCCCACCGACTCGTAGGGCGACGCGGGCACGCTCGCGCCGCCGATGCCGTTCTTGCCGTGAATGAGCGCGGTGGACGCCGGCGGCGTATAGGGCTCAGTCGCCTGCAGAGGACGGTCGGCACCCAGGTACACCGGAACCTCGGGGCGACCCAGCAGATCGAGCACCGCCAGGCAATTGTGCGCCGATTGCTCGACGCGCACGTTACCAAAGCACGTGGTGATGCCCACGAGCTCCACCTCGGGGCTCGCGATGGCATAGGCCAGCGCCATCGCATCGTCAACACCCATATCCAGATCAAGGATCAGCTTCTTGATTGCCATTGTTCTACTCCGCTTCTCCGTCTTTATCGTTTAACCAAACCAATGTTCAACTTCGGCGCGCGTGGGAATCGATTGCTGAGCGCCCAGGCGCGACACCGTCACTGCCGAGGCGCGAGCACCCGCAGCCATGCACTCAAAGAGCGGCAAGCCCTCTAGGCGAGCGGCCGCCAACGCGCCGATAAACGTATCGCCGGCGGCCGTGGTATCGACTACCGTACTCGAAAGTGCCGGCATGCGCAGCAGCTCGCCGTCATCGCCGAGCGTAACCGACCCGGCGCCGCCCAACGTGATGACCGCAGCTCCGGCACCCTTGTCGAGCAGCGCATTGAGCGCGGCGACGCAACTCGCATCATCCGTGGGCAGAATGCCCGTCAGCACCTGGCACTCGGTCTCGTTGGGGCAGACCAGGTCGACCGCGGACCAGGCCTCCGCAGGCACATCGCAGGCAGGCGCCGGATTAAAGACTGTATAGAACCCGAGCTCGTGAGCGCAAACAAGCGCCTCGGCCGTCGCTACAAGGTCACATTCACCCTGGGCGATAAAGACGCTTCCGGCAGCCGGGGCAATCTTGCTGGCGTCACTATCGAGTTCATCGGCCACCAGACGCCTCAGCGCGCGGGCAACGTCCTCGCCCGCAAGCGCATGGTTGGCGCCCGGCGACAGCACGATGCGGTTGTCTCCCTCGCAGCGAATGATGGTCGCCGTTCCCGTCTCCACATCATCGCGATGCACTACAAAGTCACAGTCCACGCCGGCGTCTTGGAGCCCCGCCACGAGCGACGCGCCGAACGCGTCGCGACCGACCGCGCCGATCATGTGCGTGCAAGCGCCCATACGCGCGGCAGCTACGGCCTGATTGGCGCCCTTGCCGCCGGCGTTGGTGATAAACCCGCTGCCGCCGACGGTCTCGCCCGCACGCGGTATGCGCTCGCACGCCACCGAAAGGTCCATGTTCATGCTGCCGAACACCGCAACGATGCCGCGATCTGCCATGGAAACCTCCTCATCTGCGGGCCTTATGCCCACCGCAGCCGTCGATCGTGCACTCTCGCACCCCCTATAACTTTAGTTCACTTTGATGTGGACGCGCGCTTGAGCTTGCGCCAGCAGCAAGCATTCACAGGAGCAGGCAGCTACAATGAAGGCGTGCTGATTATTCTCGTCATTGGATGATGTTTTATGGAACAACTCTCGCAATCGGGCTCGCGCGGTCGACGCCGCACGGGCAACGAGCCGGCGCCGCACGAACGCGTGAAGGGCGAACGCCGTGCCAACGAACCGCGACGCACCGTGAGCCCCCATCGTGCTTCTGCCAACAACGCGGGCCGCGCCAACACTCCCGCCGAGGAGCAGACGCCTGCTCGCCCTAAGTCCCGCTACATCCCTGCCCTTGACGGCCTGCGCACGCTTGCCGTCGTCGCGGTGGTGCTCTATCACCTCAACCTCACGTGGGCGCAGGGCGGTCTGCTCGGCGTCACGATCTTCTTTGTGCTTTCGGGCTATCTGATCACGCGCTTGCTGCTCAACGAAGTCGCTAAGACCGGCCGCATCGACCTCAAGAGCTTCTGGATCCGCCGCATCCGTCGCCTGGTCCCCGCCGTGGTGACCGTCGTGGTGGTGACCTGCGCGCTGTGCACCGTCTTCAACCACGTGATGCTCACCAAGATGCGCCCCGACATCTTGCCGTCGCTGCTGTTCTTTAACAACTGGTGGCAGATTGCTCAAAACGTCTCGTACTTCAATGCTCTGGGCGACCCCTCACCGCTCACGCACTTTTGGTCGCTTGCCATCGAGGAACAGTTCTACCTGATTTGGCCGCCGCTGCTGTTTGCCATGGTATCCATGCATGTGAGCAAGCCCAACACGCGCCGCGTGGTTCTGGGCCTTGCCGCGGTATCTGCCCTCGCCATGATGGTGCTTTACAACCCTGCCGCCGACCCCAGCCGCGTGTACTACGGCACCGACACCCGCGTGTTCTCGCTGCTGCTGGGTGCCTGGATGGCCTTTATCCCCGATCGCGACCTGGCGCCGGTGCGTCTCGCTCATCGTTTGGGGCTCAATCGCCTGGCTGGCGCCGCCAAGCACGGCAAGAACGCCGAGGGCAAACCTGGCGAGAAGGCCGACGAAGCAGCCGAGACCGCCCCGGCACAGCCGAGCGCCCTCGTGCGTTTTTGGTCCTCGCCCGCATCCATCGATGTGTTGGGCGTCGTGGGTCTGGTTGGCCTTGCCGCCATGGTCGCGCTCACCAACGGCTACACCGCCTTCCAGTATCGCGGAGGCACGCTGCTGTGCTCGATCCTCACGCTCATGGTCATCGCGGCCTGCGTGCAGCCCCAGGGAATGGTTGCCCGCGCGCTATCCGCCGAGCCACTCGTGTGGGTTGGCAAGCGCTCCTACAGCATCTACCTGTGGCACTATCCGCTGCTGCTCCTCATGAACCCGGTCGCCAACATCAACGATACGCCGTGGTGGCAGTACATTTTGCAGGTGTTGTTGGTGGTCGCCGTGGCAGAGTGCTGCTATCGCTTTATCGAGACTCCGTTTAGGAAGGGCGCCTTTGGGCGCACCGTCGCCGAATTCCGCGATGGCACCACCACGCCCGCCAACTGGGCACGCACGCACATCCCTGTCTGCGCAGCCTGCGCTGTCGTGTTGGTCGTTGCACTGGGCGGCCTGATCTTTGTGCCCGAGACGTCTGCGCTGAGCGGCGAGGGCGCCGAAGTTCTGAACAAGGAAGCCAAGAACACCGCGCCCACCGACCAGCAGGCGGCCGACGACACCGACAAGGACAACGACGGCTTCCCCGATGGCTCCTACGATCTGCTTATGATCGGCGACTCCGTGTCGCTGCGTGCCGTAGACACCTTTGACGGCGTGTTCCCGCACAGCCATATCGATGCCGAAAAGGGCCGCCAGTTTGATGCGGAGCGCGCGACATTTGAGGGCTATATCCAGCAGAACCTTGCCGGCAAGATCGTGGTCTTTGCCCTGGGCACCAACGGCTTGGTAACCGACGACCAGATCGACGCCATCATGGCCGATGCAGGAGATAAGCGTATTGTGGTGTTTGTGAACACGCGCAGCCCGCAGCCGTGGGTTGGCTCTACCAACCAGGCCATCGCCAACGCCGCTACGCGCTACAAGAACGTGCGCGTTATCGATTGGTACGGATACAGTGCCAACCGCAACGACCTGTTCGATGGCGATGGCACGCACCTATCGACCACTGGCGTGACTGAGTACCTCAACTTGATCCACGATGCCGTCAAGAAGGACCTGCCCGTACACCCCGAGGATCACGTCAACGATCCGCAGCCGGCAGCCGTCAAGTCTGCCACCGACGCACTCGTCAATGCGCTCGCTCTCAAGCCGCACAAGCTGGGCACCGACAAGTAACCTGCAGCGCAAACTTCCCACATCCGGAGGGGGTGTCTGCCACGGCAGACACCCCCTCCGGCAGTTAGGGACACTCCTGGCGCAGCCAATGAAGACCTCTACGGATGAATTCCAGGCCGCTCCGTCGCTCCAGACATCGTTTCCGCGCCTCGTGCCCGCCCCAAACAATCAAAACAAGCCCTTTTCGCCGCACCCTCAAAGGTCTGTGGGCAAAAAAGGGCAAATATGAGTACTGTTACCATTTTAGTAGCAGGCAAAACCACCCAAAATGACGTCCGAGCGACCCCTACAACCCCCTAAAGCAGCCAACCTGACTGGTTTAAGGCGTATTGGAGCCAATTTTAATGAACATACTAAAGGCTATGTTCATTATCTTTTAGGATGTAAATGCTATTCACTTAGCAACAGTACTCATATTTGGCATTTTTTGTCCATTGCTATATAACTAACACCCTATAGCAGACAAAAAACAGGCCGCAGCCCATCGCTGCGGCCTGTTCGGAAGCAAAAGTGGGCGTTAAGCGCTGTAACCCATCGCCTGCAGAACGAACATGACGACAGTCAGCACCGTAATCACACCGATAGTCGCCCAAGTGAGCACGTTCCACACGCGTCCGTTGCGGTTGGCGCCCATAATGTGACGATCGGCGGCGATAACCACTTGGAACACCAAAACCACGGGCAGCAGCACGCCGTTGATGACCTGCGAGGTCATCATAATCTGGAACAGGTCAACACCGGGCATAAGCACCAGCACGGCAGAGATGCCAATGATGGCCGTAATGATGCCGCGATAGACCGGGGCCTCGTCCCAGCTGCGATCAGCACCGCGCTCCCAGCCAAATGCCTCACAGATGGCGCTGGACGTAACGCCTGGCAGCACACAGGCGGCCAAGAAGCTCGCCGCGACCAGGCCCGATGCAAACAGCACCGTGGACCACTGGCCCGCGATGGGCTCCAACGCACGGGCGGCGTCGGCAGCATCGCTGATCTGAATACCCGCGGGGAACAGTACCGTACCGGTCGTGATGATAATAAAGCCAGCGATGACATCGGCGGCAATCGAGCCGCTCACGGTGTCGATGCGCTGCAGCACGATATCGTCCTCGCCCGCATTCTTATCGACCACGTTGTTCTGCGCCAAGAAAATCATCCACGGCGCGATGGTGGTACCAATCGTTGCGACCACAAGCGACACGTAGCTGGGGTCATTTTGGATGTTGGGCACAACCAGGTCGACCGCCACCTCGCCCCAGCTGGGACCAGCCATAAATGCAGCGACAATGTAGGTCACAAACACGCAGCTCACCAGCAGCAGAATCTTCTCGATGCGCTGGAAGCTGCCCGACATGGTAAGCATCCAAACCAGCAGTGCCACCAGCGGCACCGAGATGCTCGCCGGCACGCCAAAGAGGGCAAGGCCGCTCGCGATACCCGCAAACTCCGAAATGGTCACGGCTGTATTGGCGATCAGCAGCGCCGCCATGGCCAACACGCTCCTGCGCACGCCAAAGCGCTCGCGGATGAGCGAGGCCAAGCCCTTGCCTGTGACGCAGCCACAACGCGCCGCAGTCTCCTGCGTCACGATAAGCAGCACGGTCATGACGGGAAGCATCCACAGCATCTTGTAGCCATAGCTGGCACCGGCGCTGGAATACGTGGCGATGCCGCCGGCGTCATTGCCCGAAAGCGCCGCCAGAAGGCCAGGGCCCATGGCGCCAAAGATGGCCGCGATGGTCAGCTTTTGCTTGGTGCTCGCCTTTTGCTTCGTGTTTTGCACGCGACCACCTACCCCATGACCGACATGGTGAGCAGCACTGCGGCGATGCAGTACGCCACGCATGAAATCATGACGGCAATGACGTTCATGGCGGTGCCCGACGTATTGAGGTCGTGCTCGTCACGCCAGAACAGCACCATCAGGTAAATCACGGCGCTCATGTTGCCAATCAGGCAGACGATGGCCGCGATGTTAAAGCAGCCGGTAAAGAGCTGCTCCTCAAACATGGGCGCGTCGAGGAACGCAGCGGTGCGCACCAGCTGGGCGCACAGGTAGGTCACGAGCGACAGAATCAGGCCCATGCCCGTGCTCTGGAAGAAAAATCCCAGATAAGGCTTGGGCTCATCGTCATGGCCGTCGTACTCCAAGAAGTAATTCTTGACGAACGACACCATGCGCGAGGCAGCCAGCAACACGAGCGGCATGGCGCACATGGGGAACACCACCAGATGCGCGGAGCCCAGCGCCGTCCCCAGCACTGTTGCCATGATGCACGAGGCAATGCCCCACACGACAACCCAGTACTGGCGATGGACAAACCAGCTGAGCACATTCGTCGAATCGTCGGACGCGCTATCGCCCGAGCCAACGCCTGCGATCTGCAGGTCCTCCTGGTGCTCCTCAGCGATAACATCCATGGCGTCGTCAAAGGTCACGATACCCAAGATGTGACGGTTCTCGTCGCAAACGGGAATGGCAACCAGGTCGTACTTGGTCATCTCGTCCGTTACGTCTTCCTGGTCATCGTCGGGCGATACATAAACCAGGTCGCGATAGGCCAGCTGGCCCAGCGTGGCGTCGCGGTCGGCCACGATCAGCGTGCGCAGCGAAAGCACGCCGGTGAGCATGCCGCTCGGGTCCTCGGTATAGACGTAGTAGACGCTCTCGAAGTCCTCATCAAGCTGGCGGATCGCCTCGATGGCGTCACCGACCGTCGCTGTGGCGGGCAGGGAGACAAACTCCGAGGTCATGATGCGGCCGGCGGTGTTGTCCTCATAGCCCAGCAGGTTACGAATCGCCTTCTCTTCCTGAACGCCCATCAGGCGCAACAGCTTCTCGGCCTTCTCGTAATCGAGCTCGTCGATCAGGTCGGCGGCGTCGTCCGGGTCCATCATGGCCAGCATCGACGATGCGTCCGTATCGGACAGGCCCTCGAGCATCTCGGTCATAAGCTCGTCGTCATCGAACTCCGAGATGGCCTCGGCGGCCTGGGCGGTATCGAGCTGCGCGAACACCTGCGCACGCAGGCGCGGGTCGAGCTGCTCGATGATGTCAGCGATGTCGGCAGGATGCAGCTCGCCAAGCGTCTTGTGCGACACCGAGAGCTGGATGTTCTTAGTCGAACGGTCGAGCAGGTCCATATAAGACCAGGCGATAATGTCCTCGCTGAGCGGTTTGCCCAGGTGCTTCATAAAGCCCTCGACAACGTGCTCGAGTGTGGGGCTGATTGCACGCAGCAGACCGCGGGCGCCAACCTCGGCACCCAGCAGACGCAGCTGATTTTCGCCCGACATGGAAAACTTGATGTCGTTTACGCGCACGACCTTCATGCCCTGCGTGTCGACAATCTGCTTGTTAAGCACGTCGCGGGCGAGCAAGAGTTCGGTCGGCTGCAGGTACGAAAAACGGATTTCGGTAGCCGACGTCTTAAGGTGTACACCTGTCTCGTCGATACGGTCGACCCATTTGCGCCAGCTGATCATAAACGGCGTCTTGCCGGGACCACGGAACGCGAGCGACGTCACGTGCGGAAAAACTTCTCCGGTTGCAATGCCAAAATCGTTAACCACGCCGAGCTTTTCGCCGTCGACGTCCAAGACCGGCAATTTGAGCATCTCACTCAGATAATTCAATGGTGCTCCCCATCATTATTCCTGCGGACCGCGCGACCATGCCGGCACGCAATCCGTGGACTTTTAGATATGTATACGCATGCGCGGGCGGCACGCCGCTCGGCGCTCACACCCCGTGCACGCGCAGAAAGCACCTGCATGGGGTCATCGACTGTATGGTCGAGGTTTGGATTTCACCTGTAACCTTTCTCTTGACCCTTGTTATCCGCAGTAACTATAGCATCAGCATCGCGCCGTGGCGCCAAATTTATGCTCCAAACATCGCAGGCATACCAAACGCCGACGCATCCGTGACATAGTCATTGGGGACGTTCTTAAATAACTAGTCTGTGGTGTCGTCATCTTCGGCGAGCTGGGGGAACACGGCGTTTTTGGGCATGGTGACCTTCGCCAGCGAGTTGAGCTTTTTGCTCAGCGATGCGTCCGTCTTGACCAGATCGCTCAACGTCACGATTTTGTAACCGTCGGCAATAAGCCCGTCGATAATCTGCGGCAGCGCCACGAGCGTCTGCTCGGCACATTCATCACTGTCGGTCAGCAGCACAATGTTGCCCGGCGTCACCGAATCGAGCACCGTCGAGACCTGCTCGTCGGCACCGTTGAGCAGCCAGTCGCCCGAATCGATATTCCACGAGACCACGGCAGACGCCAGGTCCATCGCATCAATCCAGTTTTGCTCGTCAAAGGCTGCGTAGGGAGCGCGCAAAAGCATCGTCTTCACGCCGGTCGCGGACTTGATCGCCTCGGTGCCCTTCGAAATCTGCTCGCGCACCGCGTCGCGGTCCTGACCCTTGAGCGACTCGTCGCGGTAGCTGTTGGAGCCGACTTCGCACCCGGCATCGACAATCGCCTTGGCCGTGGCAGGCGAGGCCTCGGCCGCATCGCCCGACAGGAAGAACGTCGCGGTGACACCCTTTTCCTTGAGCACCTGCAAGATCTGCTTGGTCGCTCCGCTCGGGCCCTCATCAAACGTCAGCGCCACGTACTTTTCGTTGCCCTTGGGCGCCACGCTCGCGCACTCGACCACGCAATCGGTGGCGGGCACGACCTCGCCACGGTCCTGCGTCTTGCCCGACTGCTCGCCGACCCACACCTCGGAGCGGCCCTGGATGCCCCACGTCTTGACATACTCGATGGCACCCGTGCCCTCGACCTTGAGCTTGGGCTCGATAACCGTCGCCTGGACCTCGTGCTTCTCATACGTGTCGCGGCCGTCCTTGACCGTCACCTTCTCGCCGCCCGTAAGCTCGCGGCTTTTCCACTTGCCCTGTTTTATGCGCTTGCCGTCCACCTTTACCGACAGCTTTTCGCCGCCATGGCGGGTCAGCACGCTGTCGTCAACAGCCAGCAGGTCCCCGGCATCGTAGGTATCGGCCAGCTCCTGGTCGTCGATGAGATTTTGCAGCGTAGAGCCGACGCGCACCGCAGTCTCCTGGCCATTGAGGACGACATCCACGCTGCGGTTGACGTAGCCCACGACGGCAGCGATAAACAACACGAGCGCACAACCCACGGCAATAAGCGCATAGGGCAGGCGAGACGAACGACGGGGCGTGCGGCTGTTGCCGATGCGAGCGCTGCGGTCGCTAAAGCCGCGGCTATGGTTGAGATACATCGCGCCGGGCTTACGGTGACGCTTGCGCTGACCGCTGGGCAGCTGCCCCAGGTCGCGGCGCGCCGTCGGACGCGCACCCGAGCGCCTGTTTAAGTTAGATCCGTTTTGACGCATGTGCCCTCCCCCATAAACGCAGCAAGCCGGAGCAACAGGTCTCCGGCTTGTCTCCCGTCATTTGGTACGTCGCTATTTGCTAGCTTTCGACGAGCCCCCGCTCGCCTTTTGATATTCGTCCTTAAAGGCCTTGAACATACCGCGCGTCTTGCCGAGCTGCTTGCCCAGCGCGCGGCTGCCCTTGTCCACGGCGACCGAACCCTTGTCATCGAGCACCTTGGCGCCCTTCTTGACCTTATCGCCCACCGCGACGCTTGCCTCGGCAGCCTTTGCAGCGGCACCGCCCGAATACCCGAGCGACTTGACCTCGTCCGAAACGATCATCGCGCCGTCCGCATAGCCGCGCAGCATCGTCGGCGGCATCTGCGTGTCGCCCACCAGCACACTCGAAGCAGCACCAGCGGTCACGTAGAACGTCTGCACGACACCCGAACGCGGCTTGAACTCCACATCCGAGCAATAGCCCACGACATCGCCCGACTCCGTGCGCACGTCCATGCCAACCCAGATAATGCAATCGTCCAGGTTGATGTCGAGGCGCTTGGCCGCAGCGGCATCGTAGGTGCCCTTGACGTCGTCAACTGCGATGGCGCCCTCGTAGACGCCAATGGCATCGAGCGCCACAAATCGGTCAGGGCGCTCGATCATACCCGCGATATCGGACTGGCGAACCATAAAGCCCACCACGCGCGTACCGCCCGGGGTAAAGACCGGAAAGTGAATCTTGCCGAGCTTTTTAGGGCTGCGCGGCGTGCCGTCTTTTTTGGTGCGCTTGTCCTCGGTAGGCTTGCGATAGATCTTGGCGCCGACAAAATCCCCGGCGCGCATTATGCCTCGGTCGAAGGCTCCGCGGCCTCGGTGTCGGCCTCAACGGCGTTTTCGACCACGACATCGGCGGCGGGCGTCACGTTGCCGCCCGAGATGGCGTCGTTGAGCTGCTCCCGCAGCTGGTCCATGCGCTCGCGGGCAAGGTCAACCTTGGCACGCAGGTCATCGGTCTTGGCGTCGACCATCGGGCCAAAATCGTTGACCGCGGCACGGGCCCCCTCGGCACCGTGCTCGTAGGTGTCGCGCATGTTATCCCAGGCGTCGTTGGCGATATCGGCAGCCATGGCGCGGGTCTCGGCGCCCGAGCGCGGAGCCAGGGCGACGCCGATGATGGCGCCGGCGGCAGCACCGAAGAGCGCACCCGAGATAAAGTTGAAAGTCTTACCCATGTTCATTCCTCTCCTGCGGGCACCTCGGCGCCCACCGTTTGAATGCTGTCCATTATACCCGCAGCACAGCGCTTGCCGTCTTGCTCATCTGCGTACGGTAAAGGCGCAGGTACATGATGGTGATAAGCGAGTGAGCCTACTCCTGCGGCACGGCCGGCATGGCCACCGTGGCGGCCGGGTCTTCGCCGGCGCCGTCAACGAGCGGCAGCGTTCCCTCGTGCGCGGGGGCAACCGGAGCCGTCGCCGCGCCACCGTAGACGGCAGCGGGGGCCTCGTGGCTCTCAGCGGTCGCGCCCTCGGTATCGATTGCCTCCTGCGGCTCGTCGTCAAAGTTCGGGACGCCCTGGGGCTCCGCGGACTCGGGCTCGGAAGCCGCCTCGGCAGGCGCCTCGTCGACAGGATCGACGGCAGCCTCGGCACGCATGCCCAGCACCAGGTTGCGCAGGCCCGCGACCGTACCGTCCACATCGGGAGCGGGCTGGTCCGCATGCAGATAGGCCCAATCCATCATAAAGGTCGCCGAAGACAGCGCGCCGATGGCCAGCGCGTCGTCGGGACACGAAAGCTCGACCTCAAAGACACGCTCATCGTGCTCGCTCACACGAGTGCGGCCGCACGAAATGCTGCCGGCAAGCCCGGTCTCGTTCATGAGCTCGACCGTCACGTGCTCCAGCAGATGGCAAAGCTCGGTCTGGCCCATGCAGTCCTGGAACTCGCGACCGGAATCGCCCAGGCACAGATGCTTGGCAATCGCGGGCACCAGGTAGTACACGCGCGCCGTGGCTTCGATGTCCTCCGAGGTCATGAGCGGCATGCCGGGGTTCACCAGCACATGCGCGCAGATCTTGTCCTCGCTGACGGTGACCTTAAGGATGTTGAACAGGCCTGCCATAACTCTCCCCTACTCTTCCTTGCCCTACTCGTCGCCGTCGTGCGGGTCCGCAGAGCCCGCACCCGACACCGTCGGCTTATCTGCCGAGGGCTCGGAATCCTTCTTATCGGTTTCGGCCGGAGCGATCACGCGAATGAGCGAGATGCGCTGGCCACGCATCGACTGCACCTTAAACTTGTACCCCGCGACCTCAAACACCTCTCCGATGTCGGGTACCGAGTCGCAAAGCTCCAAAATCCAGCCGGCGATGGTCTCATAATCATCGCTTTCCTCGAGCGGCCAACCAAGCTCAATCGCGTCATCGCACGAAAAACGCCCATCGACGAGCCACTCGCGGCGCGAAAGGCGCGTGAGGTACTTGTTGTCGGGGTCGAACTCGTCCTCGATCTCGCCCACAATCTCCTCGACGATGTCCTCGATGGTGATGATGCCGGCCGTGCCACCGTACTCGTCCACGACCACTACGATCTGGTCGTGCGAGGTCTGCATCTCGGACAGCAACGGCAGGATGTCCTTGGTGTCGGGCACAAAGGTGGCGTCGCGCAAAAAGTCGGCGATGGGCTGGTCGCCCTTGCCGTCGAGCGAAGGCTGGATCAGGTCCTTGATGTGCGCGATGCCGGCGACGTTGTCGGGATCCTCGTGATAGACGGGGATGCGGCTAAAGCCGGTCTGGCGCATGGTGGACAGCACGTCGGCGACCGTCTCGTCGTCCTCGCACATGGTAGTGTCCACGCGCGGCACCATGACCTCGCGGGCAACGGTGTCGCCCAGGTCGAAGATCTCGTGGATCATGCGCTTTTCCTCGTCGAGCAGGTCGTCCTGCTCCGAGACCATGTACTTAATCTCTTCCTCCGAGACATTCTGGCGGTCGTCGGCGCTCTTGATGCGCAGGATGCGGGCCAGACCATCGGAGCAAGCGCCGGTCAGCCACACGAGCGGACGGGCGATCTTTTGGAAAAACGACAACGGTCCCACGACCTGCTTGGACACGCCCTCGGCGTTGGCCAGACCGATGCGCTTGGGCACAAGCTCGCCAATCACGATGGAGAGGAAGGCGACCGCAACGGTGATGATGACCGGCGCCAGGCCGCGCGCGATGGCAGAGAGCGGCGCGATGCCAAAGCTCGTGAGCCACGTGGCAAGCGGGTCGGACAGGCTCGTCGAGGCGACGGCAGACGAGGCAAAGCCCACGAGCGTGATGGCGACCTGGATGGTGGCGAGCAGCTGGTCGGAATCGGCGGCCAGCTTAATGGCGCGCTCGGCGCGCTTGTCGCCCTCCTCGGCCTCGTGCTCCAGCACGGCGCGCTTAGCCGTGGTGAGCGCCATCTCGGACATGGAGAAGTAGCCGTTGATGAGGGTCAAAACGAGGGTGATGATAAGGGAGATGGTTATGTCCATCGGGAGTTTCTCGAACCTCCAAGATTCGGGACGTTAGGGTAAAACGTTGATGACAGATACGGCAATTGCACCGGCGCCCAAACGAGGACGCGGGCGCGCGGACATGGTCGCTAGATTACGAAGAGGATCACCGCCATGAACTGGAAGATGCTGCCGGCGAGCACCCACAGGTGAAACACGCTGTGCAGATAGCGCACGTTTTTGGCGATATAGAACGGCACGCCCGCGGTGTAGCACACGCCGCCGACGGCGAGCAGGGCAAGTGCCACGGGGTTGAGCAGCGACACAAGTTCGGGCAGCTTAAAGACAACGAGCCAGCCCATCAGCAGGTAGACCAGGCCGCTTACCCAGTGCGGTTGACGCTCACGCATAAAACACTCGAGGGCGATGCCGATGATGGCGATGGCCCACACGGCAAAGAACAGCACAGCGCCGCCGTCGTTTGCGAGCGTGATGAGGCAAAACGGCGTATAGCTGCCGGCTATGAGCAGGTAGATGCAGCTGTGGTCGATAATGCGGAACACGCGTTTAGCGCCCGCGGGCTGAATCGCATGGTAGAGCGTAGAGGCTAGGTATTCGAGGATAATGCTGGCGCCATAGACAATTGCCGCGGCCATGTGGGCCGGGCCCCCGCCGCGCAGGGCGGCGAATACGATCAGGAGCACCAGGCCCGCGATGCCCAGCAGGCAGCCGACACCGTGGGTGACGGAGTTCATGATCTCCTCGCCCACCGTGTAATGTGGAACGGCCGCGGTCTTGGGTCGCGGCTTAGAACTGTCGCTCGAATCGGACATGCCGGTTACATCCTCCAACGTAAAGAGTTCTCAACACTATATCAAAGCGTCTAGGTACGTGCGAAATTTGCACCATACGTGACCCTTTGTTTACCCATTCTTTGCCTGTTGACGCATCAACGGCGAACGTCCATAATGCGCTTGCATTAAATGTTGATGTATTAACATCTTATAGGAGAATACCGCATGGCTCAAAACGCACGTTCCCATCGAAAGCTCAAGATAGCCGGCATCGTTGCACTGGTGGTTGTCGTTGCGCTGCTCGGATTTGCCGGCAACTTTCTGTTTGACTTTGCCCTGAATCCCCAAGCGCCCTACACCATGAAGATGATGCAGGATAGCAAGAACGACAAAGAAGGCGAGCAGCCGGATGCCGAGGAAACCGAGGCGCGGGCGTGGTTTAAAGAGAATCGCGAGAGCAGCAGCCTCACCGCAGATGACGGAACCGAACTTGCCGCTTGGTATTTTGCCGCCTCGGAGAACACCCACGATTACGCCGTCTGCCTGCATGGATATACCAACGAGCCCATCGGCATGGCCCGATACGCCAAGCGCTTCCACGACCGCGGCATGAACGTGCTTGCGCCTGCCGCCCGCGCCCACGAGCGCTCCGGCGGCGACTATATCGGCATGGGCTGGCCCGAGCGCCTCGATATCGTCGCATGGATCGAGCAAATCGTTCAGGCTGACCCCGAGGCGCGCATCCTGGTCTTTGGCGAGTCGATGGGTGCAGCAACCGCTATGAACGTGGCGGGAGAATCTCTACCCGCAAACGTGAAATGTATTATCGAGGACTGTGGTTATACGAGTGTTTGGGACGAGTTTTCTCTGCAGCTCAAGGACGTGTTCGGCCTGCCCAGCTTTCCCTTGCTCGATGTAGCAAACTTGGTGTGCAACGTGCACGCGGGCTACGACTTTCATAAGGCGAGCAGTGTGGAGCAACTCAAACACGCGACGGTTCCCATGCTGTTTATCCACGGCGACCAGGACACCTTTGTGCCGTACGACATGCTCGACCAAAACTACGACGCGTGCGCCAGCAAAGTCAAGCAAAAGCTCACCATCCATGGCGCCACCCACGCCAAGAGCGCGCAAGTTGACCCCGAGCTCTACTGGAACACAGTCAACAACTTCCTCGACGAGTATTTTTAGGCAAAAAGCAACGTCTGGGGCTTTATCTGACCCCCTATTTTCGGAAGTATGCGGAAAAATCTGGAACTGCCGACCAGACCGCAGTTTTACCAACAATTTATCAGGGGTTTTGTTGCCAAAAAACGTCGTGTGCTCGGCGGTCTCGAAATTTGCCGCATACTTCCGGAAAGCCGCCCGTGAGCGCTGTGCCCACGGGCGGCTTTTGCTCTACTTGCGCCAGAAAAGCGCTTCATTTGTCCAATAACTAGGCGCTACTTGACCTCGATGAGCTCGTACTTGCTCGTGCCCAGGCCGATCTTCTCGGCGTGTGCGATACAGGCGCGCCAGTCGGTGTCGGGATGCGTGATGCAGAAGGGGTCCTTGGCCTGCTCGCCCTCCAGATGCTCGTGGTTATGCTCCATCTTGGCGGCGCTATCGGTGAGCTCGGTGTTGGGCAGCGGCTCGGATGCCATGACGGCATCGGCACAGGCCTGGTCGATGGCGACCGGGTCGAAGCTCGCGAACATGCCGATATCGTTGACGATAGGCGTGTCGTTTTCGGGATGGCAATCGCAGTTGGGGCTGATATCCATGGCAAGCGAGATGTGGAAGCTCGGGCGGCCGTCGACGACGGCCTTGGTGTACTCGGCGATCTTGCAGTTGAGCACGTCGGCCGCAGCGTCATAGCCGGGCTTGATGCAGTCCTGGTTGCATGCCGCAATGCAGCGTCCGCAACCCACGCAGCGATCGTGGTCGATGGCGGCCACGTGCACCGTGCGGGTGTTGCCGTTGGCAAGCTCGCGCTCGCGGGTATCGTCAAACGAGATGGCGTTGTGCGCACAGATCTTTTCGCAGGCACGGCAGCCAACGCAGTGCTCGGTCGCGACGTTCGGCTTGCCGGCGGCATGCTGCTCCATCTTGCCGGCACGGCTGCCGCCACCCATGCCCAGATTCTTCATGGCGCCGCCAAAGCCGGCCTGCTCATGGCCCTTAAAGTGGGTGAGGCTAATCACGATATCGGCATCCATGAGTGCCTGACCGATCTTGGCCTCGCGCACGTACTCGCCGCCCTCGACCGGGACGAGCGCCTCGTCGGTGCCCTTGAGACCGTCGGCGATGATGATCTGGCAACCCGTGGCATACGGGGTAAAACCGTTCTGGTAGGCGGTGTCGATGTGCTCGAGCGCGTTTTTGCGGCTACCCACATAGAGCGTGTTGCAGTCGGTGAGGAAGGGCTTGCCGCCCAGCTCCTTCACGACATCCGCGACGGCGCGAGCGTAGTTGGGGCGCAAAAAGCTCAGGTTGCCCAACTCGCCAAAGTGAATCTTGATGGCGACGAACTTGTTCTCAAAGTCGATCTGCTCAATTCCGGCGTGACGGATGAGGCGCTTGAGCTTGTCGAGCTGGCTCTCGCGAGCATGCGTGCGCAGGTTGGTGAAGTACACCTTAGCGGGTGCTGCGGGTGCAGTTGCGGTCATAGATCTATCCCCTCGGTCTATATGGCGTTACAGACATAAGAGGATGGTACCCGTTAAAGTAGGGTCAAAGTCAAGCGCGACACCTAGTCATTGGGGACGCTCTTAAATGACTAGGTGGCTAGACGCGGAATTTGGTGCGTGCGAGGGCGAGGCCTGCGGCGGCGATGGCCACGGCGAAGAGTGCCGTGACGCCCAGGTCGCAGGCGATGTCGCCCAGCACGGTGGACGTTAAATCCGAGGCGAGTGCCTTGCTGATCGCGTCGTTCACCCAATATGTCGGCACAAAATGCGCCACGGTCTGCACGGCCGAGCCCATGAGCGACAGCGGCATCCAGGCGCCGCCCAAAAACGTCATGAGCATGCCAAGCAGGTTGCCCACGCCGTTGAGCAGTTCCTCGCGCGCGCCCAAGCTCGACAACGTAAAGCCAACGGCCAGAGGCGTGCACGCCAGGGCAAACGTCGCCGCCAGCGCCAGACACACACGACCCACGCCGACCTCGGCAACCGCGCCGGCAAAGCCCACGACACCCATCATGCTCGACACAAACCAGATGCAGACGGTGAGCACCGCGGCAGCCGCGAACACGGCAAGCGAACGCTGGCGCTCGGAGACCGGACCGGCCTCCATGCGGCGTACGCGCTCGGGCTCGTTCATGCCCGAGAACACCAGTCCCACCGACACGATGACCGACGAGATAATCGCGTACGCGCCAAAGTTGAAGTACGACTCGAGCGTGGCGGCGGCAGTCGAGTCGACCTTGACCTGCTCGACCTGAACCTCCGCGCGCTTTGCAGCCGCGTGCTCGGCGGCCTTGGCGACATCGCCGTCAGAAGCAGCGGGCTCAAGCGCCGCCGCAGCACCCGCGAGCGAGATCCAGCGCGAGGCCTCGGCAGACGAAAGCGCCGCCGCCATGGTACCAGCGCCGTAGGTCACATCGAGCTTGGGCAGAGACTCCCCCGCGCGGGCGGCTGCAACGAGGTCGTCCTCAAAC
Source organism: Collinsella aerofaciens (assembly GCA_008671135.1). GTDB lineage: Bacteria > Actinomycetota > Coriobacteriia > Coriobacteriales > Coriobacteriaceae > Collinsella > Collinsella aerofaciens_J. The sequence continues at coordinate 37,325 of RQAP01000002.1, forward strand.
CCCTCCGGGATAAAGAACACGCAGTCGGCGCTGCCCTTGGCGCTGTTGCTCTTGGCGAGCGCATCCGCAAGGTCGTACGCATCGTCGCCGACGCCCGTGACCAGCTCAAAACGCGAACCCAGATGCTTGGTAAGCGCACGCGAAAGGTCGCTGTCGTCGCGGTCGACCACGATCACGTTGGCATCGTAGGGCTTGTACTCGGTGAGCTGCGACGAGTTCCAGCTCACCGATGCCGCGATGAATACGCCCATGAGCGAGATGAACACCGTATAGATGAGCAGGTAGAACGGGTGCGCCAGCGCCATGCGAAGCGCGGTCTTAAAGGTGCTCATAGCGGCTCCTTCCAAAGATCAGCGTGGCGGCGGCAACGAACAGCAGCGCCATAAGGACCAGTGCGCCGGCGCGAACGGCAAAGGGGCCCAGGTCCTCAAAGAAATACAGGCGGTTGAACATGTCGCAGATAAGCTTGACGGGGTTGAGCCAGCACTCGGCAGGGCAGGCGCGGGCGACGTCGTCGGCAAGCGCCATCGCCGGCTCGCCGTAGAGGCCGGCGAACAGGGCGCACGTGGTAGCAAAGCCCGTAAGGATGCCGGACTTGGACGCCTTGCCGCCCTTAACGGGAAGCGTGCCCACAAAGAGCCCCAGGCCCGTGGCGGCAAGCGCGGAAGCGGCGCCGCCCACCAGACACAGTCCCTCGCGCCCGCCAAAGTCGACGCCCACGACCAGGCGCACATAGCCAATCGCGATCGTCATCGAGGCGAAGGAGACCAGCCACGAGCCGACAAAGATGCCGGCCAGCGACGCCGTCTTGGAAAGGCCGCCCACGCAGCGGCGCGCGCCAAGGCCCGACAGATTGGGCTGCAAATCGACGACGCTCAAGGCAGCAAACTCGGCAGACATCATCGCAACCAGGCCAAAGAGCGCGTAGTAGTAGATGACCGTGCCATCGGGCGTGGTGCGCGTCAGGCTAACGCGGCGGGTGCCGCCCTCTAGCGACAGGGCGCGCGCAACCGCCTCCGGGTCGGCGAGCGCCGCCGGGTTGTCCTGGGCAATCTGGGGCATGAGCTCGGCATTTTGTGTATACGAGCTTGCCACCGTCTCCAGAATGCTGCGGTCGGTGAGCACCGTCGACGCACGTGAGCTGTCGTAACTCGATAGCAGCGTGAGTTTGGGCGTGCCTGCATCGTCGACCGTATAGATGCCCGCGACCTCGCCGGCCTTGAGCGCACGGTTCGCATCGGCCGCGTCGTCGCACTCGTGGATCTCAAGCAGTCGGTCGTCGCCTTCCTTGGCAAGCGACGTCGCCACGTCCTTAAAGGTCGAGGCGTCCCAGGCCTCGTCCGCCACGACGGCAACCGGCACCGGGTCGACCGTGCCGTCAGAGCTCAGGTTCGCAAACATAAACATGAACATCGTGGAAAGCGCGACGGGAAAGAGAGCGCCCCAGACCCACGTGCTCGGCCGGCGCAGCAGCGTCTTGACCGTAATGATAATGGCGTTGAACATGGCTGCCCCCTAGTCGCGCAGCTCGCGGCCGGTGATCTCGAGGAACACATCGTTGAGGGTCGGCGGCTCGCTCCACACGCGGCCGAGCGCCACGTCGGCAGCACGCAGCGTGTCAAGGATGTCAACCAAGTTGTGCGGGCTCGCCTCGCAGGTGCAGACGAGCTCGCCGCCGGACAGCTCGACGCTGAGCACGTGCTCGTGGGCGCGCAGGCGCTCGACTGTGGCGGCCTCGACGGCGCCGACCTCGACAGTCACGCGCTCGCCCATCTGAATCATGCGCTTGAGCTCGTCGTTGGTGCCCTGCGCCAGCACGCGGCCGCCGTCCATGATCATGATGCGGCTGCAAATCTGCTCGACTTCCTCCATGTAATGGCTGGTATACACCACCGTGGCGCCCTCGTCGCGCAGGCGGCAGATGCCCTCCAGGATGGCGTTGCGGCTCTGCGGGTCGACCGCCACCGTGGGCTCGTCAAAGAAGATGAGCTCGGGCTTGTGCGCGATGCCGCAGGCGATGTTGAGCCGGCGCGCCAGGCCGCCCGAGAGCTTGCCGGGGCGGAACTTGGTAAAGTCGCCCAGCCCGACAAAGTCGATCGCCTCGTCTACCAGCGCGCGGCGGCGCTTGCGGTCGTTAACGTAAAGGCTGCAGAAATAGTCGATGTTCTCGCGCACGGTGAGTTCGTCGAACACCGCCACCTGCTGCGGCACCACGCCGATGCGACGCTTGAGGTCGTAGCGGGCGGGCGTCATGGGCTCGCCGAATAGCTCGATGGTGCCTTTGTCGTAGGCAAGCAGCTGCAGGATGCAGTTGATGGACGTAGTCTTGCCCGAGCCGTTGGGGCCCAGCAGGCCAAAGATCTCGCCGGGGGCGATGCTCAAGTTAAAGTGGTCGAGCGCAATAAGATCGTCATAGCGCTTGACGAGGTTTTCGACGTGGACGATGTCTGTCATGAGGCGGCCCTTCCGTTGATTGCGGCCCGGTACGATTGCATCATCGCAGGAGCCGCCGGCGCGCACCAGTGAGCTTTGTCACGAGTGCGAGGGGGCGGAGGCGAAACCCCGCTCCCGCGAGCGATCGACGCCGCTTTGCCGCACGGGAGGAATGTCACGGTTGCCCCGGGCGGCCCCTCCACCACGCGCAGCTTCGCGTACAATACCCGTATGAACAGGCTTTTCGACAAATCGATTGTGCTGGCGTGCTGCATCGCAGCCGCCGTGGGCCTTGCTGTGGACGCCCGCCTGGTCGCGGCGTTTTGCCTTGGCGTTATTGCCACTTCGCTGGCCGAGCTCGCGCAGAAGGATCGCACGCGCCGTGCAAGCGAGGCCGCAAGTTACGCTTACATCATCGCGGCTGTCTTCGTGCCGCCGTTTGTGCCGTTTGCGCCTCTCGCCCTCTATGACATCGCGCGGCACATGCGCCGTGAGCACGCCTGGGTCGCGCTGGACATTGGCTCCGTCTTTGCTTTTGCGCTCATTGCGGACCTACGCGCCGACGCGCTCACCGCCCGAACGCTCCTGCTGACCGCCATCCTTTCGGTTGCCGCCACCTTGTTATCGCTACGTACCGCCCAGTTGGAGCGCGAGCAGCAGCGCATGCGTCGCATCCGCGACGAGCTGCAGGAACGAGCCCTCGCGCTCGAGGCGCGCAACCGCGATCTTGCCGACCGCCAGGACTACGAAGTCGAGCTCGCGACACTCGCCGAACGCGCCCGCATCGCGCGCGAGATCCACGATAACGTCGGGCACCAACTCACGCGCGCCTCACTGCAGGCCGAAGCCCTGCGCGTGGTCCACGCCGACGAGCCCGGCGTCGCCGCCGATTTCGCCGACGTCAAACGCACGGTTGACGAGGCGCTCCAGCTCGTGCGCACCAGCGTCCACGCGCTCAACGACAACGCCGTCGACCTTTCCGTGCAGCTCGAACGCATTGTTGAAGGCGCACGCTCGGACGGCGGCCCGCAGATTGAGCTTGAAGTTATGACCGAGCATACACCCGCAAACGTCGCCAACTGCTTTGCGGCGGTCCTGCGCGAGGCGCTCTCCAACACCATGCGCCACGCTTGCGCCCAGACCGTCACCGTACGATGCATGGAGCATCCGTCGTTTTACCAGCTCATCGTTACCGACGATGGCGCGGGCGGGGTCCGAGCAAGCAGCCGCGGTGCCGCGGAGGGCATGGGGCTCGCCTCCATGCGCGAGCGCATCGAGGCGCTTGGCGGCACCTTCACCGCCGGCTCGCGTGCCAGCGCCGGCGGCTGGCGCGTGTTTGCCACCGTTCCCAAACAGCAAGGAGATGAGGGCCGATGAGGCTCATCGTTGTCGACGACGACCGCTTGGTGGTCGATTCGCTCAAGATTATCCTGGGCGCCCAGCCGCAGATCGAAGTGGTGGACACCGGTGCCAACGGCAACGATGCGGTTTCGCTCTATGTCGAACACGCGCCCGATATCACACTGCTCGACATTCAGATGCCGGGGCGTGACGGACTTTCGGCGGCACGCGAGATCCTTGAGCGCGACCATTCGGCGCGCGTGGTGTTTCTGACGACATTCTCGGATGACGAGTACATTGTGTCGGCGCTCAAGCTCGGCGCCCGCGGCTACCTGATCAAGACCGATGTCGCCGCCATTCCGCCGGCGTTGGCGCAGGTCATGGACGGTAAACGCATACTCGAGGGCAAGGCGATCGAGGACATCGATTTTGACGGAACGGGCGTTGAGGCGGGCACACTCCGCCGACCCGCGGCCTTCGCCAGCCTAACCGACCGCGAGTTCGAAGTCGCCGAGCTCATCGCCCGCGGCCTCGACAACAAGGAGATCGCCGCCACCGCCTACATGGGCGAAGGCACCGTGCGCAACCACATCAGCTCGATCCTTGCCAAAATGGGCCTACGCAACCGCACACAGATCGCCATTGCCTACCTGCGAGGGTAATTACCCAACGACCGACCGCCCCGGCATAGCAAAATGGCTGTTATCGATTTGATGCCATTTCAAAACTACGCCGGATTACGGGGCTAAAGCCGGAGCCCTCATCCATACCCACGTTTTCTGCAAAATGACGGCTCGTCTACCTGCGGTTTTATTCTTGCAACTATCGACATGGTTGGGGGTTCGCGATTCAGCCCCGTAAACCGACATAGTTTTGGAACAGTGGGGTCACATACCGACACCCCGCAAGCCGTACGGAGCCAAAAATGATCCGTTTTCCTCCGTCCCCAACGGATCAACTCAAAACTATGCCGGTTTACTACGATGAAACGCCCACCTTCGACCACGGCAAATTGCGCGCTTGCAAAACCGCGGGTAGAACGCTTGCAATAATTAGAAAAATGCAGTCATGGTCGGGAATGTCGAATTCATCGTAGTAAACCGGCATAGTTTTGTTCGGGCGGCCTTGCACGAGTGCCTCCGCAAGCCTCGCGGGACCAAAATGATCCCTTTTCTTCCGCTCGCGGAGATCGGCTGACGGCGCCCGCCACGAAATCGGCCCATCTACTACGTTTGACTCGATACCCCCGACCATACCTCTGTTTTTCAGAAAACCGCAGGCGTTCTACCTGCGGTTTTGTTTTTGTGTTTTTCAGCATGGTCGGGAACAGGCAGTCAAACGTAGTAGATGGGCCGGTTCCATGGCAAGCCCTTCTCGCCTACGCACAAAAGCGCCGCCACGGAGAAGGGAGATGTCTCCGTGGCGGCTGGGGGTGGGGCGGGGCTATGTTTTGGCTCCCCGCCAGCGGCCCGGGGCCTTTTGGCCCCGGGCGCTGTCAGCGCGCCTAGCGCTTACGGATACCCCAGACTAGGGCTCCGACGCCGGCCATGGCTATGACGAATGCCATGAGCAGTGCGGCGGCCTGCTGGTCACCCGTGGTGGGCAGGAAACCCTTGACCGTCTTGACGATGTTCGTCACCGTCTTGGGCGTGCCGGGATCGGGCGTAGGCGCAGGAGTCTCGGGCTTCTTGTACGTGTTGTTGAACACGATACCCTCGACGCTCTTGTCGCCCTTGGTAAAGGCGACGTTCGCCTTGAGGTTGCCCCCGCCGTCGTCGACCACGTTAACGGTCGCGGTAAAGACGGACTTGTCGTAGGTCATACCGGCCTCGTCGCCCTTGACCTCGCTGATGGTGTAGACGTACGTACCGGGCTCGTCGTACTCGAACTTGTCGAAGTTGATCTTGCCGTCGGCATCGTTGGTGACGGTGGACTCGACGTCCTCGCCAACGAGCTTAAAGCTAAACTCGTCCTTCTTGAGTTCGCGTCCCTCGAGTACCTTGATGGCGCCGATGGAAACCTGCGTGGGCATGGCGTGATACTTGTTGGTAAAGCCAGCCGACTCGGTAGTTCCCTCGAGCTTGTGCGTCGCGGCCAGCGTGCCATCGCCGTTGTCGGAGACGGTGGTCACGACGGTGTAGGTCGTGCCGTCATAGGTGACGCCCTTGTACAGGCCGAGCGCGTTGGGGCAAGCCTCGCGCAGCGTGTACGTGTGCGTGCCTGGTGCCTCGTAGCGGATCGGGCTCAGCGTAACGTTGCCGTTGGCGTCGTTGGTGCCACTAGCGACAGTCACGCCGTCCTCGAGCAGCTCAAACGTGAACTCGCCAGCTGCAAGGTCGCGGCCGGTCAGACGCTTAACCGTCTTGACCTGATCGGTCACGACAGAATCTGTGGGCGTCACGCTGTAGGTGTTGGTGAACGTGAAGGCCGCACCGTCGTCGCCGTTGCGCACGACACTCAGATGTCCGGCACCGTCGTCAGTCACGGTGTAGGAAACCTTGCGCGTGGCGTTGGTGTCGTTGGTCACGCCAGGGGCGCTACCGGACTCGGCCACCGTGTAGGTAAAGGTGTGCGAGCGCGGAGCGGTGGGGACTGCGGGCTCGGACTCGTCGGTGTCGGCAGCGTCGCCGTCAGCGGCGTCGGCGTCAACCTCGGCCTCGTCGGCGTTGGCCTCGTCGGCGTTGGCTTCGGCGTCGCTCGATGCGTCGTCAGAAGCATCGGTCGTCACGCCCAGGGCGCGGTTGAGGTCCTCGAGCGTGAAGTGGATCTTGCCAAAGTCCACGTTGCCGGCCGCGTCATTGGTTGCGGTCGCGCGCTCGGGCATCGGGGCGCCCGCCTCGTCGGCGGTCACGGTAAAGGTGAACTTGCCCGCGATGTCTGCCGGGGTCAGGCCCTCGGCAGCCTGGAGCTTCTTGGTACCAGCGAGCGCAGCGTCAACGGCATCGGCGCCGTAGACGTTCTCGAACACGGGCTCGACGCCACCGTAGTCAGGCTTTGCCGTCAGGGTACCGTCGCCGTTGTCGACGACGATGACCTTAAAGCTAAAGCTCGACTTCGCGGAGGTAATGCCCTGGTCGGCCAGCAAGTTCGTGTACTCAAAGGCCGTGTAGTTGATAGTCCACGCAAGCTTGCCGTCCGTGTCGGTGCGGATGGCGCGCCCGGTGCTTACCAGGTCAGCGAGCATCTTGGTGTCGTAATGCAGCGTGCCAAAGCTCACCTGGCCGTTATAGTTGAACGCCGGCGTGCCACTGATGGCTTCCGTCTCGCCCGCATAGGCGATGCCAAAGTAGAACTCACCGTTAACCATCGGACGTCCGGTCAGGGTCTTGGTGGCGACAATCTGTGCAGAAACGCCCGGGTTATCAGTCGATGCGCTATAGCTGTTTTCGAACGGGACCAGAGCGCTCTCAACCTTGTTCTCGCCGCTCTTGTGGATTGTCTCGTGCGTGCCCTCGGGTCCGCCAGATACGGTCGTGGTAGCGGTAAGCGTACCGGCACCGTCATCGGCGACGGCGATCGTCACGGTACGCACGGCGTCGTCGTAGGTGTAACCGGGCTTGCCGTCATTCTTCTCGGCTACGGTGTACGTGAAGGTCTTGCCGGCGTCAGCCAGCGTAAATTTAACCTCATGACCAGCCAGAATGTCGATCAGTCCGACCGTTGCCTCTGCCGTCGCAGGGGACTTGAAGTTGTTGGCTCCGGGCAGCAGGCCAAGCGCGTTGGCCGAGGCCTCGTCGGCAGGCGTCACGGTAAACGTGAACTGGCCCTCGGTCATAGGACGTCCGGAGAGGCTCTTGCTGAGCTTGAGGCCGCCGGCCGCGGTGTAGTTAAGCTCAGTGCGGTACGTGTTGGTGAAGCGGCCGCTTTCCTTCTTGGTGACGTTGGCGGTCAGCTTGCCCTCGCCGTTCTCGGTCACGGTCACTTCGGCGGTCGCGACATGCCCGTCATACGCCATGCCGGCCGCGTTACCCGCGTTCTCGCGGATCTCGTACGTGTAGGTTCCGGCAGCCGTGTAGCGGATCTTGCCGAACTTGACGGCAGCGATGCCATCCTTCGCATCGTGCTTGTTCACGGTCACGGTTGCAGGATCGGGCAGCGGGGTGCCCTCGGCGGCGGTGATGGTAAAGCTGAACTCGTCGGAGTCCGTCCAGTCGCGACCGTCGATAGCCTTACTCAGATCAAAGTCGAGCTCTGCGTCGAGCGGGGTCACGCTGTAGGTGTTCTTGAAGGTCGCAGCCGTGGCGTCCTTCAGGACATGCTCAGCCTTGAGCGTGCCATCGCCCTTGTCGGTAATGGTGGTCTCGATGGTGTACTTGGCGTCGCCGTACGTGATGCCCTTGCTGGTGGTTCCGCCGTTGACCTCGCGCAGCGTGTAGGTGTACTTGCCGGGCTTGGTGTAGGTGATCTTGTCCATGGCGATCGTTCCGTCGTCGGCGTTGGTGCCCTTGGCGACGACCTTGTCGCCCTCGACCAGCTCAAAGGAGAACTCGCCGTCCTTGAGATCGCGGCCGGTCAGGACCTTGGTCGCGGTGATCTGTTCGGTGACGCTCGTCTCGACAGGCGTCACGTTATAGGTATTGGTGAACGTGAAGGCCGCATCACCGTCCGGCTTGCGGGATACGCGCAGATTCCCCTTGCCGTCATCGGTCACGGTGAAGGAAACCTCGCGCGACGGCTTAGCGTCGTTGGTCACGCCAGCGACCTCACCGGACTCGGTCACGGTGTAGGTAAAGGTGTGCTCGCGCTTCTCGGGCTTCTCGCCCACAGCCTTGTTAAGGTCGTCGAGCGTAAAGGTAATCTTGCCAAAGTCGACCTTGCCGTCGACGTTGTTGTGCACGCTCGTGCTCGCAGGCATAGGCGCGCCCTCTTCACCGGTCACGGTAAAGGTGAACTTGCCGGTGATATCAGCCGGGGTAAGAGCGTCGTCAACCTGCAGATTCTTGATACCCGCAAGCGATGCCTCGGTAGCATTCGTGGTGTAGGCGTTCTTGAACTCGATGCTCTTGACGTCCTTGGCGTCCTTCAGCTCGTGTGTGGCAACCAGCTGGCCCTTGCCGTTATCGGCGATGGTCGTCACGATGGTGTAGACCGCGTCATCGTAGTCAATACCGCCGGCGTTGCCCTTAACCTCATGCAGCTTGTAGGTGTGCTGGCCGATCTCGGTGTACTTGATGGCACTGAACGTCACCTTGCCGTCGGCAGCGTTCTTAACGGTCTCGATAAGCTCAGAGTCCTCATCCTTAATCTCGCGCAGCTCAAAGCTGAACTCACCGACCGTAAGGTCGCGCCCGGTCAGAGACTTGGTCACGTCAATCTTGTCGGTAACGCTGGACTCAACAGGCTCCGCAGTGTAGACGTTCTTGAACTCGGTCTCGTCGGCTTCGCTCCATGTCACCTTCACAGCGGCGCTGAGCTCGCCCCTCTTGTTGGGCGTTACCGTCACGGTGACCTCCGCGACGTTCTTGCTGTAGGCAATGCCGTCAACCGTAGTCCCGGCGTTCTTTTCGCTGACCCTGTAGACGTACGTGCCGGGCTCGGTGTATTTGATCGTGCCGAAGTCGATGACAGCTTTACCCTTGTCGTCCAGATCGTCCTTGGTCACAGACGCGGTCACGGGCGCTGTCGCGGACTCGGGTATCGGGGCACCGTTCTCGGACGTCAGCCCAAACTCAAACGTGTCCTCCTTCGTCCAGTCGCGGCCCTCGAGTACCTTGGTCAGGCCAAAGCCGGCCTTGGCATCCTTGGTATCCACCGTTACCGGCGTCATGTCGTACTTATAGCTGATCTTGCCGTTGTTGCCCAGGTAGGAGTTGACATGCGTCGCGGTCGCCTTGGCGGATATGTTGTTCCACTTGGGATTAAGAACGTCGGTCGCGGTACCAGTGTTGTTGCCGCCCACACTCTCCTTGGTGGTGTGGAGCTCGTCGATAAAGGCTAGGCGCGCGGTTCCCACGCTAAACGAAAGGTTGCCGTCCTCGTCAGCAACAATAGCGCCGTCAAACTTCGCAGCGTCGCCGCCGATAAACTCGATGACGGCAGAGGCGGGCTTGGCCTCGCCGTTTTCGCCCTGCTCCTCAAACTCATCCTTGTAGTAATAGGTGCCGGTATCTGCCAGCGAATTCTTTGCAGGCTGCGTGCAATCCTTGTCCGTGTAAATGGGCGTCTGCTTCTGGAAGTAGTAGTAGCGGTTGGTGTCGGCCGGCTCAAAGGTCGCAACCGTATTGCCCAGATCGCCGGCAGCCCACTTGTTCGCGTAGAAATTCACGGTCTTGGCGCCGTTGGCAACGGTCGTATTGTTCTCGATGTAATCCTTGAGCCCCGTTACCTTCTCGGGCGTAAACAGGTTGTCGAGCGCAGTGCTCTTCACGCTCGAGGTGTACTTCACGCGGATAGGCTGAGCGCTGTCGACCGAAAGCTTGCCGTCTACGGTCTTAAAGTGGCTCAGCGGAATCAACGACGCAGGAATGCTGACCGTTACGACATCGCCCTTCTGGGGATTGTCATCACCAGCACGCTGCACGGTAATGAGCAGGTCTTTTGCCTTGCCGGTGAACTCGTAGGTGTCGGTATTGGTTTCTTTATTGACCGTTTTGTCCGTCTTGGTAAACGGCGTGCCGTTGATGACGACCTCGGTGAAGCTGTCGACCTGCATAAAGTCGCCCAGCTCGTCGGTAAACGTGATGTAGCCGGACTTGGTCTCGTCGTAGCCCTTATGGATTTCGGTCGGATAAGGCGCCTCCGATGTGATGGCCTGTGAGATGTCGTCAAAGACCTTCTTGAGCTCTTCTGCATTGGTCGCCGACTTGTAGTAGTCGGAGTTTTCAGCGCGTGCACCATGAGCATCCCATGCCGTGGCATTGGGGTAGTTGCTCGAAACGGCCTGCATGAACTTGTTCTCTTTTTGGCTTTTTCCCGAATCCTAGATACCAGCGCTGGGGTCCGCGCCATCAAAGATGCCGATAGTATAAACGGTGGCCTTGCTGTCCTTCATGTTCTTGGCAGCCGTCACGGCATCGTTAGCGACCTTAGAATCAAACTCGTCGTAGCTCGTTGGCTTGCCGTCGGTAAAGAACACAACGATCTTCTTGGCATCTGCGCGACCAGAAGTGATGCCCTCTGCCAGCTGCAGACCATTATCGGCGCGCGTGGCGCCGGCGGGTTTGATTGCCTTAATTGTTTCCCTAAGATCAGTCACGCCGGCGCCAGAGCAATTGGTCAAGCCCGCCATTACCTGGGAGTAGTTGTAAGTATTAGTTCTGCCATGTTCCCATTTATCGTACGTGTCGTTGCCGATCTTATCGGTCTTATCACCCGAAAACTTAACAATGGCAACCCTGTGCTGCCTATCGACACCCTCGATACCCTCGTTTTGCTTGGCGATGGTATCAATAAAGCTATAGGCAGCGTTCTTCAGAGCTGTAATGCGCTTAGTGTCGTCAGTATCGCCCATAGCGTGATCCATAGAGCCAGAGGCATCCAGCACCATCACGATGTCAAGCGGCGTGGTGACCGTCACGGTTGAATTAGACGTCGAGGATATCGCCGAAAGCGTGGTCAAAAAGTCCGACTCTTCGTTTTCCTCGGTTGCCTTGACCGTCTTGTCGGTCCAGATTCGACCGACGTTTTGGGTTGTTACTTTATTACCGCCGTGGCCGGCTGCCCAGATTTCCCAGCGTCCGCTAGTATCGGGGTCGACGACCGTCCCGTTTACTGTCGGTCCGTCCATTCCGGTGCTGGACCTGGCGTTGGCCTCGGGCAGCATGGCAAATGCTGCAGCCGGCAACACCAACACTACGGCCAGTATCACCGCCAAGAGACCCCTCGTGTACTTACCCATCGCGTCTCCCTTCTCGCGGTCTCAGACCTTGCAACAGCCTAAAGTTACGAAATGAGACACAATTTGGGCAGGTGACACACGTTCCAGATTCGGTTTTGGGCGTGAGACAAATGTCTCACCAAAGTTGAGACACGAGGGTTTTCGCAGGAAAACGGATGCGACTCAAGATCGACGGGACAAAAGGGCTCGTTTTCCTCCGTCCACGGAAGATCAAAGGCTGTTACGGATATGGTGCCATTTCAAAACTATGCCGGATTACGGGGCAAAAGTCGGGACCCTCATCCATACCCTCATTTTTTGAAAAACGGCAGGCTATCTACCTGCGGTTTTGTTTTTGTGTTTTTCCGTATGGTCGGAGGTTCGCCATCCAGCCCCGTAAACCGGCATAGTTTTGTTTGCGGCGGCCCAGCCGCGCGTTTAAGCGCGGGGCCGGTGGGGCATTTTTGCCCCACCGGCCCCTATTCCAGCTCTATTCCGGCGCTATTCCGGTTTGGTTTCTACTGTGGGAGTCTTGTCCGCTGCGACTGGGGTGCGGGCGGTGTCCATAGTCAGGCAGTGCTTGGGGCAGCTCTCGATGCACTCACCGCACACCACGCAGGCATACGGGTCGATCGACCACGTTCCACCCTTGCGATCGACCGCGAGCGCGCCCGCCGGACAGCGACGCGCACACATGCCGCAGCAGATACACACATCCATGTCATTGACGATATGCCCGCGCAAGCGCTCGGGTGCCGCGAGCTTCTCCTGCGGATAGCACGCCGTTACCGGCTGCTTGACCATAGAACCCAAGGCCGTCTTGGCAAATGTCAGCAAACTCATGCCGTGCCTACCTTTCCGTGCAGCTAATGCAGGGGTCGATGGTCAGGATAATCATGGGCACGTTGGCAAGGAGTACGCCCTGCAGCGCATGCGTCAGACCCGCCAAGTTCTGCGACGTCGGCGTGCGCACGCGGAAACGGTCCAGGTTCTTGGTGCCGTTGCCGCGCACATAGTAATACGCCTCGCCGCGCGGCTGCTCAATCACAACCTCGCCGCGCGCGCCGTCGGCCGGTGTGAGCTTGGTACGCCCGCCGATGCCGTCGTGCGGAATCCTGCCGACAAGCTCCTTGATAATGTCCATGGCCTGCGTGACCTCGGCGCAACGCACCTGGCAGCGGGCATAGCAATCGCCATCGGTAGCAACGATGGGCTCAAACGCGGCCAGATCCGCATAGGCGCCGTCGCCGAACATGCGCACGTCGTAATCCACGCCCGAGGCGCGGCCGAACGGGCCGACCATCGACAGATCCAGCGCGTCTTTCTTGCTGATCACGCCCACGCCATGCAGGCGCTCGCCGCAGCTGTTGTCGTCCAAAAACGTATGCACCACGGCCTCGTAGTCAGGGCGCATAGCGTCGAGCGTCTGGACAATACCCGCCAGCTCGGAATCCTCAATGTCGTGTTTAAGGCCGCCAATCTCGTTAATCGACAGAATCACGCGACCGCCGCACGTGCTCTCGAAGATCTTGAGAATCTGCTCGCGCAGCGTCCACGAACGATAGAACAGCGCCTCAAAGCCAAAGGCATCGGCGAGCAGGCCCAGCCACAGCAGGTGCGAGTGAATGCGCGAAAGCTCATGCAGAATGGTGCGGATATACTGCACGCGACCAGGCACCTCGATGCCGAGCATGCGCTCGCAGGCGCTGGCGTAGCCACAGCTATGGCCCACGGCGCAGATGCCGCAGATGCGCTCGGCGATGTAGCAAAACTGATGCATATCGCGCTTTTCGGTGAGCTTCTCGAGTCCGCGGTGCACAAAGCCGATCTGCGGAATTGCTTCGATGACGCGGTCGTCCTCGATCACCAGGTCCAGATGAAGCGGCTCGGGCAGCACCGGGTGCTGCGGGCCAAACGGAATTACGGAGCGATGAGCCATGGACCTTACGCCTCCTTTTTCTGCTTGTCGCGGGCGGCCTTGGCGGCAAGCGCCGCGCGGACCTTGGCCGCTTTCTCGGGATCCATAGCAGCGAGCTTTGCCTCCATCTCGGCAGCCTTGAGCGCGGCCTTCGCAGCAGCCTCATCGTGCTGAGCATCGGAGCCCGCGGCATCGCCGGCGCTCGCAGCGCTCTCCCCTGCAGCAGCCGCAGCCGCGGCGGCCTTCTCGGCCGCGGCCTTGCGCGCCTTGGCCTCGGCGGCGGCACGGACCTTCATGGCCTTCTCGCGCGCGACCTTCACCTCGGGCGTGATAACGCTCATGGGTTCGGCAGTCGAGACCTGGTAGAAAAAGCCCTTAAAGTCGATCTGCATGTCGGTGATGGCAAGGCCAAACAGGTCGTGTGCTTCGTTTTCAAACGGAAATACCGCCGGATAGTACGAGCTGATGGACGGAATCTCCTGGTACTGGTCGATGCCCTCAACCACCAGGTTCTCGATCGCATAGCTGCCGTCCTGCGCAATATGCTCCTGAGCAGCTCGAACGTTGATAAACGTATAGACCAAGCGATACGAGCCGTCGTCGACGTTGCGCTCGGCGTGCATTTGCACAAAGCGCGCGCCGACGCCCTTAAGCGCCTGGACATGCGACAGGAGCTCCTCGATCCCGACGGTGGTATAGATAGCCTTTTGCATTACTCGGCCTCCTTTGCAGCGGCGGGCTTCTCAGCAGGTGCGTCACCAGCGGCAGGTGCGTCACCAGCGACGGCCCCGGCCCCCGCAGCCACAAACCCGTCCTCGCCCAGCTCAACGCCACCGTCCCAAGTAGCGGCACCGCCCACGGTGAGCGGGTCGCCGCCGGCGCGCATCACGGCCTCCTTCTGGTCCAGGATGCCACACGCCTCCACGATGGCATCGATCACGGTCTCGGGGCGAATGGCGCATCCGGGCGCATACACGTCCACGGGAATCGCGCGGTCCACGCCGCCGATCACGTTGTAGGCATCGCGGAACACGCCGCCCGAACACGCGCAGATACCGCAGGCCACCACGCACTTGGGCTCGAGCATCTGGTTGTAGATCTGGCGCACGACGGGCAGGTTCTGGGCATTGACCGAACCCGTCACCAAAAAGATATCCGCATGTTTGGGGTTGCCGGTGTTGACCACGCCAAAGCGCTCCGCATCGAACAGCGGCGTGAGCGAGGCCAGCACCTCGATATCGCATCCGTTGCAGCTCGAACCGTCGTAATGAATAACCCACGGCGAGCGCGACATTTTATGATCCATGGATGCCGCCTCCTAAATAAATACATCGACGAGGATGGGCATAAGGTTGAGCAGGCCAAACACCAGCGCCACGCCCCATCCGAGCCTAAAGCAGCTGCGCCAGGTGCTGCGTGCGAAGGTGTTGTCGATCAGGACCTCGACAAAATACGTCGCGGCCATCACGACCAGGGCAACCACCCAGCTCACCGGGTTGTCCCAAACAAAGAACATGCCCACCCACATCAAAAACAGCACGGTCTCGCACCAGTGCATAAGGGTCATCTTGGCCAGCGTGCCGCCGCTCATCTCGGTGGCGACGCCCTGGACAATCTCCTGATGCGCGTGATGCGAGTACGAAAGGTCGAACGGCGACTTGCGTAGCTTGATGGTGAGTACCGCAAGCAGCGCCAAGAAAATGGGCGCACTGTACGCGATGATGGGCGCCGGCTGCCCGGTTACGGCGATGGAGTCGAAGCTATCGGTGGCGAGATACAAGCCCACGCTCATCAGCAAAACGGCGGGCTCGTAGCTCATAACCTGCAGCAGCTCGCGGTCGGCGCCGACCTGCGCAAACGGGCTTTGCGTCGAGGCGGACGCCAGTACCACAAAGATCGCGGCGAGCGTAACCATAAAGGCACACAGCAGCGTGTTGGAGCCCGACACAAAGATGCCGCCGCCCACGACGGTGAAGATGAGCGCGCACGCCATGTAGGTATCATCCATGGTGTTTACGCTGGCAGGGGCCTTGCGCAGCAGCTTGGCAACGTCGTAGAAGGGCTGCAGCAGGCGCGGGCCCACGCGGCCCTGCATACGGGCCGAAAGCTTGCGGTCAACGCCATCGATCAGGCCACCCACAAGCGGCGCAATCAAGGCAAACGCCACGGTGCCAATAAATATGCCCACGACGCCCGAACCTTCAAAATACTTGCCGCGCAACACCGAGGGCGCGCTCATAGCAAGCCTCTCGGGCCCAATCCACGCGCAACACAGCAGCGCAAACAAGATAATGCTGCAGCACACGACGCTACCCGCGGGGCCAATACGCTTCTCACCAAGGGCGTCCTCCGAGTACCAATTGCGCTTTTCGGCCTTCACCTCGTGTCCCATCGAGCCACGGAAATGGCGGTAATTGTCGGTTCCCACACCCGAAAGATATACGTTTACATGCGGTTTGTTGCTCACGCGGAACGACGTCAGCAGCACCACGGCGATAAACGCCACGATAACCACCATCAGATACATGGCGTCCTTGCCAATAACGTACGGCACGCGGCCAAACACCATGGCCAAGTAAGGCGACACCAGGCCGCTCGAGATAACCGGGAACGCCACACAGCACAGAATCAGCAGCGCGGCGATGGTGTTGAGGGCCATCCATTCGGTCTTATGGACATTGACCTCAACGTTTTGAGCCGTGGGGTCGACGCCCGAAAGCTTGGCGAGCCACTTACCCCAGAAGTAAAACGTCGCGGCCGAGCCAAAGGCAAGCACCATGATCATGAGCACGTTGCCGGTCTGCGCGAACGCCACCAGGGCGCCCCACTTGGACACGAGCATGCCAAACGGCGCCACAAACATGCCCATAATGCCCAGCATCATCAGACGCGTCAGGTGCGGCATGCGGCTGAACAGACCGTCCATGTCCTCGATATTGCGGCTGCCGATATGATGCTCGGCCGTGCCCACGCACAGGAACAGCAGCGACTTTGCCACCGTATGGAACAGGATCAGAAAGATGGCGGCCCACACGGCCTCGGGCGCGCCGACACCCAGGCAGGCACTGATGAGGCCCAGGTTGGAGATGGTGGAGTACGCGAGCACGCGCTTGGCGTTACTCTGCGAGATGGCCATGAGGGCAGCGAGCAAAAACGTGATGGCACCCACACTCGTGACCATAAAGCCGGTCACGGGATAGATGGCATAGAGCGGGCTCAGCTTGACCATCAGGAACACGCCGGCCTTGACCATGGTGGACGAGTGCAGCAGGGCGCTCGTGGGCGTGGGGGCAACCATGGCACCCAACAGCCAAGTGTGGAACGGCATCTGTGCGGCCTTGGTGAGTGCGGCGAGCGACAGCAGAACGACCGGCATCACCAGCAGCGTGGATTGCGCGGTTCCGGCGCCGGAAAGCTCGATCATGCCCGAGATGGTCAACGGCATGCCGTTGACGTGCAGGAACATAAGGCCCGCCAAAAACGCGATGCCGCCCAGCATGTTCAGGATGATCTGGGTGAAGGCGTTTTTAATGGCCTCGGGCGTGCGCGTGTAGCCAATCATGAGGAACGAGCACACGGTGGTGATTTCCCAGCCGCAGAACAGCCACTCAAGGTTGTCGCTCGTCACGATGACGAACATGGCCGAGAGGAACAGGAACATAAGCGCCAGGAACTGCGGGCGACGGTCGGGCGCGGTCTGCCCGCGCAGCGCGGCCTCGTGCTCGTCGTGCGCTTGGAAATCCTTCATGTAGCCCAAGGCGTAGATACAGATAAGGCTACCGACAATGCCGACGGCGAGGACCATGATTACACTCATGTAATCCAGATAGAGCGGCGTCGCCGTGACGGCTTCGGCCGCGGGCAGCGTCATGGCTGCAAAGGCGAGCGAACCCACCAGCTGGACTACGCCGAGCACCGTGGTAAGCGCGTTCCTGTATTTGAACGCGTTGTACAGGATGACGGCGCACAGAATTATGTCGATGACGGAGCTGATGATCGAGAGCACATGCGAGGTGCCGGGGGCAACCTCAAAGCTCTGCGGACCCGTGCCAAAAAACATGACGGCGACTACAACTGTCACCGCCATAATAATGCCGGAACCTATGAGCCCCACCGCATCGCGGGCGCGGTCACCGCGCGCGAGCAGCATGCCCAGCGCCGGTACCAGCGGAAACAGGGTAAGGAAATACAGTAGCGTCATACCATCACTCCCCCATGCAAAAACGCTGCAATTGTTTAACGTTATAGCTCAATTGAGGAGTAGCAGCGGCGGGTTTTCGGTCAACTGGGGAGTTTTAGGCGTACGGGGTAAGGAGTCTGTCCGCATTGGAGCAGAGGGGTGACGCTCCACCTATCGCAGCGACAGGCGCGCGGGCCACTGCGCGCGGTTGATTGGCCACGCTGGAGGATATCCCGATAGGCTCGCGACGGTCCAAATAGTTGGCGCGGCAAGAAAAATGCGCCCCTGTGGGCGCACCCTCTTGCTACTCTGCCTGCTTAACGCGCGGCTTGCGACCGCGCGGCTTATCGATAAGCGCGTCGGCACCGCCATCGCGATACTGGCGGCACCAAGCCTTGACCGAAGACTCGCTGGGAATCTTGTGCTTGATCATGGCCTCGCGAACCGTCAGGCCGTTTTCCAGACGGTCCTTAACCACGGCGAGCTTTACGTCGTACGAATAGGTGTGATGGCGAGCGCCCGCGTTGAGCACAGCGTCGGCACCGCCCACGGCATATGCACGGGCCCACTGACGAGCCGTGGCCTGGGGAATGCCGAGCTTTGCAGCGAGGGCGCGGTGACCGACCCCCTCTTGGAGGATCTCGACGGCACGCTGCCTAACCTCGGGCGTATGCGTGCGAGTCCTAGTTGCTTCCGACATACCTGCCACTTCTTAGCCTTAACCGTTAATCTGCTTTCTTACGTGCACGCTAGATAGTAGCATTTTGCTGTTTGCTCAAAGCAGTTAATTAAAATAGACGCGGCATTATCTGGGCATTTGACACCTATTTACGGCGTTTCTTTATCGATTATTTACGCTGGTAGCTAGCTCGCAGCTAATCGTCATTCGTTTGCCAACAAAATTGGCATCTCTTTATGTCCTTTGATATAGAGGATATAATTATTAACCCCTCCCCCAATAATTTTGAGTGGCCTGCAAGGTAGTAGATGTCCTCACTCCTCATGATTACCGCGCACTGCCCTCCACCGGAGCAAAACAAAAAGGGCGGGACCTGCTGCGCTTGCAGACCCCGCCCCGGTTGACACCCCATGGGACGCAGTCGGGCGAGGCAGATCCGTGCTACCGCCCCGCCTGGCCGCGAAGTTAACTACAGCTCGTTGGCCGCGTGATATGCCGTGCGAATGGCGCTCGCGATGTCGGCGGTGCGCTCGCCCGAGCAGTCGCCCACGCAGGTCACGGGCACCGTCACGCCGTCCAGGTCAAACGCGTTGGCCTTGGAACCCACGGCCATCACCACGTAATCGCAGGCGATCTTCACCGGCTCCTCGGCACCGTCCTCGGTGGTGCGAACAGCCTCCACGCCCTCGTCGGTAATGGCGGTCAGGCGGGTCTTAACATGCTGCTCAACGTTGTGCTCGGCAAAGTCGCTCATAATCAGCGGCAGAATGGTCTCGGACTCGCCCGCGGCAATCTTGTCGAGCATCTCCACGATCGCCACCTCGCAGCCGTGCTGCAGCAGGTACTCGGCAGTCTCGGTGCCCACCAGGCCACCGCCAATGACGGCGACGCGGCCCGCAAGCTCCACCTTGCCGGCCAGCACGTCCCAGCTCGAGACGACCTTCTCCGAGTCGGCGCCCGGAACGGGGATGACCACATCGTGCGCGCCCACGGCCACAATCGCGGCGTCGGCGGCGTTGAGGTCCTCAGCGGTAGCGGCATGGTTGAGCTCAACCTTCACGTCCAGGCCGGGCAGAATCTTCTCGTAGTACTCGACCGAGCGCATGATCTCGTCCTTGCGCGGAGGCGCAGCCGCCAGCACAATCTGGCCGCCCAGATGATTGCTCACCTCATAGACGGTCACATCGTAGCCGCGCTTGGCCGCCACGCGAGCGGCCTCCAGGCCGGCAATACCGCCGCCCACCACGGCGATCTTCTTGTCGCCCTCGCCTGGCTTAATGGCGATGGTCGCCTCATCGCCGTTCTCGGCATTAAGCACGCACGAGATGTACTTGCGGTTTTGAATCGCATCGACGCAGCCCTTGTTGCAGTTGAGGCACTCGCGAATAGGCTCGCCCGTGGCGGCCTTCAGCGCAATGTCGGGGTCGCACATGAGCGAGCGGCCATAGGCGATGATGTCGGCTGAGCCATCCTCCAGGATCTTCTCGCCGGCCTCGACCGAAACCACGCGGCCGACGGTTGCCACCGGCACGGAGACCAGGGCCTTGACGCGCTCGGCCACGGGCAGCGTCCAGTTGTAGGGCATGGCACCCATGGGCGGAATGGTGTCGCCCATGTTGCCAGTGTGGTTTGCCTGCGCGACCTGGATCATGTCGATGCCGGCGCCCTCGAGCAGCTTGGCAAACTCGCAAGCCTCGTCGGGCTGCAGGCCGCCCTTGCCGCGCGGCGTGCCGTCAGGGTTCTCCATGATCACGGGGAGCTTGTACTCCACCATCAGCTGCGGCGCGGCCTCCTTAATGGCGGCGACGACCTCGAGCGCATAGCGAACGCGGTTCTCGAACGAGCCGCCGTATTCGTCGGTGCGCTGGTTGAGGATGGCCGAGCACAGCGAGCCCACCAGGCGGTCGCCGTGGACCTCGATGGCGTCGATCCCGGCCTGCTGTGCGCGAGCGGCCGAGGCAGCGATGGCCTCCTTGATCTGGGTGAGCTGCTCCACGCTGGCCTCGTTCACAAAGTGCTGCATGTCGTGGTGCAGCTTGGCGTAGGCCTGATTGCGGATCTCGTTGGACTCGGTCATTTTGGCGGCAAAGGTCTCCTCGTCTCCGGCGGCCTTGGCCTCCTGCGCAGCCTTGGCGGCGGCCATGGATCCCATGACCATGTGGCCGACCCCGGGCACGTCGTACTCGGGGTGGAACAGCTGCAAAGCGATCTTGGCGCCGTGCTTGTGGACGGCATCGGCCAGCGCCTTAAACGTGGGGATCTGGGCGTCGGTTGCCAGCTTGGGCGTGGGGCTCGCGGTCATAACAGGAGCGACGTCGCCGATGACGATGTAGCTCACGCCGCCACGGGCCAGGCGCTCGTAAAAAGCCAGGCTGCGCTCGCCAATGGAACCGTCGCGCTCCTCGTAGCCGGTGGTCAGCGGCGGAAACATAATGCGGTTCTTGAGCTCAAGGGGACCAACCGTAATGGGCTGGAGCAGCTTGGATGCAGGTGCGGTCATAGACATTCCTCTCTTATAGGCGCGGCGGCGATGGTGCCGTGTAATTGTCTAGAGGATATGGCATGGGGGTACAGCGGCACAACGGAAATCGGCGGACAGCAGGTAGCGGCAGGTGGATGGGGGTGGGCGGGGCGGCCCGTCGGTTTGTCTCAATCTGTAACAGTTACGCGGTAAAACTGGGTCTTACTGTTACAGATCGAGACAAACCAAACCCGCCTGCTAGAAAATCTCAATCTATAACAACAACTCGGCAAAATCCGTCCCTCGTGTTACAGATTTAGACAAACACGACCCAACCCACCGGTATATCTCGATCTGTAACACCTAGCCGCCCAAATCGGGTCTAGATGTTACAGATCGAGATTTTGTTTGAGAGGCCGAGAATTGGACCGAAAACACGGTCCCGAAATAACAAAAAAGCTCGCCGGCTAGGCCGACGAGCTGCAAGTTCTTGGTCGCGGGGGCAGGATTTGAACCTACGACCTCCGGGTTATGAGCCCGGCGAGCTACCAGACTGCTCCACCCCGCAATGTCTGGGCGCCTCATGTGCGCAAAAAAGAATATTACGCGGGAGTTCGGTAAACGGCAAGGAAAATCTCGTAGAGCATAATTCCTTCATATTTAAAACCCCTCAGCCCCTATCACTGTAAACGAATCGCGGCCGAGCGCCGTCGACGGCGCGTATACAATGGTGCGCGTCCTTTTATGCCAACACCGGGAGTAGACATGCTGCTCGCTATCGATATGGGAAACACGCAGACGGCCATGGGCCTGTTTGACGGAGACGAGCTGGTGCAGTCGTGGCGCATGCCCACCGACCGCTCCTATACCGCCGACGAGATCCATGTGCGCCTGATGGGTTTCTTTAAGATGTACGGCCTTTCGCTCGACGCGGTCGACGCGATCGCCTTTGCCGGCGTGGTGCCGCAGCTCTCGCGCGAGTGGCACGCCGTGGCCGACCGCATCGCGGCGGACGCCATCGTTATCGGGCCGCAGACGGCCGCCGTAACCAAGCTGCGTGCGGCACGCCCTCAGGCCGTGGGTGCCGATCGCGTCGCCAACGCCGTTGCGGCCGAGACCTTCTACGGCGCCCCGGCAATCGTGGTGGACTTTGGCACCGCGACCAATATCGACGTCATCGATGAGGACGGCTATTACATTGGTGGAGCGATCGCGCCGGGTATCCGCATCTCCATGGACGCGCTTGCCGCCCGTGCCGCCAAGCTCGCCAGCGTTCCGCTCGAGGCGCCGGAGCACGCCATCGGCCGCGATACCGAGGAGTGCATCAAGGTCGGCGCCGTGGTGGGCGCCGCCGCCATGGCCGAGGGCCTGGTCGCGCGCATGAAGCGCGAGCTGGGCCGCGAGGATGCCACCGTTATCGCCACGGGCGGTCTCGCCGGCATCGTCGCCGATTCGACCGATGCCTTCGACGTGGTCGATGGACAGCTCACCATCAAGGGTATCTGCGAAATCTACCGCCGCATGCAGGAGCTGGGGTAAGACGGGGCTTAAGTCGAGCACGAGCGCGAGCGGCGAACTAGGCAACGCATCGGTCCTATTCCTCAAAATCGAAAATTTATCAGTTTTGAGGAATAGGCTTTCTGCTACGCCTCGCCGCATAGCCACCTCGCCAGGTCCACGATCTGCACTCCGTCGCGATCCGTGGCCTCGTGATGCGTGCGGGCGAGAATCATCTTGGGATACGCATCGCCAATGCTCAGCAGTGGCGAAATCTCGCGTTCAAATGTCTTATCCGAGCTGATGTCGTCGCTCACCTGAATGTAGAGTTTCTCGCTCCGCTTGATTGCTACAAAGTCTATTTCCTTTTTATAGAGCACGCCGACGTATACCTCGTATCCGCGGCGCAGCAGCTCGATTGCCACCATGTTCTCGTATACGCGTCCCCAATCCATATCACGTGTACCGAGCAGCGCGTATTTGAACGCGTGGTCTGCCAGGTAATACTTCTCGCCGCTCTTAAGGTATTTTTTGCCGCGGATGTCGTACCGACGAACTTTATAGAAGGCAAACGCATCGCACAGGTACCCCATGTACGTGCCGACCGTCTTGTTCGTTATCTTTAGCCCATCCGCGTTCAAAATATCCGTAATGTTACGTGCCGACGTTATGTTGGATACGTTGTCCATCATGTAATCGGCAATGCGCAGCAGCGCCGATTCGTTTCTCACGTTATGCCGCTGCACGATATCTCTCACAATGAGCGTCTTGAAGACGTTGGAGAGATATTGATAGCGCTGCTCCTGCAGTGGATAAGGGTAAGAGCCGGACATACCGCCGGTTCTCGCGTACTCATCGAAGTCGCGGTCGACCTCGCCCTCGTCGCCATAGAGTCGATACTCCTCAAACGAGAATGGGAAAACCTCGATCTCAAACGTACGCCCCGTAAAGAGCGTCGACAGATCGCTCGACAGCAAAAAGGCATTCGATCCGGTAATGAATATGTCGTACTGCTCGGATGCGTGAAGGCTGTTGATCGCACGCTCAAAACCGTCGCACATCTGAACTTCATCGATAAGCAGAAAGTTTTGTTTGCCGGACACTCGATGCTCTTTTACATAGGCGAGCAGCGCGTGATACTCGAGCAGGTTCTCGAACTCATCGAGGTTGTAGTTGATATGGATGACATTCGAATTGGACAGATTTGCCTCCACGTAATCGCGGAGGGCCTCGAGCAATTTTGATTTACCGCTGCGGCGAATGCCCGTGATGACCTTGATGTCCGGCACGCCAATAAGGCTCGTCAACGTGTCCATATATGACGTTCTATTGATGAGTTTCATTGGGGCCTCCTCGCGGTCTTTTATCGCTATTCCTCAAAATTGAAAAATTTTCAGTTTTGAGGAATAGGCTCTATAGCGAATATACCTCGCGAAAGACCGAGCTGCCTTAATCCTATTCCTCAAAAACGAAAATTTTTCAGTTTTGAGGAATAGGGCGCTGGCAACCCATTCCCCAGATAGGCGAAACCCTCCCCGGCACAGGCCGAGGAGGGTCTTGTTGTCATGTCTATCTTTGGGCGCGAACGCCCCGCGCTACAGCCCGCGAATTCGTACGGCCTCGGGCGGAAACTCCTGCTCGCCGGCATCGGTCTTAATGGTCGCGCGGCCCCAGATGTCCAGGCCTGCAAACACACCGACCGCAAGCGGCAGGCCGTTGGGCGACACCGCCGCAACTTGGCGGCCCAGCAGCGGCACCATGTCGAAGTACTCGCCCAGCACGGGAGCCAGCGGCCCTGCGGCGCCTTGCGGCGTGTTGGCAACAACCGCCCAAGCGTCCACGCGGGCCAGCACGGCGGCGGCCAGCGTCTCGACCAGCGCTTCGTCAGCCACGTCCACACCAAGCTCGCCCAGCGCCGAACGCTCAATATCCACCGTCACGGCACCGAACATGCCCGCAGCAGCGGCACCGCCGTTCACGGCAACACGCGCGAGCGACGTCTCAAACGCAGGCGCACCGCACACGATATCGCTCGGCCACTGGATACCCACCTTACCGGCAAGGCCCAACCCCGGCGTCGAAGCCGTGCCCACGAGCGCGTCCATCATGCCCATCGCAGCCACAAACGGCAGGCCGTGGAAGGCATGCATGTTCACGTCCGGGCGCACGATCAGCGAAAACATCAGCGATGCATCGCCCGCGCTCCACGCGCACCAGCCCGCGGACATGCCCTCGCGGCCCGCGTCGCGCGCCGCGTCGAGCTCGGTGCCAGCGGCAACAGCATTCATCTCGATCATCTACATACGCCCCAATTCGCCCACGATATGGCCCACGCGGTCCTCGGGCTCCTTGACCTCGACGCCGTTGTAGCGGAAGAACCGCGCCGGGTCGTGCATCAGGTCCTCGAGCGGCACCAGCACAAAATCGCGTTCGCCGATCAGCGGATGCGGCAGGCGCAGCTTTTTGCCGCCGTGGGTCTCGCCGTCCATCCACAGCAGGTCCAGGTCGATGGTGCGCGGACCGTTGGCCTTGGCCTTTTTGGAGCGGTCGCGCCCCAGCTCGGCCTCGATCTTCATAAGCTCGTCGAGCAGCACCAACGGCGCCAGCTCGGTCTTGATCTCGATGACGGCGTTGGCAAACGCGTCCTGGCGCGTCTCGTAGGCCGGCTCGCTCTCGTAAATCTTGGAGGAGTTGGACACGCAGGTGAGTGGAATCTCGGCGATCATCTCGCGTGCGGCGCGGATGTTGTCGCAGCGATGCCCCAGGTTGGAGCCCACGGCCACAAACGCGCGGCGCGGCTGCGGCTTGGCAACCGCCCAGTAACCGTTCAGGAACTGCGCAAAACCCGCGGCGTCGTGCACGCGCACGATGTTGGCACCGGCCTGGATGGCGCCCAGGCACACGCCAAACGTGGCGGCATCGCGCTCGGCGGCCTCGGTCACGCCCGAGACGGCGCCCACAAAGCGCTTGCGCGACACGGCGCACATGAGCGGGTAGCCCAGCGACGCCATCTTGGCAGTCTCGCGCTGGATGACGATGTCCTCGTTAGCCGACTTACCAAAGCCCGGGCCAGGATCGATGCAGATGCGGTCGCGCGACACGCCGGCATGGATGAGCGTGCGGGCCTGGTCGGACAGAAAGCCCATGACGCGGCGCATGATGGGCGCCGAATCGGGCAGGGTAAAGCGGCGGAGCTGCGAGGTGGGCACATAGGCCTCCTCACGGCGGGCACTGCGGCGCATCATGGCGGCCAGGCGGTCATTGGACTCCGATGCGGCCTCGGTGGCTGCGGGCGCGGCCTCGGGCGCGGGCGCGACGGTCTCGGCGGCAGCAGCCTGCTCGGCGGCCGGCGTCTCCTGCTCGCTTGCAGGCTCGGACGTGGGCTCCGGTTCGCCAAACGGCAACGAGGGCTGCACCACGCCGCCCGGAAGCTTGGCCTCCGGCTTAGGCTCGCCCAGCAACTTGCCGCGACGGCGGCGAGCCGGCTTCTCGGCCTCACGCGCGGCCTCGGCAGCCGCCTCACGCGCCTTCTCGGCAACAAACGCCGCTGCCGAGGTATCGAGCTGCACCGTTGCGTGCGTGCGGACGGGCGCGGCGACCTCGCCGGCATGCATCACGATGACGCCGCAAGTGCTCGTCTTAACGAACTCGACCATCTTGGGATCGGTGAAGCCGGTCACGTCGTTGACGATCGAGGCGCCGCAGCGCACGGCCGCCTTGGCAACCGCCACATGACGCGTGTCGATCGAGACGATGGCGCCCTCCTTGGCCAGCGCACGCACCACGGGCAGCACGCGGCGAGCCTCCTCGTCGGGGTTGACCGGGGTAAAGCCGGGGCGCGTGGACTCGCCGCCCACGTCGATGATGTCGGCGCCGGCGTCGAGCATCGCCAGGCCGTACTCGATGGCGGCATCGGGGTCGAAGTGCTCCCCGCCATCGCTAAACGAATCGGGCGTCACGTTGAGGACGCCCATGATGCGCGGACGGTCAAAGCTGAGCTCATACTTTCCGCACCGCCATGTCTTGCTGTCGTTCGCCATGAACATCCTCCTAAAATGCCCACGCCGCCGAGCTTGGGGAGCTGGCGGCGGGGTCGCTTTGCACTCAGTCTTTCTATTGTATCCGCGCGCGCGGGCTAGAACGCAAACGCGGCCGCGATGTCGCAAGAAATCAGCAGGTCGGCATTTGCATCCTGATCGGTGGGAGCAAGGTTGCATATGGCCAGCGTATCGCCGGTAAAGTAACGCGTAAGGCCCGCCGCCGGATACACCACGAGCGAGGTCCCACCCACAATGAGGGCATCGGCCGCGGCGATGGCGGCAACGGCACCGGTCAGCACATGCTCATCGAGCGGCTCCTCGTAGAGCACCACATCGGGCTTGATGCGCCCGCCGCACGCAGGACACACAGGCACGCCCGCGGCGTCCTCGTGCTCGCGCGAGCAAATCCACTCGGCGCTATAGACCGCGCCGCACGACTGGCAAATGTTGCGATGGACCGATCCGTGCAGCTCGAACACGCGCTGCGAGCCGGCCGCCTGGTGCAGACCGTCGATATTTTGCGTCACCACGGCGTCGAGCTTGCCGGCGCGCTCCAGCTCGGCCAGCTTGGTGTGGCAGCGGTTAGGCTTAGCGTTAAGCGCGATCATCTTGGTGCGGTAAAAGTCGAAGAACTCCGCAGGATGTGCCTCGTAAAAGCTATGCGACAGCATGGTCTCGGGCGGATAGGCAAACTGCTGGTGATACAGGCCGTCCACGCTGCGGAAATCGGGGATGCCACTTGCCGTGGAAACACCAGCGCCGCCAAAGAAGACCACGCGCTTGTGGGTGTCAAACAGATCCGCCAGCGCGGCGGAGGCCTGCCTGGGGTCCGATATTGCCTGCGTCATATGAGTCCTCCGTCCTTGTTAGTCGGGCAGCGTTGAGCGACGTCCCAGCATGCGGCCTTTAAGTCAGCATGCACGGAGCCCACCCCGCCCCTGTTGCGCTAATCTTAAGCCTGCAAACCCCGTCGAAAGGACACCATGCCTCAGACTTACACTTTCGCCTCGTGGAACGTCAACGGCCTGCGCGCCGTGCTCAAAAAGGACCCGAGCTTTATCCAGATCGCGCAAGAACTCGACGTCGATATCCTGGCGCTGCAGGAGACCAAGCTGCAGGAGGGCCAGGTCGATATCGACCTGCCCGGCTATCACCAAACCTGGAGCTACGCCGAGCGCAAAGGCTATTCGGGCACCGCGGTCTTTAGCCGCCAGGAGCCGCTACGCGTGCTGCGCGCCGACGCGCTGCTGCCCTACGCCGGCGAGGGCGAGGCCGCCGAGCTCGTTGCCCAAGCCGCAACCGAGGGCCGCGTCTGTGCGCTCGAGTTCGACAAGTTTTGGTTTGTCGACGTCTATACGCCCAACGCGCAAAATGAGCTCGCGCGCATCGACGTGCGTATGGCCTGGGACGATGCCTATCGCGGCTTTTTGGGCGCGCTTGAGCACGAAACCGGCAAGCCCGTCGTAACCTGCGGCGACTTTAACGTGGCGCACGAAGAGATCGACCTTAAGAACCCCAAGTCCAACCGCGGCAACGCAGGCTTTTCGGACGAAGAGCGCGGTAAGTTTACCGAGCTGCTCAACGCCGGCTTTACCGATACCTGGCGCACGGCTAATCCGGACGTTGAGGGCGTCTACAGCTGGTGGAGCTATCGCTTTAATGCCCGCAAGAACAACGCCGGCTGGCGCATCGACTACTTCCTGGTAAGCGACGCAATCGCCGCCAACGTTCGCGACACCGGCATCCGCGGCGACATCTTCGGCAGCGACCACTGCCCCGTCACCCTCACGCTAGAACTCTAGCCCCAATTGATCCCCTGGGGACGGAGGAAAAGGGATCATTTTCACCTCGCGAGGGAACCCACGCGGCCCTCCCGCCACGGAACTGACCCATCTACTACGTTTAAGCCACTACCCTCAACCACAGCGAACAACGCAAAAAGAAAACCGACGCTCCTATAAGTTGTCAAGAGGCAGTTTGCGCGAGCGTTCTCTCCAATTCGCACAGGAGCTCGTAATACCTCCTCTCCAGTTTCGTCGACCGCCGTTTCCCCCGTTCCAAGTGCCCGAGTGTGGCTGCGGAC
>RQAP01000034.1 GCA_008671135.1 Collinsella aerofaciens
CCCGGAAGCTAAGCCCCATCGCGCCGAGAGTACTGCGGGGTCAGCCCGTGGGAGGCCAGGGCGCCGCTGACCGGTGGACGGCACCGAGCCGCCATCGAACTTGGAAGGGGGAGGCCTCGCGGCCTCCCCCTTTTTTGCGTTTGCGGGATTGTGTCTCACATAGTAGCTGTGTTTTATAACCCTCGTTTGTCGCATCTTCTGTGAACGGGCTACAATAACTTAGTCTGTGCGATATGGAGGTGAACATGGCTGAAGCTGGTATCGGCGTTGATATCGTCGAGATTTCCCGTATGAAATCAATTCTTGAAAAGACGCCGTCGTTTGCTCGGCGTGTGTTTACCGAAGAAGAGCGTGCGTATTGTGATGCATCATCGCGTCCCGCTGCTCACTATGCCAGCCGCTTTGCTTCGCGCGAGGCGGTACTTAAAGCTCTCGGCACGGGTTTTAGTCAAGGCGTTGGTCGCAAGGATGTTTCGGTTACGCGTGATAAACTCGGCAAACCGAAGGCGTTGCTTTCGGGCCGTGCTCTCGAGATCGCTCAAGAGCTGGGTATTGTTGAGGTCGCTCTTTCCATTACGCTTACAGGAGACTTAGCCGTTGCGAATGCAATCGCGATTACCGAAGATGCTCGGCCTAAGCCAAAAGAGGAAAAGGTGAGCACCAAGAAACGCGTTGCGCAGACATTTAAAGAGGCTCGCTCTGTTTTAGATGAGCTTGAGCAGCTGCAGAATTCAGCATTGACGGAGCACCTGGGCGATGCTTCGCAAGATACGCTAGGAGCATAGATGAAACCGGTTTTGAGTACCGAAGAAGTCGTTCGTCTCGAGGACATCATCGAACGCGAAGGGACTTCGAAGGCCGAGCTTATGGAGCTAGCGGGTGAGTTTGCCGCCAACGAGGTCTTGAAGCTCAATCCCGATCGGGTTCTCGTTCTGGTCGGTTTTGGTAATAATGGCGGCGACGGTTGGGTTGCCGCCGATATTCTGAGCCATAAGGGTGTGGACGTCGATATCGTTTCTCCGGTTGAGCCGGATGAGATTCCTGCTGCTCTGGCACGTCATGTTGCTCGTCGTACTGCCGGCCGCGATGTGCACGTTTGCGTCGGCCCCTCGCGTGACGAACTCGAGGTTTTGATCGATAAGGCCGATGTTGTTGTCGATGCCATATTTGGTACCGGTTTCCACGGGAATCTGCGTGCGCCGTTCTCCATCTGGATTCCTACGGTCAATGAATGCGCCGATTGTGTCGTATCCATTGATGTCCCCTCGGGCCTGAATGCCGAGACGGGCGTTGTTGATGACGACTGCATTCGTGCCGAGCATACGGTGACGATGATTGCGCCCAAGATTGGTTTGTATAGCGCTGATGGCCCTGAGTATGCTGGCGATTTGATCTGCGGCAATCTTTACGACCGTCTTGACGAGGTCATCGATGATGTCGACCACGCCGCCGAGATTGTCGAGCCCGGTGACTTAGTTGATTACTTTGCTCCACTACCTACGAATATCGATAAGTATTCCCGTGGCTCCGTGCTTATTGTCGCCGGATCTGCACAATATCCTGGTGCTGCCATTATGGCGGCCAAGTCTGCAGCTCGCGCGGGTGCTGGTTACGTGGCAGTCGCGGCTCCTGACGCCTGCGCTAATCTTATTCGCATGGCACTTCCTTCGATTCCCGTCTTTGCTATTCCGTCTGATTCCCGCGGCTCCTTTGGCGCCGCTGCGCGCATGACGGTGTGCGAGATTGCAAAGAAGTACAGCTGCGTACTGTGCGGTCCCGGTATGACGACGTCTGCCGGCGCTATGCAGGTGGTTTCGGGCTTGCTCGAGCTTGATGTACCGCTTATCTTGGACGCCGATGCACTCAACTGCCTTGCTAAGATTGCCATTGACGGTATTGATAGTAACCCCGAGATGTATCGTCGCGAGCAGCCGTTGGTTATGACGCCGCACTATCGTGAGCTTTCGCGTCTGGTTGCCGGTGACGAGGTGAACGACCTTGGTACCGCGATTGCAGCCGCGCAGAAGGTTGTCTGGGCTGCAGGCTCCGACAATCTGGTGGTCATTGCCAAGGGGCCGACGACGGCTATCTGTGGCGTTGAGCGTGTACTGCTGCCGCTCTCGGGTCCGGCTTCTCTGGCAACTGCCGGTTCAGGTGATGTTCTCGCGGGTATTTTGGCCGGCACGCTTGCCACCATGCGCGACGAGATGGATCGTTGGGAGTTGCTGTATTCGTACGCCGTCGCACTTCACAGCTACGCCGGTTTTGCCGCGGCGACGGAGTATGGTGAGAAGAGCGTTATCGCGACCGATCTTATCGACTTGATCGGTCCTGCCATGGAGCTGGCGGCAAAGGATGCGCTCGAAGATCTGGGAATCATGGACGAAGGGTCGGATGACTAATCATGAATAAAGCCGATTTGACGCGCTGGTCCTGGGTCGAGATCGACCGCGGGGCGCTCCGTCGCAATACGAGGGCCTATAAGAATTTGCTGAATCCACGTCAGCGCCTGTGCTGCGTGGTTAAGGCCGATGCTTATGGTCATGGAGCTGTTGAGTGCGCCAAGATCATGTATTCGGCCGGTGCCGACATGTTTGCCGTGGCGACGGTTAACGAGGGCGTTGAGCTCCGACAGGGCGGGATTACGAAACCCATCCTCATCCTAAGCGAGCCGCCTATCGAGGCCATTCCGACGTTGCTCGAGTTTGATATCATGCCCTCGGTCTATACGTCTGACTTTGCTCTTGCGTATGGCGAATGTGCCGTCGCGGCGGGCAAGGTGGGCAAGTATCATCTCGCCATCGAGACAGGTATGAATCGTATCGGCGTACACTACACGCAGGTGCTCGACTTTGTGCGCGGTATTAATTTCCATCGCGGTATTCAGTGCGACGGCGTATTTACGCACTTCGCCACGGCCGATGAACCTTCGGGCTGGGACTACAAACTGCAGTGTCAGCGCTTTACCGAGGCCGTTCAGGCCATTAAGGATGCGGGCTTTGAGTGCGGTATCGTGCACTGCGCCAACACGCCGTCCTCGATGCTCGACCCCTCGATGCATTTTGATATGATTCGCGCCGGCGTTGGCTTGTATGGCATGCAGCCGTGCGAGCTGAGTGGCCGCGTGATGCAGCTTGATCCCGTTATGAGCGTCCATGCGCGTGTGACGCGCGTGGCACACCCTGCGATGGGTGAGGGCGTGGGCTACGGTTTTACCTACCGCGTACCGCGTACGCGCGTTCAGATCTGCACGCTGCCGATCGGTTATGCCGATGGCCTATCGCGTACGCTTTCAAATCGTATGGATGTGCTGTATCGTGGTGAGCGCGTGCATCAGGTTGGCAATATCTGCATGGACCAGTTTATGGTCGCCATTCAGTCGAACCCGGCACACGAGATTCCCGAGGCCGAGTATGGTGACGAGATGATTATTGTCGGCCGCGATGGCGATGCCGAGATCACTATGGACGAGATGGCCCGACTGCGCGGAACGATTAACTACGAGGTCGCCTGCGGCTTTGGCATGCGTCTCGACAAGGTCTACGTGTAGGAGCCGCTATGGGCGTCATGCACATCCCCGGCCATACCCATCAGGCACCACGTGAGGTCGCACTCGAGGAAATTGAGGCCGTTCTGGGCGATTGTCACCTCTGCCAGCTCTACCAGTCGCGTCACAA
The DNA here is from genome assembly GCA_008671135.1 of Collinsella aerofaciens. Taxonomy (GTDB): domain Bacteria; phylum Actinomycetota; class Coriobacteriia; order Coriobacteriales; family Coriobacteriaceae; genus Collinsella; species Collinsella aerofaciens_J. Next base: position 3,678 of record RQAP01000034.1, read on the forward strand.
TATCGTGTTTGGCGTGGGAAACCCCCGCGCTCGTGTGATGTTTATTGGCGAGGCGCCGGGCCGCAATGAGGATTTGCAGGGCGAGCCCTTTGTGGGGGCGGCAGGCGAGGACCTCAACGGCATTTTGTCGCTGGCGGGGCTCAAACGCGAAGACGTCTACATTGCCAACGTGCTTAAGTGCCGCCCGCCGGGAAACCGCAATCCACGTCCCGAGGAAGTGCTGGCTTGCTCGCCGTTTTTGCGTGAGCAGATTCGAAGCATCTGGCCCGATATTATCGTGACGCTCGGCAACCCCGCGACGCACTTTGTGCTTAAGACCGAGATTGGCATTACTAAGCTGCGCGGCAGGTTCCACCAGATGGGGCATTTTGTAGTAATGCCCACGTTCCATCCGGCAGCAGCGCTGCGCAATCCGGCGTGGCAGGAGCTGCTGGAGGAAGACTTTAAGATGCTGGGCGATTATCTGGAGCGACATCCCGCACCAGAGGACGCCTCGGAATAATAAGGAGCATATATGTCCCTGGAGCGCCTGGGGGTAGGTACTTACAAAACGACTTGCGCTGCCGATACGGAGTACTTTGGCGAGCTAATTGCACCGTGCCTTGAGGACGGCGATGTGCTCATCCTGACCGGTGGCCTGGGAGTGGGCAAAACTCACTTTACCAAGGGCGTCTCGCGCGGGCTGGGCGATGGGCATATGGTTACGAGTCCTACGTTTGCGCTCATGGCCGTTCACGATCAAGGTCGTATTCCGCTGTTTCACTTTGATCTATACCGCCTGGAGCATGCCTACGAGCTCGAGGATACGGGCATTTTCGATGTGCTGGGCTACGAGGGTGCTTGCCTGCTGGAATGGGGCGAACAATTCCAGGACGAGCTGACGGATGAGTATCTTTCGGTGACGCTCAAGCGTGATGAGGGCGACAGCGATGTGCGAACGATAACGCTCGAGGCGCACGGTGACCGCGCAATGGAGCTTTCCCATTTGATTGATAAGGCTGTACAAGATGAGCTTGCATAACGACAACGCGCTGGTGGTGGCGCTCGATACCTCGACCGACATGCTTGCCTGCGCGGCAAGCTGGATTGATGAGCAGACGGGCGAGACGAAGCTCGTGAGTGGCGACCACATGTGTCGCCGTCACGCCAACGTTGAGCTCGTGAATACCGTTGATGGCGTGCTGGCTCAAGCCGGTCTGGATCGCAGCGATGTTGGTTGCTACGTGGTCGGCCGCGGCCCGGGGTCGTTTACGGGTGTGCGCATCGGCATCTCCACTGCCAAGGGCCTCGCGCGCGGTGCCAATGTTCCGCTGCTGGGCGTGTCGACGCTCGACGCTTGCGCTTGGACGGCGTGGAAGGCTGGCGTGCGCGGCAAGCTTGGTATCTTGGCCGATGCTATGCGCGGTGAGGTATATCCGGCGCTGTATATGCTGATCGATGAGGGTCCCGAGCGTCAATTTGAGCGCGAACACGTGGTCAAGGCCGCCATGGCGCTCGATGAGTGGCGCCGAGCAGCGGACTGGGACCAGGTTCAGCTGACCGGTGACGGTCTCGTGCGCTATGGCAAGCTGCTGGGTGAGGACGAGACCGCCCGCTGCGTGGAGCGCGACCTGTGGTGGCCTTCGGGCGAGGGCTTGCTGCTCGCGCACGCTGCGGGTGACGGCGATCCGGCTCGCGTCCTGCCGATTTACACGCGCCTTTCGGATGCCGAGGAAAACGAGCACAAGCGTCTTGGTCTTGCCGAGAGTGCGCAGAGCGAAATTACGGGCGTTGCCGATGAGCTCGCCGGTCGTCATCTGCAGTTCCGTCCCATGGGCGCGGCGGATGCCGAGGGCGCGAGCGCGTTAGAGGCTGCCTGCTTTGAAGGTGCCGGACACAAGGCGTGGACGCCGGGCATGTTCCTGTCCGAACTGGGCGAGGACGTCGCTGCGCCGCGTAGTTGGTGGGTGGCACACGACGACGGCAAGCTGCTGGGCCTTGCCGGCGGTATGGTCGTGGACGGTGATGTGCAGATTCTGGATGTCGCCGTCGACCCGGCACATCGCCGTGAGGGCATTGCCCGCAAGCTGCTGTCGCATGTGAGCTATGATGCCCAGATGCTCGGCTGCACCACGGCTTCGCTCGAGGTCGAGGACGGCAACGAGGGAGCGATCGCGCTTTATAACGCTCTGGGCTTTACCGAGGCTGGCCGTCGCCGCGGCTACTATGGTGCCGGCAAGGATGCCATCGTCATGACGGCTCCGCTGCCCCTCGTGCTTCCGGTCGACAATGCTTCGCCCGAGCCGACGGCGGCAGAGCAGCGCGTATGGCCGCTGCCTGCGCCCGGGCGCTCCGAGGGGGAGCGTGCCGAAATTGAACGCCGCCGCCTAGTGCTCGCTATCGAGAGTTCCTGCGACGAGACGGCCGTGGCGATTATCGATGCGGATGGCAATATGCTGGCCAACCAGGTGTCGACACAGATTGATTTTCACGCCCGCTTTGGCGGCGTGGTGCCCGAGATCGCCTCGCGCAAGCACGTTGAGGTGATTGTGAGTGTCGTAGATGCGGCGCTCGAGGATGCCGCGGCATCGCTTGGCCTTGAGGGTGGGGCGATTGCGCCAAGTGAGCTTGCCGCCGTGGGCGTGACGCAAGGTCCGGGCCTGGTGGGCGCCCTCGTGGTGGGCGTTGCCTTTGCCAAAGGCTTTGCCTACGCTGCCGGTAAGCCGCTCATATGCGTCAACCATCTGGAGGGGCACCTGTTTGCCAACCTGCTGGCGCAACCCGACCTCAAACCGCCGTTTATCTTCACGCTTGTCTCGGGTGGGCACACCATGCTCGTGCACGTGAAGGCGTGGGGCGACTACGAGGTGCTCGGTGAGACGCTCGACGACGCCGTGGGCGAGGCCTTCGACAAGGTGGCCAAGGCGTTGGGCCTGGGCTATCCCGGTGGCCCCATCATTTCCAAGCTGGCCGAGACAGGCAATCCCCGCGCGATTGATTTCCCCCGTGCGCTCAACAGCAGGGGAGACTATCGTTTCTCGCTTTCGGGCCTTAAAACGGCCGTGACGCTCTACATCGAGCAGGAGACCAAGGCCGGGCGCACGATTCACCTGCCCGATCTGGCAGCTTCGTTTGAGGCAGCTGTCTTTGACGTGCAGTACAAGAAGGCCAAAAACGCATTGCACGCTACCGGATGCAAGGAATACTGCATCGGCGGCGGCGTCTCGGCCAACCCGCATCTGCGCGAGATGATGATCAAGAAGCTTGGGCGTCAGGGGATTCGCGTAACGGTGCCGCCCTTGTCTGCCTGTACCGATAACGCAGCCATGATCGCGGAGGTCGCTCGCCGTAAATTCGACCGAGGTGAAATCTCGCCGTTCGACGTCGACGCCGATCCAAACATGACGCTGTAGCTGGTACGGCGCGGTCCCCGGACGGAGGGGCCGGATATAAGGTTTCCTGCTCTACAGTCCTGCGCAAGACGAAGGCCACATTAAGTGGCCTTCTTTGCGTGCGGAACTCGCGATAAACCTTATATCCGGCCCCTCCGTCCGGGGACCTTTCTGTATCGATATAGCTTCTGGGCTGGTTTGGCGTCGACAACGTCCAGCAAGGTTAACAAGCCAGCGTCGAATTTCCGGCGTGCTTTAGCTGAAAGAAAAAGATGGTGTGCGGAGCTTTGCTCCGCATTTGGGATGGGAGCCCCTGAGAGCCGCGGGAGCCGGGCGGCGCATATGAACTTTATCGCGAGTTCCGCACGCAAAGGAAAGCACTTAATGTGCTTTCCGTCTTGCGCAGGACTGTAGAGCAGGAAAGTTCATATGCGCCGCCCGGCTCCCGCGGCTCTCAGGGGCATCTCTCATGCAAAAACTGTCGTGGGGTAAAGTCCAAGGTCAGTGGCGTTTTATACCGAGAAATCCAAAAAAGTTGAAAATTCATTACAAATTTGCGTTGACTTTAGGTAACTAAAGTTTCATACTCCTTTTCAACCACTGGGGGATGTGAACACGCACGGATCGTTCGCATCATGATTGAAGGGGATTTCTTAGACATGTTCACGCATCAGCTAAACATTATCAGCGTAGTAATTATCTGATGCGGGTTAGCACATACAGCTAGCCCGTACGATAACGGGCGGCTGATGAAGATGAGGGCCGTCGAGCGCAACCGACGGCCCTCATTTTTTATGTCTAGGAAGTTCTTTTTAGAGGAGGAAATGTAATGAACGGAGTTTTGCTCATGGTTGTGGCCGCGGCGGTGCTCGCCTGCGGCTATCTGGGCTACGGCCGCTGGCTGGCCAACAAGTGGGGCGTTGACAAAGAGGCCCTCACGCCGGCCAAGCGCATGAAGGACGGCAACAGCTTCTCGCCCGTCTCCGCCTTCACCGCGTTCTCGCACCAGTTCAGCTCGATCTGCGGTGCTGGTCCTGTTACGGGTACGATCGTCGCCATGGCCTTTGGCTGGCTGCCCGTCGTGCTCTGGGTCCTCGTCGGCGGCATCTTCTTTGGTGCAGTCCACGACTTTGGTGCTCTGTACGCTTCGATGAAGAACAACGGCAAGTCGCTCGCTCAGCTCATCGAGAAGTACATCGGCAAGACCGGCCGTCGCCTGTTCCTGCTGTTCTGCTGGCTGTTCTGCATCATCGTCATCGCCGCCTTCACCGACATGGTCTGCAAGACGTTCATGTTCACCCCGGCCGTTGACGCTTCTGGTGCTGCTACCGGTGCCATCGACTTCACCAAGTCCTATGCCGCCGGCTGCGCTGGTACCATCTCCATCCTGTTCACCTTCGTCGCTATCGCCTTTGGTTGGGCCCAGAAGAAGTTCAACCTTACCGGTGCTGCCGAGTTCGTCACCGGCGTGGTCCTCATGGTCCTCATGTTCGCCGTCGGTATGCAGTTCCCGGTCTACCTGGATAAGTTCCAGTGGTTCGCCGTCGTCATGGTCTACCTGGTCTTCGCTGGCGCTATGCCCATCCAGATGCTCAAGACCCCGCGTGACTACCTCACTTCCATCATGATGATCGTCATGATCGTCTGCGCTGTCCTCGGCATCGTCGTCTTGGGCGTCAACGGTCAGGCTACTATCACCGCTCCGGTCTTCACCGGCTTCTCCACTGCCTCCGGCATGATGTTCCCGGTCCTGTTCGTCTCCGTCGCTTGCGGTGCTCTCTCCGGTTTCCACAGCCTCGTTTCTTCCGGCACCTCTTCTAAGCAGGTCGAGAAGGAGCAGGACGCCGTCAAGGTCGGTTACGGCGCCATGATCGTCGAGTCCTTCGTTGGCATCCTTGCCATCATCGTCGCCGGCATCATGTTCTCCGATATGAACACCGCCGGTACTGGCGCTCTCAACGCCGGTGTCGCTTCCACCCCGTTCCAGATCTTCGCCGCCGGCATCTCCCGCGGTATGCAGGCCTTCGGTGTTGACGGCACGCTCGCTACCGTCTTCATGACCATGAACGTCTCCGCTCTGGCCCTGACCTCGCTCGACGCCGTCGCCCGCATCGCCCGCACCTCGTTCTCCGAGTTCTTTGCCCAGACCAACGACGCCCTGGCCATCGAGTCCAAGGCCGGCTACATGAAGGTCCTCGGCAACCCCTGGTTCGCCACGGTCGTCACCCTGCTTCCCGGTCTCGCCCTCGCTTTTGGTGGCTATGCCAACATCTGGCCGCTCTTTGGTGCTTCCAACCAGCTGCTCGGCGGCATGACCATGATCACCCTCGCCGTGTTCTGCAAGTGCACCGGCCGCAAGGGTTGGATGCTCTACGTGCCCGTCGTCTTCCTGCTCTGCTGCACCTTCACCTCGCTGGTCCAGAGCGCCATGGGCTGCATGACCGCCGTCCAGGCCTACGGTTTCTTCGGTACCATCCCGGCTACCGCCACCACGGCCGCCGTCTCCGTCGCCGCCACCAAGGGCCTGCAGCTCGTCTTTGCCGTCCTGCTGATGGTCCTGGGCCTCATCGTCGCCGTCAACTGCCTCAAGGAGTTCTTCGGCAAGGAGGCTGGCTCCATGCCCGACGAGGAGCCCGAGTGGTCCGATATGGGCAAGGCCGAGTACGGTCGCGCCGCTGCCGCCGAGGCTCCTGCCGACGCCGAGGCCGTCAAGGCCTAGTCGGTCGGACGGGTTGAATCTCTCATCCATATGACTCGGAAAGACCGGGTCCGCAACGACGCGGACTCGGTCTTTTTTTCATGCGAAAGCGGGTGACGCTCGAGTGTTCTCGCAGATGTTTTGCGTGGATAAGGGCGTGCGTTGTACCATATAGACGTATATGTGTACATATGAAAGGGGCCCCGTGGCCAAGACGGTATATTCCGATAATCAAAACAATGTCGATGCTTTGGCTGAGCGCCTGAGCAGCCAGACGTCGCTTTCTGCCGAGCGCGCCAAGCTGGTTGCCTACGACCTGCTCTGCCGCAAGGCGCTCAAGATTAAGTCGAGTGCGCTGGCGCAGATTTTCCGCTCCGTCGATAAGGAGTGCGACACCAAGGCGATGCGCGATGAGCTTATCGCGGCAAAGATCGTGACCAGGATCGAGGGTAGCGGCATTAACGGGCGCCCGGCGTTCTATACCATCAATGCCGAGATCCGCGATGCCCAAGAGCAGCCTGCCGAGTCCGTCGAGGGTTTTGTCGTCGAGGATTCCGCTGACGTGCCTGCTGTGGAAGAAGCTGCTCCGCGTGAGCATGTCGATACCGATGAGTTGCTCGATGAGAACGTCGTGCGTGCCTTTACGGCCAAGGCAGGACGCGGCGGTTTTGGCGGGGGTGGCAAGCGCGATGCGCAGCGCCGCGCCCAGCAGGAGCGCTTCCGTCGCGCCGTTGCTCGAAAGGGTGAGACGGATGCTGAGGCTGTTGAGACCGAGGTTGCTGCCGAGTCGCAGAAGCCCGCGAGGGAGCAAAAGCCCGTGGAGGCCCAAGAGCCCAAGCGTCGTCGCGGTGCTCACTTTAAGACTGCACAGCAGGATGCCGCGCGTGAGGTTGAAGAGTCTTCTGAGGTTGCAGACGATGTTGAGGAGTCTGCCAAGAAGGCTCCGGGTTCGTGTCGTCCCGGCCGCGGTTTTGCGGGGCGCGCGTATCCCGTAAGGCGTCAGGAGAAGAGCGAACCGGCTTCGACCACTCAGGGCGAGAAGGACGAGAAGGCCGTTGAGCCGGTGGCTCGCGAGCAAAAGCCTGTTGAGCCGCAGCTTGAGGTTGATGCCGAGGCCAAGGGCCAGCAGCCTACTGATGAGCAGACGGAGCAGGGCGCGTCGAGCAAGCCTCGCCGCCGTCGCCATCGTGGGGGCCGCAGTTCCCATGCCGAGACTGCGGCCGAGAAGACCACGCCGCAGAACGAGGATGCGAAGGCCGAGGTTTCTTCGGGGCAGCCTAAGCGCCAGCCGGCGAAGGAGAGCAAGTCCGTTCGTCAGCAGAAGCAGGCGTCTATGCCGAAGCGCGAGCGCAATTCCCAAGGCGATTCTAAGTGCAAGTCTCAGAGGAAGCCGGAGTCTGCCGCAGCAGATACTGCTGCCCAGCAGCCCAAGTCGGCCGTTCACGGCGAGGCCTCGGCGTTTGCCCTTGCCCGCGTTTTAGGCAGGCAGCTGCTCAAAGTTGTCCCTACGCCCACGGCGCTCTCTAAGATCAAGGAGCAGCAGACACAGATCGTAAAGGTCGAGGGCAAGGACGGCAAAAAGGCTCCGCAGCGCACTCAGCACAACGAGATGTCCAACCGCAAGATTGCCGAGGAAATCGCAATCATCCAGGCTTGGATCGAGCAGAACCGAGGTGCCGATACGCCGGTTGCCTCGCGCCGCCAGCGTGCCTACCAGATCTTTAATGACGAGAAGGCTTTTGACGGCAAGCACGGTGAGCGCTTGATCAGGCGTATGACCGAAAAGGGCATCAGCATGCAGGCGATCAAGGTCGCCCCCAATCGCCCCGTGCACTTTACGGGCTTCTTTACGCTGGGCGCCGACAAGCCGTTCATTATGGTCGAGAACCTGGACACCTACGACGAGATCGTCAAGCTGCTGCGTGGCCGCAAGCACGCCAAGCTCTTTGGCATCAAGGTGGGCGGCGTGATTTTTGGCGGCGGATGCAAGGCGAGCGTCTCGCATGCCCTGGACGATTATCTGGCTGAGATTGGCTATCGCTTTAACTACGTCTACTACGTAGGCGACATCGATCGCGAGGGCGCGCGCATTGTCGAGCAGGCTCGCAATGCCAATGTGGTTGAGATTCGCCTGCATGCCGGCATGTACCGTGCCATGCTCGCCGAGCATAAGCGTCGCGTGAAGGCCGGCGGCGAGTGCGAGCCCGCGGCTGCCAACCAGGGCGTGCCGCAGAACCTGGCGGCGACGATCAAGGATCTGCCCATGGTTACGCGCGTGCAGTTCCGCAACGTGCTGCGCGAGGGCGGGCGCATTCCGCAGGAGATTCTGATGACCGCAGACTATCGGGATGGCGACTCGGGAAGCTTCGACCGCATGCTGAACAATTAGCTCCGCCGTTCTACCGAACGGCGGTCTTCTTGACGCTGCGAGGGGCCCTGGCACGGCAATCTGACGTTCAACTTCGGCGGCGCGACCAGAAGGTCAGCGCCGCCTTGTTTCACGTCACCTTGCCATACCAGGGCCCCTCTCGCTCATATGACCCAATCCGCTGTCAAGAGCCACAATGGCCCCGCCGACCGCTTGCAATCGGTCGGCGGGGCCTGCCGTTGAACCCGTCCCGGTCCGCCCCCGGCATGTCGTCGACGCCTTCGGCTCAGTCTCATATCC
>RQAP01000040.1 GCA_008671135.1 Collinsella aerofaciens
CTCTCGGACTACGTGCACTGGTACAACAACTTCAGGATCCACTCGACGCTGGGCTACATGTCTCCGGTCGAGTTCAGGGAGGCGGGGCTGTCCCTCCCGGAATCGTCCAAATAGGTGTTGCCAATCCAGGGAGGGGACCCATGCGGGGGAGATGTCGTGGGCGAGTATCGCCTTGGCCATCCTGGCGGCGTCGTTCCTGTCGTTCTTGGAGGCCGAGTCGGCGGCCGACCTGGGGATCTTCGAGACCGCGGCGACGACGCACTCGACGCCGAGCCCGGCGAGCTCCCTTTGCGGGGCGAAGCCGAGGTAGCCGCTCTCGTAGGCCGCGAGCGACGGCCCTGGGAACCCATCCATCCACCCGGCGATCTCGCCCCAGGGGTTGCCGGGGAACCTCCTCGTCACGGCCTCGCCGGTGTCCGCGTCGAGGGCGCAGACGGTGGTCGACCTCAGGTGGACGTCCATCCCGAACGCGGTAGAATACTTTGGCATGGGAGCCTCCCAACCTCGTTGCGGCGCGGCTGCGCCTATGGCACTTCAACATCATTGTCGCAGCCCCGACCCGCGGTCACGAGCGGGGGCTCCTATCTTTTCAGTGCCCTCGGATTGGGTCATAGTGTCTGTCGGTACCAAGACATCGGCGTTGCCTTAATCCAAGCCTGCCAAAAAGTAGTCATTGGGGACGTTCTTAAACGACTACATAGAACGAGAGTGGATAATCTCCCGGTTTTAGCCTGCATTCAAGCTCAAAGTGGGAGATTATCCACTCTCATTTGTTGTGTGTCCGAAAATCCACGCTCGTTTCTATTCCGCCTACATTTGTAGGAACAGTTCGTGGAGGCGGGTATCGTCGTCGAGCTCGGGGTGGAAGGTTACGCCGAGCTGGTTGCCCTGACGGGCGGCGACAATACGACCGTCGACTTTCGCTAAGGCCTTGGCGTCGCCGTGGACCTCGACGATGCGGGGCGCGCGGATAAACGTCAGCGGCACTTCACCGTCGATGTCGGCTATTTGCCCCTTGGTTCGAAAGCTGCCGAGCTGCCTGCCGTAGGCATTGCGCTCGACAAGTACATCCATGGTTTCCAGACGCGGCGTGCCCTTATCGTCATGGGCGGCAAGGTCGTGAGCCAGTAGAATCAGGCCGGCGCAGGTGCCCAGGACGGGCATACCTTCAGCGATACGGGCACGAAGCTCCTCGAGCATGCCCAACTCATCAAGCAGCTTCCCTTGAACGGTAGACTCGCCGCCGGGAAGTACCAGACGGTCAAAGTCCTGCTTCAAATCAGCCGCCTGCCTCAGCTCAATACAGTGTGCGCCAAGCTCGAATAGTCTTGCCTCGTGCTCGGCAAAAGCGCCTTGGACCGCCAGCACGGCAACCGTTTGGTCTGCATAATCGCTCATGTGCGATCCTTTCTGCTGGACTAGCGCCCGCGCTCTTCCATGATAATCTCGATTTCGTCGGCGTTAATGCCCACCATGGCCTCGCCCAGGTCCTCCGAAAGCTCGGCGATGAGCCTGGCATCGGTGAAGTTTGCCACGGCCTTGACGATGGCGGCTGCGCGCTTGGCGGGGTCGCCGCTCTTAAAGATGCCCGAGCCGACAAACACGCCTTCGGCGCCCAGCTGCATCATCAGCGCGGCGTCGGCGGGGGTCGCTACGCCGCCGGCGGCAAAGTTCACGACGGGAAGCTTACCCGTGGCATGGACCTCGCGCACCAGCTCGACCGGAACCTGCAGTTGCTTGGCTGCCTCAAAGAGCTCGTCGTTGCGCAGGGCAACAACGTCACGGATCTGCTTTTGGATCTTGCGCATGTGACGCACGGCCTGAACGACGTCGCCCGTACCCGGCTCACCCTTGGTGCGAATCATCGTGGCGCCTTCGGCAACACGGCGCAGCGCCTCGCCCAGATCACGGGCGCCGCAGACAAACGGCACGTCAAACTGGGTCTTGTCGATGTGATAGACGTCATCGGCAGGGGAGAGAACCTCGGACTCATCGATGTAGTCGATCTCGATGGCCTGCAGGACCTGCGCCTCGACGATGTGACCGATGCGGCACTTGGCCATGACGGGGATGGAGACGGCCTCCTGGATGCCCTTGATCATCTTGGGGTCGCTCATGCGCGAGACGCCGCCTGCGGCACGGATGTCGGCCGGGATGCGCTCGAGGGCCATGACGGCGCAGGCGCCTGCCTCCTCGGCGATGCGTGCCTGCTCGGGCGTGGTAACGTCCATGATGACGCCGCCCTTGAGCATCTGCGCGAGCTCGCGATTGAGTTTGACGCGGTCGGCCTTGCTGTTCTGTTCTGCCATGGTTGCTCCCTTGGTTGGCATGTGCATTGCTTGACGGAATATCCTATCGGGGAGCTGGGTATGGCGAAATACTCAGTTTTCGAGATAATAACAAGGTCAGACTAATACCAGATTGAATGGCTTAATAAGGTCAGGTGATAGGCTCATGCTTGACTACAATTTGGAAAAACGCGGCGAAGCATCGCTCTATGAGTATGTTTACCAGCAAATTCGAGACGATATTGTTGCTGGACGCATTGCGGCGGGGGAGCATTTGCCGTCTAAGCGCGCCTTTGCCAGTCATCTGGGAATCAGTGTCATTACTATCGAAAATGCATATAGCCAGTTACTTGCCGAGGGCTATATTTGCTCAATGCCGCGTCGTGGCTACTACGCTTGCGAGCTTCCGGATGCACCGGTTTTGGCTTCGGCTGCGGAGGGCATCGACCGAGATGCCGCCTCTGCTGGTCCTAGCGCGCATGATGTCAACGGACAGGTTGAGCTGTTCGATGCACTTTCTCCTTCCGCTTTGGAGGCGGCGCGGCTTTGGCAAAGCGCACTGCGGGCGACGCTGACATCCGAAGACGAGCGCGAGATCTTTTCGCCCGCACCGGCACAGGGCACCGTTCGGCTACGATGCGCAATTGCTCATCATCTGCGCGGGACGAGGGGTATGAATGTCGACCCCAATAACATTGTTATCGGCGCGGGCGCTCAGCTGCTCGATACCATGTTGGTTCAGTTGCTTGGCGCTGACAAGGTGTATGCCGTTGAGGACCCGGGCTATTTACGTCTGACGCGCATTTATCAGGCTATGGGCTGCAAAGTTCGACATATCCCGTTGGATGATGAGGGGGTGGACTTGAGCGCTCTGCAGAAAACCGGGACCGATGTACTTCACCTGATGCCGTCTCACCAATATCCAACCGGCCTTGTGACGAGCATTGCGCGTCGCTATGCGCTTCTGAGCTGGGCCGCCGAGCGACCAGGTCGGTATCTCATCGAAGATGACTTTGATTGTGAGTTTCGCCTTGCCGGGAAGCCGATTCCCGCGCTCGCGTCGATCGATGCCGCCCAGTCGGTTATATACACCAACACGTTTTCGAAGAGCCTGTCTTCGGCGTTGCGCCTAGCGTACATGGTGTTGCCCGACGAGCTGATGGAGCGGTTTAGGCGCGACCTTGGTTTTTACGCCTCGTCGGTTAGCTCCATAGATCAAGTTGCATTGGCTCGCTTGCTGGAATCGGGTGATTACGAGCGTCATGTGAACCGCGTGCGCGTTCGTGCCCGCGAGGCGCGTGATGGCCTAGTGGCGCTTGTACGGAAGGCATTTCCGGCAGGGGAAGTCTCGATCGAGCATGCAGACGCGGGCCTTTACTGTATCGTGGTTGCGGAGCGTAGAACGGGCGGAAGCACTTTTGCACGGGCCCTCACGCGCTCGAGTATCCCGTTTATCGATATCAGTGACTGTTATTGGTGTGCCGATGGCGCATCTGTCCCTGAAAACTCAAGTCAAATTCTTGTTCAGTATGACTATTTGAGTCCAAAAGCCCTAAATACCTTGGAATCGCAGCTAATGGGAGCACTCTGCAACCTAAGTGAGTAGACTTTTAGCACTTTGGCGACCAGGCAGTTTTGTAACAAGCTATCTACCTTCGGTTTTGAAAAGCAGGATGACCGGCCTGCTCGGGATGTTCAAAAAAGTCTACTCACTTGTCGCGCAAAGCTTCTGCATGAGAAAAAAATGGGGTTTTCAACAGAACTTCGTCCAGCTCTCGGCAAGCTTTTGGCCAGTTGGGGAGAGCTGTTGAAAACTTGGCAGTCCGTTCGGCACCATTTTTGGCGCGTTCGCGCCAATGCGTGACTGACTGGGTTGAAATTCGTGTTTTCCTGTGCCTACGAAAGATCTACTTTGTGACATATCGGCTTTTAGGTACTGGCGTTTGCCCCCTCAGGTCCGCGCTCTGTGTCCGCCGCTTCCACGACCGGAAGAAGACCGGCAGCGATATGATCTCGCCCGCAACCCGACGGCTGCGGTCGCGCTCGGTTTTCCGTTGTATACATTGGTTCAGACGAGAAACAAACGGACTTGTCCTGCCAGCATTAGGCAGCGGCTGTTTCTTGGTGAGCTTCCCAGGGAATCCGTACTGGAAACGGAGCATGGGTTTTTGATTACGTCTCCTCTACTGACGGTATTCATCATGTCGCGGCATCTGACGGATCTTCAGCTTCTTTTGGTATTGGCGGAGATGTGTGGCTTGTTTGCGGTGTGCGCTCTGCCTGCGGCACTTGAGGCGGAGTTTTCGCGTGCAATTGATTCGGGCGCGATCTCGACAACGTTCGGTTGGGTGCGCTGCCCGTCCGAGGACGGCACCGCCTCAAATTTATGGCGTCGAGACGCTTTGGTTTTGGGCGGAGACCTTGACCGTTTTTGTTCAGATGTTTGCGGGATACGTTACGGCAATAGATTTAGGACGGTGTCGCAACTCGTTCCATTGGGTGCCGCGTCGCCTTTTGAGGTCGAGGCGTATTTGCTACTTGCGCTGCCGCGATCCCTGGGAGGCGAAGGTTTTTGCGACATAGAGCTTAATGTTGAAGTGATGCTAAGCACAAGTGCTCGAGCGATTGTGGGAAAGTCCCGTGTATATATCGACCTACTTCTTTCTTCGCCGGACGGTAGGCGACAGGTGGCCATTGAATGTCAGGGAAAGGCCTCGCACGGACGCGCAGGGGATGGCTTGCGTGACGCTGACCGCATGACGGCCCTTCAGGCCATGGGCTACGATGTGCTTCTCCTGACACACAGACAGATATCGGATGAGGATAGATTCCGCGCGATCGTTAAGGCCATATGCAGGATGCTCGATGCTGAATATCGTGATAAAAGCTCAGATGAGCAAAGGGCTGAGACATTACTCAGGTCTGAACTATTCGTTGACTGGACAAAATTGGGAGTAATCGACGGAAAGATGCCCGCTAGACACAAAATGGCTCGATCGTGGACGGCTGCGAATCTAAGTGAGTAGACTTTTGGCACTTTGGCGACTAGGTCGTTTTGCAACAAGGCATTTACCTGCGGCTTTATAAAGTGATATGGATGGTCTGCTCGGCAAGTTCCAAAAAGTCTACTCACTTAGTTTTTGACGAGAAGCCGATGCCGAAGGCGGTCCTATTTCAGGTAGTTAACAAGTTTGTGAGGCACGAAAAAGGCCCGAACCATGCGGTCCGGGCCTCATCGAGCTAGAGGTTATGTCTCAGGTTGCTGGCTTAGCCGAAGTAGCGCCTGAGCAGGCCGGCGAAAGCCTTGCCGTGGCGAGCCTCGTCGCGAGCCATCTCGTGCACGGTGTCGTGGATGGCATCGAGGCCAGCGGCCTTGGCGCGCTTAGCAAGATCGGTCTTGCCGGCGGTGGCGCCGTTCTCGGCCTCAACGCGCATCTCGAGGTTCTTCTTGGTGGAGTCGGTCACGACCTCGCCCAGGAGCTCAGCGAACTTGGCAGCGTGCTCGGCCTCCTCGTGGGCAGCCTTCTCCCAGTACAGGCCGATCTCGGGATAGCCCTCGCGATGAGCGACGCGCGCCATGGCCAGGTACATACCGACCTCGGAGCACTCGCCCTCAAAGTTGGCGCGCAGGTCGGCAACGATGTCCTCGGAGACGCCCTCCATCTTGGCGACGCCCACGACGTGCTCGGCAGCCCACTCGAGCTGACCCTCCTCCTGCTTCAGGAAGCGAGAACCGGGAACGCCGCACTGGGGGCACTTGAAGTCCTCGGGCAGCTGGTCGCCGTCGAACTCTTCCACATAACCGCAAACGGGGCAAACAAACTTCATGATTCGATCCTTTCGATCTATGGCGATTGTGCGCTCGTCCGGTCCCGTAAGGGCCCTCTCCGGACGTGCGTCTTGACGAGTTCTATTATCCATAAATGCAACCAAATGTGAAGCCTATTAGGAATGATTTTTAATAAAACAATTTTGAGATATGAAGATGTTGATTGATTAACGATTGGCAGGCCGTCTTTGACCGCCGCTGAGTACAATCGGGCGAGCAAATGTTGACCTATCAACAAATGAAGGAGTTTCCTTTATGCATCTAGCCCGTCGTGCCTGGTGCCGAACATATCAGACGGTTTTTCGCATTGCATTGCCGATCCTGCCCTATACCGAGCCGCGCATTTTAGAGCATGCCGAGGATGTGCCCGCGGTGCTTCAAAAGCGCTCGATCCAGAAGGTCCTTATCGTGACGGATCCCGGCATTGCCCGTCTGGGGCTCACGGCACCGCTCGAGACGGCGCTCGCATGCAGGGGGATTGGCGTTACGGTCTATGCCGAAACGCGTGCAAACCCCACGGTTTCAAACGTGGAAGAAGCGGCGTCCCTGTATCGAGAGAGCGCCTGCCAGGCCATTATCGGCTTTGGCGGTGGCTCGGCCATGGACTGTGCCAAGGGCGTGGGCGCACGCATTGCGCAGCCAAACAAGCCCATCAACAAGATGCGCGGCCTACTGCGGATTCATCGTCTCCTGCCGCTGCTTATTGCGGTTCCCACTACCGCCGGTACGGGAAGCGAAGTCACGCTCGCGGCGGTTATCACCGATGACGAGACGCACTACAAATACCCCATTAACGACTTTGTGCTCATCCCGCGTTTTGCAGTCCACGACCCCGAGTTTACGTGCGGCTTGCCCGCTTCCATTACGGGGCAGACGGGCATGGACGCCCTGACGCATGCCGTTGAGGCCTTTATCGGGCGAAGCACCACGCCCTATACGCGCAAGATGGCGCGACAGGCGGTGCAGCTTATCCACGACAATTTGCTCGAGGCCTATGAGCATGGTGACGACATGCGCGCTCGTCGCAATATGCTTTCGGCGGCGTATAAGGCGGGCGTTGCGTTTACCCGCTCCTATGTCGGATATGTGCATGCCATCGCGCACAGTCTGGGCGGCCGATACGGAATTCCGCACGGTTTGGCCAACGCGATCATCCTGCCGCACATGCTTCGCGCTTATGGTGACGCCGCCGCCCCCAAGCTTGCCGATCTTGCTCGCATGGCGGGCATTGCGCCGGCTACCGCGCAGGACAGTCTTGCGGCCGAGGCCTTTTTCGATTGGGTCGACCGCATGAACGAGATCCTGGGAATCCCCAAATATGTCTCGGGCATTCGCCGCTCCGACATTCCCGAGATGGCGGCGCATGCCGATGCCGAGGCCAATCCGCTGTACCCCGTTCCGCTTTTGATGGACCGCTTGGAGCTCGAGCGTATGTACGAGGTCGTCGCGGGTGGTATGTTTGAGGACGAGAACTAGGAGGGTGCCATGAACACCGAGGAAATTGCGCGCATCGTCGGCGATCAGCGCACTTACTTTAAAACGCACGCTACGTTTGATGTTGATGCCCGACGTCGCGCGCTCGTGAGTTTACGCGATGCGGTACGGGCGCACGAGGCCGATATTGCCCATGCACTCAAGACCGATTTGGGAAAGTCGCATGACGAGGCATATATGTGCGAGATCGGCACGTCGCTTTCCGAGATTCGTCATCAGATCGCTCACGTGGCTCGATGGAGTCGTCCGCGCCTGCGTCCGTGTGACCTTGCCAACGCCGTGAGCGCGTGCAAAACGCAAGCCGTGCCCTATGGCGTCACGCTCATCATGGCTCCGTGGAACTACCCGTTTTTGCTAACACTCGAGCCGCTCGCCGGCGCCCTTGCCGCGGGCAATACCGTGGTCATCAAGCCGAGTGCCTATGCTCCGGCATCGAGCGCGGTGCTCAAGCAAATCTGTGAAGAGGCATTTGATCCGCGCCTGGTGACGGTTGTCGAGGGCGGGCGCGCCGAGAACGAAGCGTTGCTCGATGAGTGCTGGGACAAGATCTTCTTTACCGGTAGCGTTCCGGTCGGCAAGCTCGTCATGGAGCGCGCGAGTAAAAACCTCACGCCCGTGACGCTTGAGCTGGGCGGCAAGAGCCCCTGCATCGTGGATGCGACGGCAAACTTGAAGGTTGCGGCGCGGCGTATCGCCTTTGGTAAATGGCTCAACGTGGGGCAGACCTGCGTGGCGCCCGACTACCTGCTGGTCGATGCGCGCGTGCACGACGAGCTGCTGGACCTCATCAGGGAAGAGGCCCGCCGTATGTTTGGCGAGCATCCGCTCGATAACGAGGACTACGGGCATATCGTCAACGCCAAGCATTTTGCGCGTGTGCGCGGGCTGATCGATCCCGATAAGGTCGTGCTGGGAGGCACGGCGCGCGAGTCGTCGCTCAAGATTGAGCCGACGATCCTAGACGGCGTGACCCCCGATGACGCCGTGATGCAGGAGGAGATCTTCGGTCCCATCTTGCCGGTGCTGACGTTTGAGAGCCTAGACGAGGCCGAGACGTTTATTACGGATCGTCCGACGCCGCTGGCCCTGTATATCTTTAGCCAGGACCGTTCGGTTCAGCAACGCTTTGTGCGCTACGTGCCCTTTGGCGGCGGCTGTGTCAACGACACGATCATGCACTTGGCTACGAGCCATATGGGCTTTGGCGGCATGGGCGCGAGCGGTATGGGGCAGTACCATGGACGCGAGAGCTTCGATACGTTTAGCCACAAGAAGAGCATCGTGAACAAGGCAACGTGGCTGGACGTGCCATTCCGCTACGCTCCTTACGCAAGCTGGAAGCACAAGTTCGTGCGCATGTTTGTGCATTAGAATCAGATAGCGTAGCGACAAACGGTCGAAAAGGCGCGGGTGGGGCGAATTTGTGTCCGCGCGAGTTCGTAGACTTCTCAATAAGGTTAAACGCCGGTTTATCCGGCCGTTATGGGAGTTGCTATGTACGAGCCTTCGCGTGTTCTTCTGTCATTTCACATTGCAGGATTTCAGTATGCCGATGGCGCCTTGGTTCTGGGCGATCTTAAAGCGGGCGATAAGCTGACGCTGTGTGCCGAGCGCGATAATCCCCATGACCCCGAGGCAGTTGCGATCTACTATGGCAAGACCAAACTTGGCTACGTTCCGGGAAACGAGGTCGGCCCGCTGTCCTTGATGATGTATTACGGCCACGAGGACGTATTTGAGGCCCGCGTGCAACAGGTTGCCCCCGAGCGCAGCCCGTGGCACCAGGTGCGCGTTGGCCTCTATGTGGTGGATGCCCGCTAGTCGGCAATGGAGGCGGCCATGTTTGACGACGATGACCTGTTCGATTTGACGGATGATCCGTTTGAGTGGGATCTGCTGCTCGACGACGATGATCTGGAACAGGACCGTAAGAAACGGCGGGACAAGAAAACTTAGGGTGACGCTTCGAAAAAGCAAGACAAGCGCCGCCGCGGACTGTTCGGCGGGCTCTTTGGATAACCGCCGCATCGCTGCGTCTGTATACTTAGCACGAGTTGAACACGTTGCGAAATGAGGACACAGACGATGATGTGGTTTACCGCCGACTTGCACCTGGGCGATACGAATATCTTGCACGACATGGACCGGCCGTTTGGCTCGGTCGAGGAGATGAACCGCAAGGTCATCGATGCCATCAATGAGTGCGTGGCTGCGGACGACCGCCTCTATATTCTGGGTGACTTTACCTATCGTTTGCCCCTGGCGGAGGCGGTGCGCCTGCGCGAGCGTATCGAATGCCAGAACGTGACGCTCATCCGCGGTAACCATGACGGCGACTGGGAAGATTCCGACGTACCGCGGATTTGGGAAGACGTGCGCGATTACCTGGAGATTGCTCCCGGCTATGCCAAGGGCCATCGTCTGGTTATGAGCCACTACCCCATGCTCAGCTGGAACGGCAAGGCACGTGGCGCCATTATGCTGCATGGGCATATCCACAGCAGAGGTGACCGCGCCAACGCACGCAACCGCGATCGCGAGCGCCCTATCTTTCGCTACGATGTCGGTCTCGATGCCAACGAGTACAAGCCCGTAAGCCGCGATCAGATTCTTAGCTTCTTTGGGTTATAGGGCGCCAGAGCCACCACAAAGGGGACAGGCACCTTTGTGGTGGTTCTGGCGCCGTTGCCATTATGGCGGCGGCGCCTTTTTTGTCCGCGCGGCGCGGTAGAGTGTAGCCGGTTGATATTTGCGTCCATCGAGGAGCTGCTATGAACGAGATCAAGTGCCCGCATTGCGGCGAAGTTTTTAAGGTCGATGCATCCGGCTATGCGGATATCGTCAAGCAGGTGCGCGATGCCGAGTTCTCGCGCGACCTGGATGAGCGTGTGAAGGCAGTCCAGCGTGAGGGTGAGCAGGCGCTGGAGCTTGAGCGCTCGCGTTCGACGGCTGCCTTGCAACAGGCAAAGTCTCAGCGCAATGCCCAGCTTGTCGAGCAGAAGAACACTGCGGATCAGAAACTGGCGCAAGAGGTTGCCAAGCGCGATGCTGAGCTTGCCGAGCTGCGCGCTAAGCTCGAGGGCGCTGCCGCAGAGCGCGAGAGTGCAAGCCAGCGCGCGGCGGTTGAGGCACGAGCCAATGCTCAAAAAGAGAATGCCGAACTCCAGCGTGAGATTGATAGCCTGCGTGCGCAGCTTGGGCGCAAAGATGACGAAGCAAAGCTTGCCGAGTCGGCGGCGCGCAACGCTGCTCAAAACGATTTAGCTGCACGCGACGCTCAGATTGCCGAGCTGCAGGCCAGGCTTGCCGCGGCGGACAAGGCCCAGGAGATGGCGCTTGCCGCTGCCGCGGCAGAGTCGCAGCGTGAGCTCGATGCCGCTCGCAGCGAGGCCGAGCGCGCGCTTGCTGACTATCGCGCGAAGGTGCAAGAGAAGTTTTCCGCCGCAAAGGCTCAGTCCGAGCAAGAGGCCGAGGGCCTGCGTGCCCAGCTGCGCGAGCAGGAACTGATGGCAAAAATGAACCTGTCAGAGGCGGTCGCCGCGGCGGAGCGAGAGCGCGATGAGGCGCGTGCCAAACTGACGAGCGAGCTGGCGGTGCGCGATTCTCGCGAGGAACAGGTCAAGGCGGCACACGAGCTCGAGCTTGCGCAGGCCAAGCGCGCGAGCGATGACCTGATTCGCTACAAGGACGAAGAGATTGAGCGCCTTAAGGACATGAAGGTCCGCCTGTCCACCAAGATGGTGGGCGAGTCGCTCGAGCAGCACTGCGAGACCGAGTTCAACCGTCTGCGCATGACGGCGTTTCCTAACGCGTACTTCGAGAAGGATAACGATGCGTCCGAGGGCACCAAGGGCGACTTTATCTTCCGCGAGTGCGACGCAAGCGGTAACGAGGTCATTTCGATTATGTTCGAGATGAAAAACGAGAACGACGAGACCGCGACCAAGCACAAAAACGAGGACTTCTTTAAGAAACTCGATCACGATCGTCGCCAGAAAGGCTGTGAGTACGCGGTGCTCTGCACACTGCTCGAGCCCGAAAGCGAGCTCTATAACGCAGGGATAGTCGACGTGAGTTACCGCTATGAGAAGATGTACGTGATCCGCCCGCAGTTCTTCATTCCCATGATCACGCTGCTGCGCAACGCCGCCATGGGTTCGCTGCGCTATAAGCAGGAGCTGGCGGAGTACAAGCAGCAGAATATCGACGTCACGAACTTCGAAGCCAAGATGGAAAAGTTCAAGAATGATTTCGGCCGCAACTACGAGATCGCGAGCCGCAAGTTCCAAACGGCGATCGATGAGATCGATAAGACGATTAGCCACCTGCAGAAAACCAAGGAGGCGTTGCTGTCCTCCGAGAACAATCTGCGCCTAGCCAACAAGAAGGCGGACGATCTTACCATTCGCAAGCTCACGTGGGGCAACAAGACCATGAAGGCCGCGTTTGACGAGGCGCGCGGGGCTGCGACAGAGACAAACGATGAGCCAGCCGAGGCGGATTCGTATGAGGTCGAGGGTGCCGAGTAAGGCATAGCGTATAGCGCAAAAGCGGGGCCGCTGGCTATATTGCCAGCGGCCCCGCTTCGTTTCGTTCCAGTATGTTCGGCTAGTCCTCGAGCAGGTCCTCGATAAAGCCGACGCGGTAGTTTTTGAAGATGACCTCGCCGCCGTCTTGCGTGGCGTCCAGATCGACATCGCCCATGATGCCAAAATCGTGGTCGCCATCCTCGTCGGCAAAGATCTGGTGCACGTGCCATACGTGCGCGGTCTTCTCGTCGGACTCGTCAATGGAAAACATCGCGGCGCTGCGGGCATCTCCGTCGGTGAGGATTTCCTCGTGCTGCTCGTGGTAAGCGTCGAGTGCTTTTTGCCAGCGGATCTCGCTCATGCCCCAGTCGTCGTCGAGCTCGCCCAGGTCGCGAACGTGCTCGCGGGCGGCAAGGGTCACGCGGCGGAAGAGCGCGTTGCGCACCAATAGCGTGCAGCCGCGACGGTCCGCCACGACCTCGTCGATGCCCTGCGGCGGCGCAGCATCGAGGGCTGCCGGGTTGCCGGCGTTCTCCCACTCATCCACCAGGCTCGAGTCCACCGAGCGCACCACAAAGCCCAGCCACGAGATAATGTCGCGCAGGCGCTCGTCGCGCTTCTCGATGGGCACGGTGCGGTCGAGTGAACGGTAGGCCTCTGCCAGGTAACGCAGCAAAATGCCCTCGGAGCGGGCGATGCCGAGCTTTTGGATATAGCCCTTAAAGTCGCTCGCGCTCTCCAGCATGTCGCGCAGGACGCTCTTGGGCGAGAGCTGGTAGTCGTTGGCCCAAGGTACTTCTTGGCAGTACTTGTCGAAGGCGGCATCGAGCAAGTCCTCGAGCGGCTTTTCGTAGGTGACATCCTGGATGCGCTCCAGGCGTTCCTCATATTCGACGCCGTCAGCCTTCATTTCGGCCATCGCGCGGTCGCGCGCGGCGCGCTCCTGCGCGCGCAATACCTGCTTGGGGTCCTCGAGCGTTGCCTCGACCATCGAGATCAGATCCATGGTATAGGTCTCACTCTCGGGGTCGAGCAGCTCCAGCGCGGCAAGCAAAAACGGCGAGAGCGGCTGGTCGAGCGCAAAGTCCTCGGGCAGATCGACCGTCAGTGCATAGTCGATGTCTGGCGCGGCGTCAGTCGGGGCGTCGGGCGCGGGCGGCACCTCGGTGCGAACGACGACGCCGGAATCGATGAGCGTGGCGAAGATCTCGTCGGCACGAACCTCGAGCTTTGCCTTTTCCTCAGGGGTCTGCAGGCTTGTTTCGATGAGGTCGTGTACGCGGGCTCGGGCATCGCCGCCCTGCTCGACCACGCTAATCACCATGGAGTGCGTGATGCGAAGGCGCGGCTTGAGCGTCTCGGGCTGCGTCTCGATCAGGCGCTCAAAGGTCTGCTTGTTCCAGGTGACAAAGCCCTCGGGGGCCTTCTTCTTTTTAATCTTGCGGAGCTTCTTGGGGTCGTCGCCCGCCTTGGCCATGAGTTTGGCGTTCTCGATCTCGTGCTCCGGGGCCTCGGCGATGACCATGCCCTCGGTATCGAAGCCCGAGCGGCCGGCGCGACCGGCAATCTGATGGAACTCGCGGGCGCGCAGGCGACGCATCTTGTAGCCGTCGAACTTGGTGAGCGCGGTGAGCACCACGGTGTGGATGGGTACGTTGATGCCGACGCCGAGCGTATCGGTGCCGCAGATGACGGGCAGCAGGCCCTGCTGCGCCAAACGCTCGACCAGCAGACGATAACGCGGCAGCATACCGGCGTGGTGCACGCCGACGCCGCAGCCAAGCAAACGCTTGAGGATCTTGCCGAAGGCCGTCGAGAAGCTCGTGCCCTTGGCCGCCTCCTTGATGGCCTCGCGCTGCTCCTTGCTGGCAATGCCAAAGTTGGCGAGCGACTGTGCCGTCGCAAGGGCGGCATCCTGGCTAAAGTGCACGATATAGAGCGGGGCCTCTCCGCCGCGCATCGCGAGCTCGACGGTGCCCTCGAGGGAGGTCGTCACGTAGTCGTAGCTCAGCGGCACGGGGCGTGGGGCATCGACGACCAAGTCGCAGGTAGCGCCGGTGTGTTCCTCGAGTGAGGCGGCGATGGCAGTGACATCGCCGAGCGTGGCGCTCATGAGCATGAATTGCGTGTGAGGCAGGGTGAGCAGTGGCACCTGCCAGGCCCAGCCGCGGTCGGGGTCGGCAAAATAGTGGAACTCGTCCATGGCGACGCAGCCCACGTCGGCGCCCTCGCCCTCGCGCAGTGCATCGTTGGCAAGGATTTCTGCCGTGCAGCAGATGCCGGGCGCCTTGGTGTTGATATGCGTGTCGCCGGTGATCATGCCGACGTTATCGCGGCCGAGCACCTGCACAAGGGAGAAAAACTTTTCGCTGACCAGAGCCTTGATGGGGGCCGTGTAATAACAGCGCTTGCCCTGTGCCATGCCCATAAAGAGCATGCCTAGCGCGACAAGCGACTTGCCCGATCCGGTCGGTGTTCCCAAAATGACATGGTCACCGGCGGCTAGATCCATGAGGGCCTCTTCCTGGTGGTCCCACAGCTCAATACCGCGGTCGCTTGTCCATTCAAAGAAGCGTTCGAAGGCCTGATCGGGCGTGAGCCATGGTTCGGGCTCGCTACCATCCTCGGGCTCCCACCAGGTGGGGGAGAGCGCGCCGAGCGAGCCGAATTCGGCTTCGGTTCCCGTGCCGCCCGAGAACGAGCTGGCGGCGCCGGCGCCAGAAACGGTGCTGGCGGAAGTATCTGTCGTGGTCTGTGCCATGTGGTTGCTTTCTCTCGCCGTTTGTCCGCCAACTATTATGGCGTAGCAGCGGCGCGGGGTGCCAGCGCGCGAGAAAATGCAGGAAATGGGCGTTCTGCCCAGCCGTTTGGTGCAGTTGCCAGCTAAGTGAGTAGACTTTTTGCAATATCGCGAGCACATGGCTTTTGCGCAAGAGCTCTACCTGCGGTTTTAGTTTTCGTTATGCGGGTTGTGCTTGGCTATTGCAAAAAAGTCTACTCACTTAGGTTTGAGGGTCGTTCGCTGACGCCTATTTTCACTTGTTTGCCGACGCCGCGACCATCAGAAGCCCCTAGGACTCCTGCGGCAGGCGCTTCTTGCTTTTGCGGGCGCGGTTTCTAAAGTTCTCGACGGCCTCTTCCATGCCCAGAGGTACATAGGTGAGCGCATCGAGGTTTTCGGGCAGGTAGCAGGCAAGGCTTTGCTCCTGCGCGCGGCCCGCCGCGAGCTGTTCATCGCTGGGCTGCGCGCCGGGTGTGGCGCAAATGCCATAGACGGCGGCACCCATCTCGCGCGTGCGGCATTCATATTCGGTCTCGGGGTGCTCGGGATGGTCGCGGCGGACGTCGTCGCTTACCCAAAGCGTATTGTAGCCGGCCGCGGCAAACTGTCCCAGGGCGTAATCGCGCAACGGCTTGCTATCGGTGCGCAGCGTGACGGTAGCGCCGGCTGAAAAGAGCGGGCGGTAGAGCATCAGATGGTCGACATGGACGAGTCGTTTTTTAGCGTACTTGGCCTTGGGCTGCGGCGTGGGAAAGTTAATGGTGATGGCATCGAGCTCGCCTGCGGCAAACAGCTGTGGCAGCGATGCGGCGCCTCGGGGCAGGACGAGTGCGTTGGATAGCCCCTGTTCGCAGATTTTCTGCGCGGCATAGGCGATGCAGATGGGCTCCTGGTCCATGCCGATAAAGAGGGTGTCGGGCTCGCGGTGGGCGCGCTCGACCAGATAGGTTCCCTTGCCACAGCCAAGATCCAGGTGAAGGTGTTCGAAGGGCTTGCTGCCAGCTGGCGCGCAAGCCTCGCGCCAATCTCCGGCATAAGCCTCGGGGTTCGTCTCGATCGCATCGGCGTAGCGCTCCAGGCGCTCCTCGAGCACAAAGTTCTTAGGCGTGCGAACGTGGACGGCTCCCATGAGGCTCCTTGGTCATAAATGCGAAACGCATGGCCGCGCGTTCCGTCAATGGGTTGAAAAGGGCGGGCATAGATTGCCCGAAAGATGTGGTGCGGCTCGGCGGCGAGTCGTCGGTGCCTACAGGCGCTTGAGAATCACATAGCGGTTGAGCTCGCCGCTACGACCGTCGGCATGGAAGCGCTCAAGCTCGCGCACGGGGACCTCGCCGCTCTTGTAGAACGTACGGACGCCGCGCACCAGGTCGGTGATCTGCTGATCGTCAAAGTGATGGCAATAGCGGTAGGCGTGGCGGTCGTTTTGCCAGCCGATGAGGTGGTCGCCGGCTTCAAACTGCGCGGAATCGTAACCCTCAAACGGCGGGGTGAGCTCGGCGCGGGCTTCGGCTCGAACGGCCTTGCGCGCCATGCGCTCGTCGTTCATAAACTCCCAAAAGCTGATGGCGATGATGCCGCCCGGGCGCGTCTGCCGCACCAAGGCGTCGAGTACGCGTACGCGGTACTCGCACGACGGCACGTGGTGCATAAAGCCAAAGCAGACCGAGATGTCGGCGAGCGGGGCGTCGAAAAGCACGTCGGGCGTCTCGGCGGGGTTGAGCTTCATGAGGGCGTCGAGCACGTCGAGTTCCTGGAAGTGCAGGTTGGGAATGCGAAGCGCGTGGCCATGTGCATCGATAGCCAGGTCTTGGCACGAGTCGACACCATAGAACTCAAACGGGCAGCTGGCATCTGCCGAGGGGTTTGCGCCGTCGACGCCCTTGGCGGCAAGTGCGCCGCCGGCGGCAAAGTTCTCGAATCGCATATTGCCGCAGGCAAGATCGAAGACGCGGACGGGATGCTCGATCGTGGCGGCGTTGAGCTGCCCGAGCGCGATGTCCATGGTGCGCACCCAGCCGGGCCACGGGGCCTGGCGCGTATCGGAAAAGGAAGCGGAGTGCTCGCGATAGAACGTATTGTTGAGCTGGATGAGCGATGAGGCGAAATCGCGGTTCACGGCGCGGAACTCCCTCCGTTGGCGGTGCGGAATAAACAGTACGACCATACTACCGTTAACGCCGCAACGGGGACAACCGAGCCGTGGGTCATTGCTTTGTTTGGACACATTTCCGCAGCTCATATGTGCCCGCAACCGCCGGTTGTCAAAAATCTCACTAGAATAGGTGGCATGCTTTTGGCGGTGGCGGATAGATTTTTAACTGTGCAAGGCGCCTTAAGAACAAAAACGGTCCGGCGGCACGGCTGGCATCACATAGGAGGAACCATGAATGTAGAAACTGCGCAGCGGCTCGCCGACCTTCGCCGAAGCAAAGGCTTTAGCCAAGAAGGGCTGGCACGAAAGCTGGGACTGTCGCGCCAAGCAGTCAGTAAATGGGAGCGCGCGGAGAGCTCGCCCGATACCGAGAACCTGATCTCGCTCGCCAGGCTCTATGGCGTGAGCCTGGACGAGCTGCTCAATCCGAGCGATGAGATTGAGGACGATATCGAGTTTGAGAATGAGGACCGCGCTCGTCAGCGCGAGGCCGAGGCGGCAGAGCGCGCACGCACCCATGAGGCGGCGGCACGAGCTACCGAGGCGGCAACACAGGCGAGTGACGCCGCCGCCAAGGCGGCGCAAGCGGCAAGCTGGAGTGCACAGGCCGCTAATGCCGCTACGGCGCAGGCGACGAGTGGCGGCGCAGTTGGCTCGACTCCGGTGAAGGGCCCGTTCCAGTCGTTCCCGTATTGGGCCGTGTGTTGGCTGCTGTTCTTTTTGCTGATGTTCCTGTTTGGTGCCGGCCCCTTTGCTGCGCTGATCTTCTTTACGATTCCCATCTATCACTGGGTGGCGCGTGCACTCGATGGCGATTGGGCGCGCGGAGATATTCAGGTTGGTTCGGCGCCGGTGGTCGCTAGGGCTCAGGATGTTTCCGCTCCGGTTGATACTGACGTGGCTACCGTGACTACCGCTGACCCGATTGCCAAAGAGGGTGATGAATGATGAAGCTTTCGCATGAATCCAAGGTACGCTTGGGCGTTGGCATCGGAGCGTTTGTGCTCATCATCGGGCTTGTCTTTGGCACTTCGCGGACTTTGATTCATTTTGATGGCCCGTGGGATCTCGACGATGTTGTATCCGGCTTCTCTGGTATGGACGATGCGGTTGACGAGGACGATCTTTTGGATGGCGGTAACTATTCCGCTCAGCCTCAGCAGCTTTCGAGCGAAACCTTTGATGCCGACGCGTTCACATCGCTTGACTTGGACGTGACGTCGGGCACGGTCGAGGTCAAACACGTCTCCAGCGGGCCAGTGCGCGTAATTGAAAGCGGTCGCGTGGCAACGGGGACCGTTGCCTTCGATGCGGCAACCCAGAACCTGGCCGAAATCAAGGGCTCTACGCTCAAGATTCGCCAGTTCGATTGCGATGACGAGCGCGCCATTGACCGCACGGTTACCGTCGAACTGCCGCGCGAAGTTGCCGATAACATGGTGGGCATTACAGCGAATGTAGGATCGGGTGACCTGACGGTCGCGGGCATTGCGTGTCATGACCTCAACCTGACTTTGGACTCTGGAGACGTTGAGTTTACGGGCACCGTGACCGATACCCTGAATGCCGAGGTCGGTTCGGGCGATGTGACGTTCGAGCTCTACCAGGCCCCCGCGAAGTCGATGGACGTGAGTGTGGGCTCGGGCGATGTGGAGATGACGGTTCCGAACTCGACGGGCTTTAAGGCGAGCCTCACCTTGGGCAGCGGCGACTTTGAGAGCGATTTCCTTCCGCTTGGCTACGACGGCGAGACCATTTTGAATCTTGAATTCGATAACGGCGATAAGTCTGCTACGTATCGTTTTGAGGTCGGTTCGGGCGACATGTCGTTTGATCCGGAGTGACATGCGGTTTTCGGAGATCGGTACATATAGGCATGCTCTTTGATGGAGGCGCCGGAGCCGTGACGGGCTTCGGCGCCTTTGCCTTTACAATGGGGACATGGAACAGATTATCTTGAACATACTCGAGGCTCTGCGTCGCGGCGAGACCGTGGACGACAAAGCGCTCGTCAAACTGATACATGCCGAGGCGCGCCGTGAGGGTGCCGACAAACGCGATTTGGCCAAGCGCCGTCTGCTGCCGTTCTACCAGCGGGTTAAACGTGAGGAGCCGGTTCGGTGGGCTGCGTGGAATGTCGATTCCGATCTGGAGCGTCAACTGCTGCAGGTCCTGCGTATGAAGCCGCGCCGAACGGCCTCGGGCGTGGCGACCATTACCGTCATTACCAAGCCCTGGCCATGCTCGGGCGATTGCCTGTTTTGCCCCAACGATCTGCGCATGCCCAAAAGCTATCTGCACGCCGAGCCGGCGTGCGCCCGTGCGGAGCAAAACTGCTTCGACCCGTATCTGCAGGTGAGCGCTCGTCTGACTGCGCTTTCGCAGATGGGACATGCGACCGACAAGATAGAGCTCATTGTGCTCGGCGGTACCTGGAGCGACTATCCGGAAGGCTATCAGACGTGGTTTATGTCGGAGCTTTTCCGTGCGCTCAATGACGATGCCGTCGCCGGTGTGGCGGCAAACCCCATGTTGGCGCGTCCGGGCATCAGCCGTGCCGAGGCAGGGCGCCTGCTCGATGACGCTCCCGCCGATGCCCTGCCGCCGGTGGTAACAGAGCGCCGCGAGCGCTATCGGGCTGCCGGCATTGCGACCGACGAGGCCGAGCTTGCGAGCGGCGTTGCCGACGAGCAGGGGCGTGTGGATGCTGTCGTTGGTGGCTATAACCGCGCAGTACGTCGTCTGTACGGCCCCGGTACGCCATGGGGCGAGGCTGCCGAGTGGCAGACGGAAACGATGGAGGAGCTTGAGCGTCAGCAGCGCATCAACGAGACGGCGAAGCATCGCGTGGTGGGGCTCGTTATCGAGACCCGCCCCGATGCCGTGACGCCACAGGCGCTCACGCTCATTCGTCGTCTGGGCTGCACCAAGATTCAGATGGGCATCCAGAGCCTCGACCAGCATTTGCTCGATATCAACGAGCGTCGCATTTCGGTGGCTCAGATCGAGCAGGCGTTTTCGCTTGCGCGCCTCTTTGGCTTTAAGATCCATGCGCATTTTATGCTCAACTTATTGGGCGCCACACCCGAGGGGGACAAGCGCGACTACGAGCGCTTTATGACCGAAGGGGCCTTTATGCCCGACGAGGTCAAGGTCTACCCGTGCGCGCTCATCGAGGGCTCGCGTCTGGTGGGCTGCTATGAGCGCGGCGAGTGGCGTCCCTATACCGAGGAAGAGCTGCTCGATGTGTTGGCCGACGACATCGTGGTGACGCCGGCGTTCTGCCGCATCAGTCGCATGATCCGCGACTTTAGCTCCGACGACATCATGGTGGGCAACAAGAAGCCCAACCTGCGTCAGCTCGTTGAAAACCGCTTGTCGGCTCGTGGGGAAGGCGCGACAGTGCGTGAGATTCGCTATCGCGAGATTAGCACGGCGGGCGCCGACTTGCATGAGCTGACCCTTGACGAGGAAGTGGCGTACGAGACGCCGGTGACGCACGAGCGCTTTTTGCAGTGGGTGACGCCGCAGGGCAAGATCGCGGGCTTTTTGCGTCTGTCTCTGCCCGATCGTGCTTTTGTTGCCGCGCATGCGGATGAGTTGCCGACGACACCGGACGAGGCGATGATTCGCGAGGTGCACGTGTATGGCATGGCGGCGCGCGTGGGTGATCAGGGGCAGGCGGCGCAGCACCATGGATTGGGACGTTCGCTCGTAGAGCGTGCGTGCGAGATTGCCCGGGATGCGGGTTATGCGCGTATCAACGTGATTAGCGCGATTGGCACACGCGAGTACTATCGCCATCTTGGATTTTATGACCATGGCCTTTATCTGCAAAAGGAGCTCTAGATGAACAAGCCGAGTGTTTCTGCCGGCGTCGTTGCCGGCGTTGCTCTGGGAGCCGCGGCGCTTGGTGCGGCCGCTGTCGCTGTTCGTGCTGCCTGTCTGCAGGTCGCGCGAACCCGCAATGGGCTGGCGCGTGTGAAACGCGTGCACGATGAGGGCGGCGATGAGATTCGCGTGTTGGTGCAAGGCGGCGTCTACCAAAGCGCAAGCTACGTTGGCGAGCGTTGGGCGGAGCCCGTCTTTGCGTACTATCGCGCATTTGACGATGTGTTCGAGGCCGAAGACGCAATGCGTGATGCTTACGGGCATGGTATCGACCGTATGCTCATGCTGGGCGGCGGCGGGTTTGCCTATCCTAAGTTCGCTCTGATGTCGCACGAGGGCTTGCGCATGGACGTCATCGAGTATGACGGAGAGATTACGCGCCTGGCGCGCCGCTGGTTCTACCTAGACGAGCTGGAGCGCACGGTTGGTGATCGCCTGCGGGTGATTACCGCCGAGGCGCGATCGTATCTGGGCGTGACGAGTGTGGGGCATCGCCGCTACGACGTGGTCGTGAGCGATTGCTTTGGCGGTGCCGAGCCCGTGCGCGAGCTGGCAACCGTTGAGGCGCTACGTCTGGTGCGGGGCAGCTTGAACCCGGACGGCATCTATGTGGCCAATATCGTGAGCGCGAACGAGGGGAGCGATGTGACGTTTCTGCGCGATTGCGCTGCCACGGCGCTCGAGGTGTTCGACCACGCTTGGGTGATTCCCTGCGGCGACGCGGAGTTCGGCGGCGAGGAAAACTACCTGCTCATTGCCAGCGACGGCGACTACGCCTTTGCCGAAGCCGTGCCCTTCGACACCGACTTCCTCGGCACTGCACTCCACGACTAGCGTTGGGAGTAGTCAATTTGTGACGGGCTCTATGGTTTTGTCAACCATGCGCTTCATCTATTTTCAGCATGACGCATCTGGACGCCCGGTGCCAACTCGCTTCTTCTTCGGTTGATTCCGCCCGCTAGGCCAAAAATGTCATTGGAAGTGCCAAATGAACAAGCAAGCCACTACGCAACTGCACATCTATTCCGCCTTTTTCGTTCTCGCGGGATTTGTTTTAAATCGGGGAGTGTTTCTACTTTTCCTTGCGGAGAAAGGAATGTCTGTCACGGAAATCGCGCTTTATCAAGCCCTGTTTAACATTGCGACGGTCGTCCTCGAGCTGCCAACAGGGCTGATAGGCGATTTCTTTGGAAAGAAGTTCTCGATTCAAGTGGGCGTGCTGCTGCTTTTCTTCCATACGGCTGGCGTGCTGTTGCTCTCAGGCCCCTTTCTCGTCGCGCTTTCCCTTGTTGAGGCACTCGCCTACTCCCTTCAATCGGGATCCGAACAAGCACTTTTATATGAAATTGCCCGAAATGCCGGTCAAGGAGAGCGCTTCCTCACCATCAACGCTCGGCTGCTTGCCGCGCAATCAATCGCGACGGGAGTGGCAATCGTACTTGGATCATTCATTGCCCAAGTATCTTGGAGTGCCCTCTACGTATGCGTTTCCGTTTTCTATCTTCTGCAGCTTTCCCTTCTGTATCCCATTGAGAGGACGGAAACGACCCGTTCTGAAAGCTCTGGGGAGGAAAGGTTTGACGTAGCCAAGATCTTCAGACGCGAAACCTGGTGCGTTGGAGAATCCGCTTTTGCTATATTGCTTCTCCTAATCGGCACAAGCATGCTCGACGGATTCTACGGGAGTTATTACAACTTGAATCAGTTGGTATTCGACGCGTTTCATGCTCCCGTCTCCATAATAGGAATCTTTTTCGGTGCATCCTATGCAGTAAATGCGACGGCCTACATTGCGGCAGATTTCTTCTCATCGCGTTTCGGGAAAAGAAATACCATGCTCGGCTCGATGCTAATCGAGGCGGGCCTTTTCTTGATTCTTCCGTGGTTCGCTTCAAATCCTTTGTGTTTGTTTGGCCTTAGCATGGTGCTTTGTTTCCTCCCAGAAGTGGTGTACATCACTTCGGAAAACTTAATCCAAGACGGGATAGCGGACGATCTCCGTGCGACGATCCTTTCCGCCGCGTCTCTGGTAAGGGCCCTCTTTTCCGCAATGTTTTTCTCCATATTTGGATATGTGTTGGGGTTATATCCCATTCAGATAGCGCTCGGTGTTATTGGCGCGATGGCGATAGCGATTACCGCCGTTGTTTCATTAAAAATTGGTGGAATACATGCCTTCAAGAATTGATGTATCGATTGACGAGCTGCCAGAAGTTTCGAGCCTTCTTGATGGCTACGGGTGTACGCGTTAGCTTTGAATCGGTGGGCCTTAATGCCGAGGAATATCAGCGTTTTATCGATGCTTGCGGAATAGTAATGGTCTCGGGCGAAGATTGCTATATCTTACCAGGGATGAACCGTTTAATCCTGCCCCAGACTAGTGACTTATAATTGCGGCTTCCCGTCTACGTCTGCACTAGACGTGGATGCGGGAAACTTCCCCTTAATGCAATTCACAATATGTTGAAAACTCAGGTCGTGGAACGCGATGGGTTTTAGTTTTTTTTGGTACTGCAGTCGGCAATTTACTCTGCGGGTTTGGCACTATGAAGGAATTAGGCTTTTCCTGTAACGTTAAAATTACAACGATTGGTGGTTGCAGCTCTGCTTAGCAAATCTAATCCCTGAATATTAAGCACATTACGCGACAGGTGTACTTTACTGTTCTATCCCTTTTTGCCCGTAAAGACAGGGGGTCTTCTTCCGGTTACCTTTTGTTTTTGCAGGGGAGGGGCCATTTTGACGGCTACTGCATACGAGATTGATCTTATTTGCGGTCCATCGAAATCGTTGGACGACATTAAGTAGCTAAAATAGCCCCGTTCCAAAAAGACTGGTTAACAAACCCCGTGCCAAAAAGATTGGTCTTAGGCGTGGTCGCGCCAGTCGAGAACGCGCTGCTTCATGCCTTCGATGTCGAGCACGCCTTCGGCAAAGCCCTTGCGCACGAGCTCTTCGGGAACAAACTCGTCGTAGCGGTCAAAGTAAGGCACCTCGCCGGGATAGACGAGCTCGATGGGGTCGAAGTCCTTCTCGGCCTCGGCGGCGAGCACCTCAAAGAATGTCTCCTCGTCGGCCTTCATCTTAAATTGCATAAAGTACGGGCGCGACGGGTCGAGTCCGCGAAGGCCCAGCTCCGCGGCACATTTAATCTTGAGCATACGCTCGAGTGCCAAAAAAGCGTAGCTGCCCAGCCAGGGGAAGAGCACCCAGGTGTCGCCACCCAGGTTGATGAGCGGCTTAGTTCCCGCGCCCGAAATCTCGGCCGTATGGCGAGCCTGCGCCAGACGGGCCCGCGCGTTACCCATCAGGTACGGATACGCCGCGTGCTCGTTGAGCGCCTTGCGCATACGCTCGAGTACGTGTGTATTGATGTCGCCGGGGCAGTCGCCAAAGTAGGCCGGCACCCGGCCCTTGACCTGCGTGGCAAAGACGGTGTGACGCTTCCAGTCCACTTCCTCGACAATCCAGCAATGGCCGGCGATGGCAATGCGCTCACCGGGCGGGGGCGGGTTGACAATCGTGCCCAGCTCGGCCGATTCGCTGCGAACGGTGAACTCCTCGTTTTCCTGGAACACGGCGTAGAACTTAAAGTTGTTGATGATGCGCTCGCCCGCGAGACCCACGATGAGCCCGCCGCCCTCGGTGACTTGGATATGGTCGATCTTAATGAGGTGACGCAGCAACACGCGATAGTCATCGGCCGAGATGCGATGGAAATAGCTGAGTGTGAGCACGCGCTGGGCAAGCTCTGCCGGCGTGAGTTCGCCGGTGCTGGCAAGCGTCGACATAGTCTGGTGGTAGAGCAGGCTGTAGGGGAGTCGATCGAGCTCGGGCGGCTCGACCCACTTTTCCTCGCGATAGAGTTGTACGAGCGCGATGCCCTGCAGGAGCTTCCACGGAATGGTCTCGGGCATCATCGTGCGCGGCTCGGGTTCTTCCTCGCGCATGACAAACCACATCTCGGGCGGAAGATCGCGGCGCCCCGTGCGGCCCATTCGCTGCAAAAAGGAGCTGACGGTAAACGGTGCATCGATCTGAAACGCACGCTCCAGACGGCCGATATCGATACCGAGCTCCAGTGTAGATGTGGTGACGGTTGTCTGTGCCTGCTCCTCATCGCGCATGAGCTCTTCTGCCGTCTCGCGCAGCGATGCTGAAAGATTGCCGTGGTGGATGAGAAAGCGGTCGGGCTCGTGCCGGCTCTCGCAGTAGCTGCGCAGCATGGAGCACACGGCCTCTGCCTCCTCGCGCGAGTTGGCAAAGACCAGGCACTTGCGGCCGCGTGTGTGCTCAAAGATATAGCCCATGCCGGGGTCGGCGTTGTCTGGCGCCGTGTCGGTGGGGTTGAGTAATGCCTGTTCGGGTGCTCGGGGGATGTCGACTTCGCCCTCGGGGGCCGACGAAGTGCGGCGATCCCTGGAGGTAGCCTTGTCCCGTGCCCGCTCACGACGTTGACGGCGCTCCTCTTGTGTGAGCTGTCCGCTGTGACGCATGTCTTGGGCGCCGGCGGGCAGTGCCGCGGGTGCCGCTGCCTCAATGCGCTCGCACGCAAGCACTTCGGCCTCTTGAGGACCCGTGCTCTCGAATCCTCGTTGTTGCGCCTGGGGACCCGAGTTGTAGAAGTGCTCCATGGAGATACGCCACACGCGGCGCGGCTCCTCAAAGCGGGGGATGATGCAATCGCGTCCTGTTCCCTGCGAGAGGAAGGCACCCGTACGCTCGGGGTCACCGATGGTGGCCGAAAGGCCGATGCGGCGGGGC
Organism: Collinsella aerofaciens; assembly: GCA_008671135.1. Taxonomy (GTDB): domain Bacteria; phylum Actinomycetota; class Coriobacteriia; order Coriobacteriales; family Coriobacteriaceae; genus Collinsella; species Collinsella aerofaciens_J. The sequence continues at coordinate 25,733 of RQAP01000040.1, forward strand.
TGCACGCCGGCCATGCGCGAGAGTCGCTCGATAAGGCAGAGCGTCTGCCCGCCACGGTCGCCGCGCATGAGCGAGTGGACCTCATCGATGACCACATAGCGCAGGTCGCAAAACATGCGCGGGATCGCCATGTGCTTATGGATTAAGAGCGCCTCGAGTGACTCGGGCGTAATCTGCAAGATGCCGTTCGGTTTTTTGATGAGCTTAGCCTTGTGCGACTGCGAGACATCGCCATGCCAGTGCCAGACAGGGATATCGGCCTCTTCGCACAGGTCATTGAGACGGACGAACTGATCATTGATGAGTGCCTTGAGGGGGCCAATGTAGAGGGCACCAACGCTTGCGGGCGGGTTCTCCCAAAACTCGGTCAGGATGGGAAAGAAGGCCGCTTCGGTTTTGCCGGAAGCTGTGGATGCCGTTAGGAGCACATTGTCTTGTGTGTTAAAGATGGCGTCTGCCGCCGCAACCTGGATAGAGCGCAGGCTCTCCCAATCGTGGGAGTAGATGAAGTCTTGGATAAACGGGGCGTAGCGGTCAAAGGCGTTCACGGGGCCTCCTCTCAAAAACGAATCTCTCAACGCGGCTGGCAACGGCTTGCTGCATTACAGTCTCAACGTTCGCCCAGATAAAACCTGCCAAAATAAACCTGTCCCTTTTTGGCAGGTTAGATGGTGAATTCGGCGAAGTTACGGTCGCCGCCTGCGGTGCCGGTGTCGCCTGTTGCTGCTGCCGGCACCAGCGCGTCGCCGCCGACGCTTTGCAGCAGCTCGGCTACGTTGGCGTCGGGGTTCTGGCATAGGATGTCGAGCAGCTCGATAAAGTCGCGAATGACTTCACGCGGCGTCAGATGTGTGTCGGCTCCCACACGACCGAACTCGATCTTGAGGAAGTCCACCAAGTCGTTCTCGGTAAGCGTGGGCGTCCAGCCAAAGTAGCCGGCGTGAATTTGCATGAGTTTTTCGATCAGCACCAGCAGCTCCTCGTAGGTGAGTGGCTGCAGACGGATGATGGGCGCGAGCATGTCCTTAAGGTCCTCGCGTGCAAAGCGGCCTTGAGCGAGTCGGCTGCGCAGGGCCTCGTAGGAGAACACGCCGCGGCGGCGGTCTTCGATGGAGGTTGGCGTGCCGCCCATGATCATGCCCAGGTACTGCGCCTTGCCCTGGAGTGTGTCGTTGTACATGGTCAGGATCTTCTCGTAGTTGTACTGGCGCGTGATCGCGTTGGGAATCTTATACAGATTCACGAGCTCGTCGATGAGCACCAACATACCCTTGTAGCCGCTGCAGACCAAAAAACGCGCGATGAGCTTAACGTAGTCGTACCAGTCGTCATCGCTGATGATGGTCGAGGAGCCCAGCTCGGCGCGAGCCTCGCTCTTGGTACGGTATTCGCCGCGGATCCATTTGGTCACGCGGCTCATGGCTTCTTCGTCGCCCTCGGATACGGCCGTGCGATAGCGGCGGAGCATGCGGGTGAAGTCGAAGCCGTGGACCATTTCCTCGAGCGGGGCCAGTTGGGCATTGACGACCGACTCGTCGACGTCGGCGTACGAGGCGACCCAGCGATCAAGAATAAGGTTGAGCGCACCGCCCTCGGGGCGCGTCTTGGTCGATATATTGCGTATGAGCTCGCGGTAGGTGGCAAGGCCCTGCCCCTGCCCGCCCTGCAGACGGCGCTCGGGGGATAAGTCTGCATCGGCGACGACGAATCCCTCACCCATGGCGTGCGTGCGGATGGTCTGGAGCAAAAAGCTCTTGCCGGCGCCGTAACGACCGACCAGAAAGCGGAAGCTCGCACCACCGTCGGCGATGAGACTCAGATCGGTGAGCAGGGCGCGGATCTCGACCTCGCGCCCTACGGTAATGTAGGGAAGGCCGATGCGCGGGACCACGCCGCCCTTGAGCGAGTTGAGAATGACGGCAGCGACGCGCTTGGGCACGCGGGGTGCTGCGGATGCGGTATCACTCATGGTCTAGGTATCCTCTCACGTCTGCTTCGTAGTCCTCAATAATCTGCGGCCCTGCCGCGCTAAATTCAATTACGGTGTCGCCCACCAGGTCAAAGAGCGCCTCGTTGATGGTATCGACGAGCATGTCCTCGCTCTGTCCCGAGTGCGCCACTGCCGATGTCGCTTGCGCTGCGTTTTGCTCGAGCAGTGCGCGAAGGAAGGCATCTGCGGCGGGCGCGAGTTCGTTTGTGGCGTCAGCGGGCGCAGCAGCTGCGAACGCGGGCGTCGGCGCGAGAAGCGGTGCCACGACACCAAACTGTTCGGTGGATATGGTCGGCTCGTCGGTCAAGTCCTGCCGAATGGGTGCCACGACCGGTTCGACAATCGCGTCGGTTACGGGCTCGGCTTCCGGTTGCCCTGAGTCCGCTGCCTCGGCTTCTGCGGATGCGTCGTCCTCGCGTTCCTCATCGATCAAAAGCGCTTCGCGCGTTTGCGCGGCGGCGCTCCGAATGTGCCCCAGCTGGCTCAAATCGATATCGATCTTGATGGGCTGGTGTGCGGCGTCCCACGAAAGCCATGCCATGATCTCGTCATCGATGATCTTGGCC
>RQAP01000021.1 GCA_008671135.1 Collinsella aerofaciens
CTCCACCACATCACAAACCACCTACGCCCACTCCGCCACCGCAAGCCAAAACGGCGTCACCTTTACCGTCTCGTGGAACGACGCCCCCGCGGGCACCGCGACGACCTTCCACGTAACCCAGGCCAACGGCTCGTCCCAGGCCAAGGCGCGCATGGACGTGCCCACCTATTGGGACGGCGGCAGCCAGGAAAGCGCCTGCGACCCGTCACGCCCGGCATGGGCCAGCTACTACAGCCTGGGCACCACGGGCCACGACTTTACCTTTGACTTCACGGCATCGGGCACGTACCGCATCTACTTCTACTTTATGGATAACGACAGAAACGACCCCCAAAACGACAAGGGGATCTACTACCTGCGCACCACGGCGGAGGTGACCGTAGACGACGCCGCCCTCCCAAGCGTCACGCAGATCGTCAACAACGCCGTGGACCTATGCAGGCAAGAGACAAACGGCTCGGAATACGACATGGCGCTTTGGCTCCACGACTGGACGCTCGACCAGCTGGAGTACGACCACAGCCTCAACTGGTGCTCGGCCGAAAGCGGCCTCACGCGCCACCAGGGCACCTGCGAGAGTTACCAGCGCATCTACTCCAAGCTCCTTGACGCCGCGGGCATCGCAAACGGCCGCATCACCGGCAACGGCCACACCTGGAACGCCGTAAAGATCGACGGCAAATGGTGCCAGATGGACCTAACCTGGGACGACACCAACGACAACTGGTACGGAGACCTGGACCAGCGCCATCTGTACTTTGGCCTGACCGACGAGCTCATGGCAATCGCCCACTCCGACCACACGGCAAACTACCAAAAGGACGACTACGCCTACCGCTCGACCGATCTGTCCAACAATTACTTTGTGCGAAACTGCAAGGCCGATGAATGGGCCGAGAAGTATGCCGACCGCATTCAGCAGCACCTGGATGCCAAGGAAGAGAGCTTTTCTATTGATGCCGACAATCAATCCTTACCGCCGAGCATCTCGGGGATTCAAAATGGGATCGTTGCCTATGCGATGAACCAGAGAGAATGGAAGACCGATGGATACAAGGCCAACCTGACGGCCACGTCAAAGGTCGAGATGACGTCGAGTAAAAGCTGGACAGCGAAGTATATGTTCAAAGCGAAACACGCCGAGTCGGTCGAGCCATCGCAAACAAACTATTCAAATACTCCCGAAGGCTATGCGCGGATGCTATATGCAGAGTGCTTTAACACGCCAGAGCCAACAACGCATCAAATAAGTTACTGGACAGGCGTACTCAAGCAGGAGGATGGGCCGCAAAGAGCAGTAAAGGAGTTCTTTACCAGCAGCGTTATAAAGCAAAAGAATGCAGTGGAAATTACTCGTTTACTATATCGAGTAGTCGCCGGAATCAATAACCCTACAGAAGCGCAGCTTGCATACTGGACGCAACACATCAAAGCAAATGGGGTTAACGGAGCGATTGCCGAGTTTAGCAACAGCAAGTTCTTTATATCTCAATGCATGAACTATGGGCTATGCAACAAAAACAGCCAAGGCTCGCAATCACCCTCTGTCTATGCCTGGCTACTCTACGAAAAGTGTCTCGATACTCCCGCTCCAGGACAATGGAGAATTGATTATTGGGCAAACGTGCTAGCTAATAACGGTGGATCGGAAAAGGCAATCAAGGAGTTCTTTACCTCAAGCACATTTAGGGCAAAGAAACCAGAAGCGCAGGCGAGGCTCCTTTACAACATTGTCGCAGGCGTTTCCAATCCAACGGAATTCCAAATCGCCTATTGGACAAATGTCATCAACTCAAATGGACTCATTTGCGCGATAGAAAATTTCCTAAATAGCGACCTATTTACCAAACAAAAGCTTGCCTACAACATTCTTTAAGCAAATATTCCCAACGATTTGACAACGGGCCTACCGATGAATCCTCAATCGATAGGCCCGCCTGATATTTACTTAAGCACCCTTCTTACCAGGTACTTAGAAGCGCCCACGAATCCTGAAGTCGCTGCAACGGCGGCAAAAGACGGGACGCCTCCGGTAAGGCGATCAAGCTTCCCCTGAAATCCCGGTCTACTGGGAAGCGAAGGCTCAGAAGCAAGATAAAGCGCAAGCTCTTCGGGCAATGTTTCGCGCATTCCCTTCAAGCCTTCCTGCGTCATCCCCGTAACAGATAGGATTTTCGAATTATCAATAACCCTATTAAACATACGGTCATAGCGAATCTGATAGACACCGCCTCTATGACGTTCAAACTCACTAAGTTCACAAGGAACAACTTCAAGCGACGGTAAAACCTCCCGATACGCATCGGCAACTTGGCTCCACGTCATATGGTCAGATCCAGAGACAGTAAAGACCTCGCCTAGCGCCATAGAGTTACCAACGAGACGAGAAATCATCTCGGCAACATCGCCGCCCCAACTCATAGTCGATTGCTTCTCAAGCATTGCCGCGGGAAGCGGAACGGAAATCTGATGAAGGGCCCTCCAGAGCCATTCATCAGATTCCAAGACCGCAAGCTGCAATCTGCCAACCGCGCCATCGTAAGTTACCGCAGGGCGAATAATTGTCCAGTTACAGCCGGGCTCAGCCAAAAGGAGGTTTTCGCAACGTGCTTTGGAAAGCGCGTACTCATCGGTCGCAAGATATTCATCATCGTCAACGGCATCAAGCAAGCGAGGAGACTCTTCTGTAATAACGGAGGAGTCAGCATAAACGCGATATGAAGAAGTAAAAACGTATTGCTCAGCCGCCGAAAGAAGCTTTTTATATCTCTCGCTGAATTCAGCAGTCGACCAAACCATGAAATCAACAATGGCGTCCCATTTAGAATCAAGTAAGCAGTCCAAAAATACCTGATCATGCGCATTGCCGACAGCAAAAGAGATGTGCGGGCTACCGGACTCCCTCGGTCGCCGTGTGGTAACAGTGATGTCCCAACCACGATTCGCTAGCTTTTCGCACACATGAGAGCCCATGGCCCCCGTGCCTCCCAAGACAAGCGCCTTCAACGTCTACCTCCCCAGCAATTTTTTGACTGCCGAGACGCCTTTGTCTCCAAGGGCGCCTTTGATAGCCGCCTTAGCAGCATGCTTTGCATCAACCTCGATTTGCGAAACAGCCTTAAGAGCATCGCTCTCGGCTTGGCTATCGGTAAAAACTTCCAAAAGAAGTGGACGGTCGTGCATCTCAGAATCCGTAAAACGACCAACAACCGAAGAAAACTCTTCCTTGTTTGATGCGCTTAGATATTCAAAACCTAGATCCTCGGCATAATGATGCATGAGATCGGGAGATTGGGCACCAAAATGACCGCGGGCAGCCATAAAGGAATCAGCATCTTCGCCAAACTGTGCAGCCTTATGACTATAGTTTTTGAACTCGGTGCCAACACCGTTATTGACCAGCATGATACGAAGGTTTGACCCGACATGGCGATTGCCCATGGAGTTAAGGTCGTAGAAGCACGCAAGGTCTCCCACAACTCCAAAAAACAACTTTTCGGGAGAAACGAGCGAAGCGCCTATCAAAGTGGAAACGCAGCCATCGATACCAAAACCGCCCGTGTTACAAAAACAAGAAACGCTGTTTGGAGTCTCAAAGAAGTTCCAACTCCGCAGCGTGTTAAGAATGCCAAGATGTAGCACCGCATTCTCAGGGAGTTCAGACGCCATCTGCTCAGCGCACCAGATATTGGAAAAAGGAAGTTCCGGCATACGATCACGAAGAGAGGCGTCAGCAGCGTCCCATTCATCAGAAACGTTGAAGGTAGCCATCGAATCGGTCTTCGCGGCATAAGACTCAAAGAACTCTTGCTCGTTCATCTCGAAGACATAGCGCAGGGTGCCAAAGGGCTCACGAATCCGCCCATCAGGGTTAACACGCCACACTTCACAGGCGGGAAGATTGAGATATGCACCAGAGATATCACCGATGTAGACAATCACATCGGCATGGTTGCAGGCAATCTGACCGCATTCTTGCTTTGAAACAAGCCCCGCAAGAACACGATAAGCGCCACGATAGTTGCTCGTTTGATCACATAGCACAGCAGCGCCATACGTAGCGCAGAACGAATCAACAGCAGCGACCAACTTTTCGCTCCACGGGCGATGGGCGCCAACAAATACCTCTACCCGCTTACCCTCGAGCGGCGGAAGGTCATCGCCCGGGAAGATACGATCGATTTTGCGTGCAACAGGCAGACCGTCAGCAGAAAAACCATCACTATAGGTAGTGACTAAATCGATATGAACCGGTCCACCTCCGTGGCGCGTGAGCTCCAGAAGAGCCTCATTGGTGCAAAGTTCGCACTCAAGACGATCGTCCGCAGATGCGATAGAACGCGACTGGAAGCTATAAACACACACATCGTTAAGCGGGCTGCGTCGATCCATCACCTGGGGAACGTTGCGACCGATACGGCCAGGATGCTGAGTAGACGTAACGGCCAGAACGGGAAGTTTGCGGTAAAACGCCTCAGTCAAACCGGGCAGGTAATTACGAGAAGCGGTAGCTCCCGTGCATGAAAGAACAACGGGCTCTCCGGTCTCCGCGGCCATACCGCAGGCCATATAAGCAGCAGATCGTTCGTCAACGGATGAAAACACTTCAAAGAACGGGTCGCCCTGAAGACACTCGACAAAAGTAATGTTAGTAGTGCCGGGGCTCGCAATAACCCGCTTAATGCCATGCTGCTTTAAAAGTGAAACAAGAATTTGAACATTACGTTCATCGGTGTATCTATTTTGCATTATCAACCTTCCTTTATTGGCGATGCAAATAAGGCAATCTCGCAAAGACGGCTTTGCGCTCTCGGGAATCGAGAAGGAACTTCCAGAAACAAACGACCATTACAAAACTATATAGCGCACCCCAGAGCAAAAAAGATAGCCAGCTGGATACTGGCACCAAGGATGTTCCCGCAAGACAAACAACAACAACGAGCACAGTGACAAACACAACCGGAAGGATTCTCTTCCAAAACTTGAACATATCAAGCCCGATATAGCGTTGGTAATACCAGTTCATAAATACACCGCAGCCAAGAAATATGTAAGTCACATAACCAATAGCGGGCGCCCAATAGCCAAAAGGCCCAGCTAGCACCGCAGTCAAACCGAGATTAATGGCCGCCATACAGAGGTAGGCAACGCTTCTGGCCTTGTGCCTATTTTTAGCTCGTTGAATCTCGATTCCTGTATTTTGAGTCAAAGGGATGATCAACGGCGCAACCATAAGCACGATGAGCCAATATGCATCGGAGAAATCCCCTCCAGCCCATTTAACGATGAAAAACCGCCCCAATAGGACAAAACCGCCAAAGACGTAGCAAAACAACAACGCCTGATATCTGCCGACACGCGTCATAAGAGAAGTTAGCTGGTCATTATCGTTACTTTCCGCAACGATACGGTTGATAAGCGGAACAAACACGTTAGACATGGTAGTAGATAACGAATAAAAAACTTGCCTTATCTGCAAAGAAACGGCAAAGACGGCAACAGTGCTTGCACCCGATAGCGCGCCGAGCAGCATGTTTGGCACACTCTGATTAATGAGTTCACAGACCTGATTAGAAAAAATCCAAGCACTAAAGACTGCAATAGAAGCAAATAGCGAGAAGTCAAAGCGGCGAACATCAAATCTCATGCCAAGCTTAAAGATGGCAAATCTCGCATTGAGCACTAGCAACGTCAAAGTAACGCCCAGCTGGGCAAAAGCAACGCCAACTGCACCCAGACCTAGATTAAGAAGGACGAATGCCACACCGGGCGTAGCCAATGAAGTAAACATCTGTCGCGTCTGCTGAAACTTAAACTGCTCATGGGCGAGAATATAGGCGTCGAAGACCGTGGAGAAAAGGGTGGCCGTAACATTGAACGCCATAATCCCCATAAGCTGCCCAGCAAGGCCAACCTGATCGAACGTAAAGCTCCCGGAGAAGAAGAATTCAACATTACCTGCAAATAGGAGCCCGAGAAACAGAGCAATGGCGCTGACAATAACGTAAAGAATTAGATACATGCCGTTAAGTCTGCGGATATCAGACTCATCCCCAGTCGCACGACTTTGGGTATAGAAGCGAATATACGCCTCGGAAAAACCAAAGGTCAAAAGCGTCAGCGAAAATACAAACGAGTTAGACGTTTGGTAAACGCCATAATCAGCCTGGCCGACAAATGCCAGAAGCATGGGTGTATAGACCAGATTGACGAGGTTTTTAACAACAATATTGAGGTAGCCGAGCATAACGCCGGCCTTGCGCTGGCTAGCCACGAGCAACACCGTCTAGCGCGCCCCGAAGCCAAGCAAGCGAGGACTCACGAAGCGCAGCGAGACGCATCTCTACACCATCCCAATCAGTACTGAAGATGGCCTCCTCACCAAAAGCCGCCTCAGAGGAACGATGTCCAACGAGTCCAAAATTGGAGCAAAGCGTATCGAAACGCGAGGACATGTCGGCATCGGCGCTAACGCGTTCATACACGGCGAGAGGCCTATGGTGCAGCAACGCAAATACACTCGCATGGAAGGAATCGGTACACACGAGATCGCTGTGGGCGATGAGCCAAACGAACTCAGATGGACCAATGGCAAGTGCGTCGTCCATGACATCGATGACCTCGAGACCTCGTGAGGCGGCGAGAGCAGCAATGCGCTCATCATTAATATCGTTTCCGAGAACGTATTTGAACACGTAGGGACTGCTGCAGTCCACCTTTTCAGGTTTGACAGAGACCTTTTGCCAGTCTGCTGGATCAAGCAACAATGTCGGATCAAGAACTACAGGAACATCGCGACCAGTAAGATCATGAACAATATTTGCACCCGCAGCCTCACGGACGGAAATGGATTTGATTCCATCAAGCAACTCGGCAGTTTTTTTACGGTTCTCCGTGATCTCGCTCACACCGAAGCTGGCGGCATAGGCAATTTTCTTCTCTGAAGGGACCATCGGCAGGTATTCCAACTCACTATTAAAATCGAAATCGGGATTCCAAACCTGGTCGGAGCCAATGACAAAGTTATCGTAAGAAGATGCTAGACCAGGAGAAGAATACTCTTTTGAAACTATTGACTTCGAAAAGGCAACGAATTGCATATCGAAGCGCCTAAAGGATCCGAGTTTGTCACCACGATGTCCTAATGCGCCTAGCTTACGTTTTACTGTTTTTAACTTTGTAGCTGTCGAGCCACGAAAGCCGGCCTCACGCCCAAGCGACTCTACGCTATTGCCGCAGCGCTCCAAAACAGTCTGCAAGGCATAGTTCTGAAGCCTATTTCCATAGTTAACACTCTGAATTGTTAAAATTGCCGATTTCAATATCTCACACCCAATATCTTAATTAAAACAAAAATATACATGGAGGCCATGTGGCAAATACAAATGGGGTCAGTGTTTAATCGCAACACGAACCCTCGCTAGCGCACCGTAAATCACGAATGCAGCATGCAACTTACCTTTCGAGAGGAGTTCCCAAGCAAGACGCCACTCACCGTGCATCCCCAAACTATCCCGGGGACACTCCACAAGGTGTTCGCGCAGCCACACGGCATCGAAAGCTCTGAACCACGCCTCCTGAACTTCCGAAAGCAACGAGCCCGACTTAGTCGCCCTGTTAAACTGTCCCATAAACTCACGTGCCAAAAGAAGTCGAGCCTCTCGCTCTCCAAATAAGCCACGGTCACGCATGACCTCGACAACAGCCGCGTAACGCACAAGTGAGTCAACGTCCTGTGGACGCACGACGCCGCACGTAGCGGACCTGTCAACATCCCAGTGATACGCGCAAAACGGCAAAAATGCCACCTTACCATTCTCGAGCAGCCAAAGATACTCAAGATTAAAGAGGCGATCTTCCGAAAACCTAAGCCCCAAAGGAAAAGGCGCAAAATTCGTACCCAAGCGATTGACGGCCTCACTAATCAGATCATGCCGGTACAAACGAGACCAAGCAGCATTGAATTCATAGCGTTCCGCATCCTTCACAAAGCCGCTCCATCCACCATCAACCATAACCCGTTTGAGCGAATCGGCGGAAACAACCGATATATCAGACAGAGACGTTCTCATATCCCGTACCTCCGTTTTGCCAGCATCAGAACACGAATGCTGGCAAATAATAAGGCCAAGGTCATTTATAACAGCCGCATCAATTAGCACCTCATAGTCACCCGGGAACAGATAATCGTCGGCATCAAGGAACATAATCCAAGAACCATGAGCCGCCGCCAACCCAACATTGCGCGCAGCAGAACGACCTTTATTTTGCTGACGAATTAACCTTACCCGGTCATCGCAATTCGCAAGCCGTGCCACAATTACACTCGTGTCATCAGTCGACCCGTCATCAACTACAACAATCTCACGAAGAGCAGGACCAATCGAAAGTGCACTAGTGACGCTACGTTCTATGGTCTCCTCTGCCTGATAAGCGGGAATGATGACACTGATGGCGTTGAACCCACTTGAGCCAATGCCAAACGTCTCCGGGTCTTTGTAAGCCACATCCTCACCTATCGTCCGACAAGTTTTTTTAAAGCAGTGGTCGCTTTTGGACCAATTAGATAAGAAATTCTCTTATGGATCCTTTGCTTACTCGTCGTCCAAGATCCATCATAATGATGAATTGAATAGCTGTTTTCGGTAAGTATTAAGCGAGAATTTATAGGGTCTTTCGGACAAAAATATTCACTCGGATAAATACGCACGCCAGCGACTTCTTGAATTCCGGGGACGTCACGAAGCCCTTTTTCACGGAGGATATCAGTCACCCTATCAACGACTGTAGTAAGGTCGTAACTTCCATCATCTTTGATAAAATGATCCTGTTCGTAAGAATCAAGGATGTCCCTATACAGGCCAAGCCCAGGATTGGCCGCCAGGCCAAGCCCAGGATTGGCCGCCAGGCCAAGCCCAGAAGCAACCGTTCCTTTAGTTGTCTCGCTGCAGTCAACCTCGAATCCCATGTATGGACCTCGTTCGAGAATGGGCTCCAACGAACGAATAACTTCCACGTCAGTATCGAGGTATATGCCGCCCTGCTCGTAGAGAATCTTAAACCGAGCGTAATCACTGGCAAATGCCCACTTTTTAGCTTTATATGCTTCGCAAGCATACTCACAGAGGCCAAAGTCTAAATTCGACTCGTCCCATCGCACAATCTCATAATCAGGCATAAATTTACGCCAGGAAGAAAGGCACTTTTTTGCTAATGGCGGAAGCGGGTTTCCGCCCAACCATATGTAATGAATCTTCTTTGGTATCAAAGTAACTCCAAGCCAATTCACAAATCAATTATTTATCCAAAGGGATAGGAAGCGGGCTCACGATTTAACCAATCATACAGATCAAGACCTTGCGAGAATCTGTCTGTATCGTTTAGTATCTGACCTTCATTAACCGAGGCAGGATGAAAGACAGCACATTCTAAATCAGGTCGACGTGTCGCAGTGAAACATAGTTTGTTGGGAAAACTGATCTCATCGAACTTACGGAGATCTTCCTCGGTACAACTATTCATCTGGCTAAACTTGATAAACAGGTTGTTCCAATTGAGTCGGTCAATACGTCTGTACCACTTTTCAGCAGCCTCCTTCGCTGTTGAATAGTGAAGAAAAACAATCTCAATATCATCGATTAAGGCAATCGGTTTATCAACTTCCCCTCGATTCTTCAAAACGTCCCAATGCAATGATTCATGAGCATCGATAAACTCGAGGGGTGAAGCAAGGTAGTGTCTGAGGTTCGCGGAGAACCTAACGTAATCGGAAGCGAAAAAATAAAGACCTGCCGTCGGCGACTGGTACGGAAGTCCAAAATAGCGGTAGACAGACCCACCCCAACAATTATTTGAAATAATAGAAAAATCGCAACGATTTAAACGCTGACGACGACTCTTTACAAATAAAGGATTAGTCTGCTCGCGAATCTTCCTCTGGATAATCCCAAAATAGTCTCTAGCCATGAAAAACCTCATCTTTGCAAGTCGAACCTGAATGCTCTCGCTGCATAGAGTAAAGAGCCTCGGAAATACCGATTAAATTAAAGTTGATACAGATAAAGAAAGCAGAGGTCTCACAAAAAGCAACGAATGAAAAGATGATTAAACCGAATATAGCCGGGCTTAGCTTGCCGCAACGAAAAGCTTGCACAAGTGTTGCAAGCCATGCAACATACATAAGAATAGCCACAAGGATACCCGACTCAAGAACTATATGCGCATATGCATTATCAACCAAAAAGGTACTGAAACTGCCAAATCGAATAAAGGCATCATCGAAATCAAACCCGAACGGCAACGGCGGAAACGAAACTGTAAAATAATGCATTAAGGCAAGTCTTGCCGAAAGAACAGAATCGAGCTCACGCATCCAGCCTACAGAAGGATTATAGGAATACATAAAATAATAAGTCGACAGACTCAAAATAATGAAAGCACCGATTCCCAGTGCAATGAGCAATCGATCGAAAGCTTTTCCCCTCAAGAGGGTTGCAAGAATTGCCAAAAATGCTAATAACAGTATGCATAGAGCTGAAGTTCTAGAAAAAACCACAACACGGCACAAGTAGTACATACAACCGTAAAATATCACGTCAACAATGGTTGCTTTTCGAAACCGCAGAACCGTAAAAGCACATGTCATAGAAAGCAAAAGGACACCAAGACTGTTGGGATGTGTGAAACCAGGAGCCTGCCTAAGCGTGTTGTTTAGAGAATTCATCGTAATCGACGAAATATAACCAGCGCTAGCCGCCGATACCGTTACAAGAATTACTCCGAGCGAGCACCAGAAAGAAACTGAAGCAACATCGCGAACGTCAACACCTTTTCCGGCAACAACAAACAGGAAGAGCAAGAAAATATTCCAACTTCCCGAAAACGCTGTTGACGAGATAACCACGCAGGCACAGATAGAAAACAGAGCAATCTGCCACCGTGAAAAACCCAAACGCAAAATATGAGCTGTCAAAACTACCGTGCAAAACGCCCTGACTCCAAGATAAAACAAATCAAGATGAAGAAAGCTAAGGTCGCGAAAGGTAGTGAAATTTAGGTTGTAGGCGATAAAATACAACGAAAATGCGAATAAATACGACTTTTTATAATTATCTGGAAATGTCGAATTGTCACTAAGCGCCATCCAGCCAATATGACTATACGGATGAACTGAATTCTTAGCCCTCACGCCAGTTTGCCTTACACCTTGTTTCATTATTATTGACCCCGCCACTCACTTACCAGAAACCCGTTTCAAAAGTTCCTCATAATACTCCATCAGTTTTTCTGCATTTGCCTCTGCGGAATAGCCGGCCTTAGCCAACCTTTCTCCAGCGAATGCGTCGCGCCCGTCTTCGATAGCGGCAGATAGTTCCGTGGCCCAGTCTTCCAGTGAAGATTCCAGATCGACAAACCTGCCATTCCCAGCAACATCGCTTTCGGCGGGAACATTCGTCGAAAACACGCACGGCAAGCCAGCCGCCTGGGCCTCGACAGCAGAAATGGGCAGTCCTTCATATAGGGAAGGCATAAAGAACACGTCAAAAACCGAATAAAAGCGAGCGACATCGCTACGAACACCTGGCAAAAACACTTTGTCTGAAAGACCAAGAGAAGCAATCTTGTCTTCAAGCGCACGACGCCCCTCTCCATCGCCGAGAATAACCAAGCGAGCTTCCGGCACCACTTTGATATAAGTCGCAAACGCATCAATAGCAAAAGAATAGTTCTTTTGTTTAACGAAGCGTCCCACGCAACCTATCACCGGAGCGTTCTCAGAAATACCAAGTTCTGCACGCAGGTTTTCACGGGCGTTAATGCTATATGCAAAATCATCAAGACAAATACCGTTGTTTATGAGTTCAAAAGGCACATTGCCAAACAAGTATTTGCCCGCTTCGTTAGAACAGGCAGAATATGCATTTGCAAAACGCTTACCGAACGCAATAAGCGGGGCGTTTCGCAAGCGATGGATAGCATTGTCGGATGAACTATTAAGGTGACTGTGGATAACTCGCACACCCACACCGGCGCGCCGGCACGCTCGAAGGGTTACGAAAGCATTATTAGGCACATGGCAATGTGCGATGTCATACTTACTTGCAACTTTTCCTAGAACATCGGTCGCCTCGCGAGCAAACTCAAAGGGTGACGTTTTACCATGCGAGACAACGTATACTGAAGAACCTTCTGCCTTCAATTCATCGTCAAGACTGTTGGGAAAAATAAGCCGACCCGATTCAGACGAATGATGAAAAAAATCAAAATGGAAACGGTCCCTATCGATATATCGATTCATGTTGAGAACAAAGCGGGTCACGCCTGAATCCGATGCAAGCGAAGGCACTATCTGAAGAACTTTAATCACAACTAACCCTATCCAACAAATGCTTTCGGACAATAGACGCGCAGTGGTCTGCATCAAAACCCGCACTGCGAACAAGTGCGGCGTAGATATCCCTATCTATCGACATTCGAACCATCTCAACGGCCCTATCCGCCCAGGCAGGCTCACCGGCAGAGAGCGGTAGTGAGGCTTCGACATCCGTCACATGAGCCTCCGAAGGCAAAGCCTCCGAGCATACAATGGTGCAGCCTGAGCATTGAGCCTCAATACACACAATCGCAAGTCCCTCAAATAGCGATGGCATAAGAAAACAATCAAGGGCCGAGTAGACGGGAGCCGGATCGGGAAGATATCCCGGCATAATGACTTTTTCTCTAATGGCCAGCTCGTCAACCAATTCTTCGACCTGCGGACGCAAATCCCCCTCGCCCACCATCAGGTAATAAGAATTTGGCTCACGCTTTAGAATCTCAGCGAAAACCCTAATCTGAAAGAAGGGATTCTTTACCTCAGCGATACGTCCGATGTTACCAAATAAGAACGCATTCTGTGGAATATCGAAGCTTTCGCGAATCTCAGCACGAGCTGCAGCATCGAATCTAAAGCGCTCAGTATCAATCCCATTGTTAACGACCTCGAATGGGCGATTGCCGAAAAGATAACGACCAGCATCACTCGAACAGGCAAGGCAAGCGGTAGCGCTGCCGCTGAGAACGGTTTTTCCAAAGGCATGCATAACCGCCTTAGCCGCTGCTTGTCCAGATCCAAAGGCCGAGTTATGAGAATGGACAACGCGCACGGGAACACAGCACTTCATTGCAACCTCGGAGTAGAGGAACCCCATGCCGTTCATGGTGTTGATATAGACCGCATCTGGACTCATGGCATTTGCCAGTTCAGCAAATCCCTTGGATCCATCGCAGAGCCTCTTAAGCTGTCCAGGTTTATAACCAGAGAAAACCGTATAACGATCGATTCCCAACTTAGCAAGCTCATCGTCAAATGAGTCATTCCAGTCCCAGCATGAGTACAGCGAAAAAGAAACGCCATTTCCTTGCAGCCGGCGAAAGAGCTCCATGAGAAAAGTCTCGATCCCGCCTTGGCCCCATGCCTCCGCATAGCAGAGCACACGTTTACCAGTCGAATAAGAAATCGGCGCAGGGACTTTGCATACAATCTTACTCAACCCTATCACCCTTACGTCGGAGTACGACACGATAAACGAAAGAGCGCAACGAGTTGGGCATCAAACAAACAACTGCATGCGGGTAATAGGAACAAAAATAATCTCGCTTGGTGAAATACCCACGGTCAACCTGTGCCTTTTTAAAAGCCTTGGCATATTTAAGGTAGCGAATCCCTCCCCTACGGGCATAAAAATCTTCGCTTACGCGCATCGCCACAAGCGGTTCACCTAGGTTATCCGCCTTGCAGCCGCATGCGAGCATCCTATTAAAAAGATCCCAGTCCTCGAAATATAGAAAATCAGAACTGTAGTTACCAGCCTCCATAACCCTCGACTTTCTAAATGTCATCGGAGGGTGGCGAAAGGGATTGCGTCTTTTTGAGTAGATGGAGATGGCATCCATACCCTTGGGAAGATCAGTAGAAGCGATGGGCTTATCGGGTGATTCAACGAATTCAACAACGTCGCTCCCGACCATATCAAGTCCTCTATTAATAGCGGCAAGCTGCTTTTCCATACGGTCAGAACGAGCTACATCGTCTGTATCCATACGTGCAACGATTTCATTAGAGCAAGCGAGCATACCTTGACGCAAGGCATAGCCCAGCCCATGATTTTCATCATAGGAAATAAATTTAAAGAGACCTGGGTGCTCAGAGTCATAATCTGAAAGCACGTCTTCAAGCTCGCGTGTAAGCGGACCATCCTTGACCATGACGATTTCAGAAGGAGAAACCGTTTGATTTAGCATGCTGTCTAAAGCCTGAATCAGAAAGGCGGGTTTTTCTTTTTTGTAAATGCTCATCAATACACTGTAAGAACAAGTATCAGTTGTCTGCATTTAACGACCCGTCCTCTCCTTGCCGAACATTGCACCAAAGGTGCCCGTGAAGCATTTCCAGTCCATGCGAAAACAGCGGTTTTGAACGTAACGAAGTTCAATCTTTTGTCGCAAGCCGCTCTCGAACGTCGCTTCATTTCGATCCGTTGCTTGCCAAAGCCCAGTAATGCCAGGCTGAACAGAAAGCAGTTCGGCCTTCTCCTCATCCGTAAAATGCTGTTCAAGCTCATCCCTTGTAATGGGGCGAGGCCCAATAACAGAAAGGTCGCCGTTTAGCACATTGAGAAACTGAGGCATCTCGTCGATAGAGCATTTGCGAATGAATAGACCAACCTTGGTAATGCGGGGGTCATCGTCGACCTTGCGCTCGACTTCCCACTGATGCAGCTGCTCAGGGCTCAGATACTTCTGCACGTTGCCAGCATCGGCGACCATGCTGCGAAGCTTAAAAATCCTGATTGTCTTTCCGCCCTTACCAACACGCTCTTGCGCATACATAGGACTGCCGGGCGATTCAAGGCTAATGAGTGCACACACAACAGCAATAGGCATAAGCAGTAGAACACTCATCAAAAGACTGAACACAAGGTCAAACAGCCTCTTAACAAAACGATAGCCAAGCGTACCGCTCGGCTTTATCCGATCGAAAGCCAATGCATCCCCCATTGATGTACAGCTCTCTGTCATTTCCTTAGCAGCCAGAATAAAACTCACGTTCCTGTCCCCAGGAACCCCCCCCCATCTATGAATCCAAAAAACCAAATAAATCGCTGGTACAACGTCTCCCTTACGTTTTGCTGGGAACGTCCAGCGCAAGCAGCTCCCTAAAAGCGGAGTCACCTTCGCCCACGTCCACCAGGCACCAGCGCTTATGACGGTCGATCTTCTTTACGCGGGCCTCTTGCCCCACCAAGGGACCCTGCTCTATGTGCAACACGCCGCCTTCTATGCGCGCAACGCTGTTGCGCACCACGCCGTCGTCGTCCAGCACGCTGCGGTACCAATCCTGCACGTCGTCCGGCATGGGCATGTACGCCCGCTCCCTACTGCCGGCGATACGACAGCCAAAGCTCAACTGAGCCAAAGCCCTATCGAGCGCGGCGGCATCGTGCGTGGCGACGAAGAAATATTCCTTGTACATGGGTTTGGTTTGGAGCGACCAGGCGCCATCCCGCTTAAACCAGAACTCCTTTTGCATTACAAAAGCGTTCTGCATAAGGTTGTGCGGGATAATGCGACGGACCTTTTCGCAGGTCTCGCGCTCTTTTCCATTGGGGGTGTGAACCAGATACCAGCGAACACGGCCATGCTGGCTGTTGGTGGTGGCGCCATTAAATGCGCCCGGCAGCTGCTCTTGGCGCCGTGCCGTCTGTTCCATGTTCTCGCCCCCTCTTTTAGCTTTGCGATGCACGCAAATGCAGGGGCGTTTAGAACAGGCTTCTCGCTCGCAGCTAGGCGCAGTCGCAAAAGTACAGGTTTTTGTATCTTTCGACAGACGACATTATACGAGCAATTAATCAGCGTTTGCCCAGATTACGCAAAATGTACTGCTAGTAGGTACATCTCCATAGCCCCCTACAAAAACCTGTACCTTTTTGTGCAACAAAAAAAGCCGCTCAACCAGCGGCTTTTCTTATTTCGGCATGAAAAAGGCGACCGCCCTTTGTGGACGGTCGCCTTTGTTAATTGTTGTGAAGCTTGCCCTAGGCGCGAGTCTTGATCTCCTCGAGCACCTTGGCAACAAACTCGTCAACGCTCATCTGAACGGTCTCGTTAGAGCGATCGCGGACGGAGATGTTGCCGGCCTCGACCTCCTTCTCGCCCAGGATGAGCATGTAGGGCACGCGATCGATGCTGCGGGCCTCGCGGATCTTGTAGCCGATCTTCTCATCGCGGTCGTCGCAGACCACGCGAATGCCGGCCTCCTCCAGCTTGGCGCACACCTCGTGGGCGTAGTCGCGGCTCTTCTCGGAAACCGGAAGCGCCTTGACCTGCACGGGAGCCAGCCAGGTGGGGAACTTGCCCGCAAAGTGCTCAATCAGAATGCCGATGAAGCGCTCGATGGAGCCAAAGCACACGCGGTGCAGCATGATGGGGCGCTTCTTGATGCCGTCGGCGTCCACGTACTCCAGGTCAAAGTTGAGCGGCATCTGGAAGTCGAGCTGCACGGTACCGCACTGCCAGGTACGGCCGAGCGAATCCTCCAGGTGGAAGTCGATCTTGGGGCCGTAGAAGGCGCCGTCGCCCTCGTTGACCTCGTAGTCCATATGCAGCTGCTCCAGAGCGGTGCGCAGGCCCTCCTCGGCGCGCGCCCAGTCCTCGTCGGAACCCATGGAGTCCTCGGGGCGGGTGGAAAGCTCTACATGGTACTTAAAGCCAAACTTCTGGTACACGGAGTCGATGAGGTTGACCACGCCCACGATCTCATCAGTCAGCTGGTCGGGACGCACAAACAGGTGGGCGTCGTCTTGGTTAAAGCAGCGCACGCGGAACAGGCCGTGCAGGGCGCCGCGCAGCTCGTGGCGATGCACCAGGCCAATCTCGCCGGCGCGGATGGGCAGCTCGCGGTAGGAGTGCGGCTTGGAGGCGTACACCAGCACGCCGCCCGGGCAGTTCATGGGCTTAATGCAGTACTCTTCGTCGTCAATGACGGTGGAGTACATGTTGTCCTTGTAGTGGTCCCAGTGGCCCGAGGTCTTCCACAGCTGCTTGTTCATGATGAGCGGCGTGGAGATCTCCACGTAGCCGGCCTTGTGGTGGATCTCGCGCCAATAGTCCAGCAGCGTGTTCTTAAGGATCATGCCGTTGGGCAGGAAGAACGGGAAGCCAGGGGCCTCGTCGCACATCATAAAGAGGTCCATCTCGCGGCCGATCTTGCGATGGTCGCGCTTCTTGGCCTCCTCCAGCATGTGCATGTGCTCGTCGAGCTCTTCCTTGGTGGCAAAGGCGACGCCGTTGATGCGGGTGAGCATCTTGTTGTCCTTATCGCCCTTCCAGTAGGCGCCCGAGACGCCGGTGAGCTTAAAGGCCTTCAGCGCCTTGGTGTAGCAGATGTGGGGGCCGACACACATGTCGATGTAGTCGCCCTGCTGGTAGAAGGTGATGCGGGCATCGTCGTCCAAGTCGCCGATGTGCTCGACCTTGTACTTCTCGCCGCGCTCCTCCATAAGGGCGATGGCCTCGGCACGGGGCTTCTCGTACACGGTGAACTTGAGGTTCTCCTTGACGATCTTCTTCATCTCGGCCTCGATCGCGGGGAAGTCGTCCTCGCTGATCTTGACGCCCTCGGGCAGGTCGACGTCGTAGTAGAAGCCGTTGTCGGTCGCGGGGCCGTAGGCAAAGTCGGCCTGGGGGTACAGACGCTTGATGGCCTGCGCCATGATGTGCGCGGCGGAGTGGCGGATGACGTGCGTGACCTCGTCCTGCGGGAGCTCGGCCACCGAACCGTCATTGTAGAGTGCCTTCATGTGTATGTTTTCTCCTCTCGGATGCCTGATGCAAGTGCGTGCGATGCGCTCGGCGTTTTTGACTTGCATCATTATAGGCAGGTTGCCTTGGTATACAAGCGCCCGCCGCACCTTAATGGCACGGCGGGCGATTTTCTACGCATGCTTCATCGTGTGGGCGGGGTCTGGGCGCGCGTGGCTTGCGGCGTGCCCGTGGCTTGCGGCCGGCCCGGCGATGGATGCGTTACTGGATGCGAGTTCGGCAGTAGGGGCAGACCTTCCAGTGCGCATCGAGCGGGCGATGGCAGCTGGGACACACGTTGCGAACCTGGGTATCGCACACCGGGCAGACGACAAAGTCCTTCTCGATGGGCGCGCCGCACTGCGGGCAGGTGCCGTACTGGGCAAGCTGGCGCTCGCGCAGGGCCATGTCCAGCTCCTGCTCCTCACGGTCGGACGCGTAGGAGTGCGGGCGCAGGACCAGGTAGGCAATGAGGCCCACAAACGGGATGAGGGCGATGATGCCCCATGCCACGTAGGCGCTGGCGCCGCGGCGGCGAGCGTCGATGAACACATAGACGACCGACAGCACATACAGGGCGATGATAAAGCCAACAAAGGCATAGACGACGCCCATAAGCTGCGGCGACATGAGCTCGGAGATGTACTTGGACATTACGGGTACCTTTCGGAATATTAACAGTTCGGTCAAGTTTACCACGGGGTTTGTTTATATGGGACCACGGCTAGGGGCGGGGCTGGCGCGGACACAAACATCCCAATCTGTAACAGGTGGGAGCGGAATCCGGGTCCAGATGTTACAGATCGAGACAAACGGAGGACCCGCATGGCAAATGTCTCAATCTGTAACAACTGGGACCCAAATCCTCGTCTAACTGTTACAGATCGAGACGAACGGTTGCCGTAGTTGTCGGCAGACGAGGTTGTCGATATTGCCGGGTCTCCCCTCGCCTGCCGTTGGCGGGTGTTGCGGGGCTGTTCGCCGCATTGCCGCCGCACTGGGGGTGTGCGGACCGTAGGATAGTCTTATTGACGGCCTGTCAACTCGTCTGGGAGGCACTGTGACAGAAACGTTTGATATCGCGATTGTCGGCGCGGGCATCACCGGATGCGCCATCGCGCGGCAGCTCGCGCGATTTGACCTTTCCATTTGCGTGGTCGAGGCGGCTAACGATATTGCGCTGGGCGCGTCGAAGGCCAACGGCGGCCTGGTGCACGCCGGCTACGATCCGGCACCGGGAACCGTAAAGGCACTGGTCAATGCCCGTGGCTGCGAGTTGTACGGTACGTGGGCACAGGAACTGAGCTTTCTGTTCTGCCGCACCGGGTCGATGGTGTTGGGCTTTAACGACGAGGACCGTGCGCAACTGGAGCAGCTGCGTAGCAATGGCCTTGCCAACGGCGTGCCCGAGCTGTCGATCGTCGGACCCGACCGCATCCATGAACTTGAGCCGCGCGCCAGCGCCGATGCGACGTGCGCGTTGTGGTGCCCCTCGACCGGCTTTGTCGACCCGTTTGAGGTTGCCATCGCCGCGCTGGAGAACGCCGTGGCCAACGGGGTGACGTTTATGCGGTCCGCGCCGGTGGAAGCGATTGAGGTTGCTGGCGGCGAGGCTACCGACGGTGCTGCGCGCTTTACGCTGGTGACGCCTGCCGGCGATGTGCGCTGCCGCTACCTGATCAACGCCGCAGGCAACGGCGCCGCCGACATCTCGCATATGGCGGGCGCCGAGGAGTTCCAGATGGTCTGGCGTCAGGGCAACATCGTGGTGCTGGACAAGGAGCCACGCACGCTCATGCCGCTCTACCCCGTGCCGACGCCGGTGTCGAAGGGCGTTATCGTGACGGGCACCGTGCATGGCAACACCGTGATCACCGCCACGGCTGCCGTGCGTGAGCCGGGCGACACGCAGACCTATGCAAGCGATGTGAACGCGCTGCTGACCGGCGCGCGCAAGCTGGTGCCCGACCTGGACACGCGCCGCATGGTGCGCGCATTTGCCGGCGGTCGTCCGGTCATTCAGGGTACGAACGACTTTTTTATTGGGCAGTCAGCCGTGGTGCCGGGGCTGTTCCAGGCGGCAGGTATTCAGTCGCCGGGCGTGGCGAGCGCCCCGGCCATTGCCGAGCGTATGGAGCACGTGATGCGCGAAGCGGGTGTGGTTTTGCACGAACGGACCGACTGGAACCCGATTCGCCGCGCGCCGGACGACTTTGACCGCGCGCCGCTCGCGCGCAAGGAGGAGCTCATTGAGTCCGACCCCGCGTGGGGGCAGATTGTCTGCCGCTGCGAGACGGTGCCCGAGGCAGAGATCGTGGCCGCGATCCGACGCCGCCCGGGCGCGGTTTCGGTCGAAGGCGTCAAGCGCCGCTGCCGTGCCGGCATGGGTCGGTGCCAGAGCGGTTTTTGCCAGAGCCGCGTGGTTGCGATCCTGGCGCGCGAGCTGGGCTGCGACCCCAGCGAGCTGCTGTTGGAGGATGCCGGATCTTGGTTGGTCGAGGGACTGCTGAAGGGGGTGCGCTAGGATGGCGGAATTCAAATCGAGCGCGATTGATTGCGGCGTTGTAGAAGCCGTACAAACGCAAGCCTTCGACGTGGTCGTTATCGGCGGCGGGCCTGCCGGCATGGCGGCCGCGCTGGCCGCTCATAAGGCCGGAGCGCGCGTGGCCATCGTGGAGCGCGAGCAGCACCTGGGCGGAATCCTCCGCCAGTGCATCCACCCTGGCTTTGGCCTGTCGCACTTTAAACAGGAGCTCACCGGTCCCGAGTACGCGCAGCGCTTTATCGACCAGGTGCACGCAACCGACATTGCGCTGTTCCTGAACAGCATGGTGATCGGGATTGATTCAGGCGAGCCTACGGGAGACACCTCGGTCCACACCGTCACGCTCATGAGCACCGCCGGCATGCGGCAGCTCACCGGACGCGCGATCGTCCTTGCCATGGGTTGCCGCGAACGCACCCGCAGCGAGATCAAGATTCCCGGCAGCCGACCCGCCGGCGTGTTTACGGCAGGCCTGGCGCAGCGATACATCAATATCGAGAACCTCAAGCCCGGCTCGCGCGCCGTCATCTTGGGCTCGGGCGACATCGGGCTGATCATGGCACGTCGCTGCACGCTCGAGGGGATTTCGGTCGAGGGCGTGTACGAGCTCATGCCGTACGCCAACGGCCTGCGCCGCAATGTCAAGAACTGCCTGGACGACTTTGGAATTCCGCTGCACTTGTCCACCACCGTCACACGCGTAATCGGGCACGACCGCGTGGAGGCCGTCGAGGTGAGTCAGGTCGACGAGCATCTGGCGCCCATTGCCGGGACGGAGCGCATCGTTCCGTGCGACACGCTGCTGCTTTCGGTGGGCCTGATTCCCGAGAATGAGCTTTCGGTTGTCGCGGGCGTAGAGCTTGACCCACGCACGCGCGGCGCCGTAGTGGACCAGAGCCTGCAGACAGGCGTGCCGGGCATCTTTGCCTGCGGCAACGTGCTGCACGTACACGACCTTGCCGACAACGTAACGACCGAGTCCGAGAGGGCTGGCGCAACTGCAGCGGCGTACGCTCTGGGGACCGACGCGGGCACCGTTCCGAGCTGCGAGCTCACCGTCTCCCCTGCCGGCATCGCGGGCTACGCGCTGCCGGGACGCATTACGGCTGTGGCGCTCACCAAGCTCAACTTCCGCGTGCGCCGGCCAATCGATGCCGCCTGCGTGAGGATCTTGGCCAACGGCGAGGAGCTGTTCGCCGGCAAGGTCCGCGCGTTTAAGCCGAGCGTTATGGAAAGCTTCCCACTGCCGGCAAAGGTCATCAAACAAGCGCTCGATCTGGGTGCCAGCGAGATTGTCCTTTCCGTCGATCCCGTCGAGGAGGCATAGACTATGAGCGATAACGTGATCGAAACGCTGCAGTTCAACTGCACGACCTGCCCATCCGAGTGCCTCCTGACCATAGAGGTAGAGCGCGACGCCAATGGCGCCGTGGTGGAAGTGCGCTCCGTAACCGGTAACAACTGCCCGCGCGGCGATAAGTTCGCACACCAGGAGCTCACCTGCCCCATGCGCGTGCTCACGACGACCGTGGCCGTCTCCGGCGGCGACGAAGCCCTGCTCCCCGTGCGCACATCCGAAGCCATCCCGCTAGAACTCCACGCCCAAGCCATGGACCTCATCCGCGGCGTGATCGTCGAGGCCCCCATCCGCATGGGCGACGTCGTGCTAGAGAACCTCCCAGACACCAACATCAACCTTATCGCCAGCATGGACATCGACCTAGTCTAGCTAATTTGGGACGGGGCTCTTTTAGCTACCCCGCCATCCACCCCGCCCCTCCTCAATTGCGGTGAAATAGTTCCTGATTTCCGCCAAAACCCCGGCATCCAGGAACTATTCCACCGCAACTATCCTTGGAATCGGCATTTAGCTTGTGCCTACTTTAGTGCCATTTCAAAACTATGCCGGATTACGGGGCTGATTCGGAGACCCCCATCCATACCGGCATTTATCTATTTTTTATAAGCCGTCTACCTGCGGTTTTAATTTCATGATTTTTCCCATGGTCAAGTAATACAGGTCCAGCCCCGTAATCCGCCATACTTTTGAACCCAGCCCATTTGTGACGGGCCTCTTTTGACTACTTTAGCCCGAACGTTCGCTCAAATGATTTTTCTGGGACGGGGATTAAATAATCATTCGGCACCCAATGATTATTTAATCCCCGTCCCAGAAAAATCATTCCGCATGTTGGACGTAGCTAAAATAGCCCCGTCCCAAATTGACTACCCCGGCATTGGGGATACCATGGTGGCAGCCCAGCGAAAGGATGTTTCATGGCACATGTCGATGACCAGCGTGTGGCTCACGTGCTTGATGCGCTCGAGGCTCAGCACCCCGGCGCACAGCTGCTCGTAAACGACCCGTGGTCGATTTACTATCTGACCGGTTTTTATGCCGATATGTTCGAGCGTTTTTGCGGCGTGCTGCTCGCACGCGATAGCGAACCTGTGATCTTGGTCAACGCGCTGCATCAGCTGCCCGAGTACGACAATGCCCGCATCGCCTATCACACCGATACTGACGTCGTGGCCGACGCCATCGTTCGCGAGGTCGATCCGAACAAACCACTCGGCATCGACACCGTCATGCGTTCCGGCTTTTTGATGCCCCTCATGGAGCGTCACGCCGCGAGCGAGTTCTTCCTGGGCGACTTTGCCGTCACCGCCGCACGCACCTACAAGGATGCCGCCGAGCAGGAGCTTATGCGCGCGTCCTCGACCGCTAACGATGCCGTGATGGCCGATGTTATCAAGCTCGTCCACGAAGGTGTGACGGAACGCGAAATTGCCGATCAGATGCTCGGTCTGTACCGCAAGCACGGCTGTGAGGGCTTTAGCTTTCCGCCCATCGTGAGCTTTGGCACCAACGCCGGCGACCCGCACCACGAGCCCGACGATACGGTACTCAAGCGCGGCGACGTGGTGCTGTTCGACATTGGCGGGCGCCATCGCAACTACTGCTCGGACATGACACGCACGTTCTTTTGGGGCGAGCCGGACGAGGAGACGGCGCGCATCTACGACATCGTGCGCCGCGCCAACGAGGCCGCCGAGGCGCTCATCGCACCGGGTGTGCGCATGTGCGACCTGGACCGCGCCGCGCGCGATGTGATTGAAGACGCGGGCTATGGGCGGTACTTTACGCATCGCCTGGGACACTCGATCGGCTTGCAGGACCACGAGCCGGGAGACGTCTCGCTCGTCAACGAGCAGGTCGTAGAGCCTGGCATGACGTTCTCTATCGAGCCGGGCATCTACCTCCCCGGCCGCACCGGCGTCCGCATCGAGGACCTGGCCCTGGTGACCGAGAACGGCGTCGAGATTCTCAACGCCTACCCCCACGATCCGGTCCGTCTGGACTAGCCAATGTGACAAAGGGACAACCCCTTTGTCACATTGCGATTACGTCGCGCCACGAAAACGGGCCATCTACTACGTTTAACCCGCATGGGTCGACCATGCGGGTCTTTTTTGAAAAATGGCAGGCCCTCTACCTGCAGTTTTGATTTCGTAATTCTCGGTATGGTCGAGGGTTACCGGTCAAACGTAGTAAATAGGCCCATTTCGTGGCAAGCGAGTCAACTAGGGGCACAGGGCAGCCAAAAAGCCCCATCCCAAATTAGCTGCTTTTGAGTTGCGGTGATATACGGACTGCTTGAGGCTTCTGGCTTGTAAAATAGTCCGCATTTCACCGCAACTGATGAGGGGATGGGTTAGCGCAGCAGACCGGCTACTTCGCCGGCTAGGGTGATGGTGCCGGCTGCTACGAAGGACTCGCCCGCGGCATCGAAGGCAGCGAGGGCCTCGGGCACGCTCGGGTATACGCCCGCGAGCTTATCGGCATCAACGAGGGCGGCGAGCTCCTCCGCCGGCAGGGCGCGGTCGGAATCGGTCTGGGTCACAACCACGCGCGGAAAGGCCGGGATCAAAACGTCGACGATACCCGCCACATCCTTGTCGGCCAGCGCGGCGCATAGCAGCGTGGGGCGATTCTCCACGCACGGATCGATCTCGTCCAGCGCGCTTACAAAGTTCTCGCAGCTCTGAGGGTTATGGCAGGCGTCAATCAGCTTGAGTGGATCGGTACCCAGCACATCAAAACGACCCGGCGTGGGACAGCCCATAAGCGAAGCATCGAGCTTGTCATGATCGAGCTCGCGGCCAAGATACCCCTCGCAAAGCATAATCGCGCACGCGGCATTCTGCGGCTGATAGGCCGGCTTGATCATGCTCGACGTATAGATCGCACGCGGCGTGGTGCAGTTAAACTCAACCGTATCGCCCACATGCGCCGGCACCTTAGTCGTGGCGTGGCTCACCACGAGCGGCAAGATGCCGCACTCGCGGCAACGGGCATCCATCACGCGCTGAACACTCGCCTCGTGCGTGCCCTCGCCCAAAACAACCAAGCGCCCGGGTTTAATAACCGCAGCCTTCTCCCCTGCAATGGCCTCGAGCGTATCGCCCAGAATACGAGTATGGTCGAGCCCAATGCCCGTAATGGCAACGGCGACGGGATCGGTCGCGCTTGTGGCGTCCCAACGCCCACCCATGCCAACCTCGAGCACGGCAACATCCACCGCGGCCTCGGCAAACACTACCAGTGCGGCAGCCGTCAGCAGGTCAAACGGCGTAATGGTATACGCGCGCTCCCCTGCCGCCACACGACGAGCATTCACGCGATGCCCCGCCTCGACGGCGGCAGAAACGCCACGGGCAAAGGCCTCATCGCTCACGACGCGTCCGTCGACCTCCATGCGCTCGGGATAGCGCACCAGCTGCGGCGACGTATACAGCGCGGTCTTGAGCCCCTCACCACGAAGAATGGCAGCCGAAAAACGCGTCGTCGAAGTCTTGCCATTGGTACCGGCGACCTGAATGCAATCGAAATACTCATCCGGACGTCCCAGCTCATCGAGCATATCGACAACCGTCTCGAGCAGAGGCCCAGCATCCCCAGAAATCCGCCCCGTATCAGCAGCCAGCCCAACAGCCTCATCAAACAAAAGCAACTCAAACGAGAAAGGAACGACATGCGACCCAGAACGCTTAGGCATAAACCAAAGTCCCCTCAACATAAAAAGAGGCCCGTACTAAACAACGAGCCCCTCCCATTCAAAATATCAGCCAAACACCGCTTGCAGCGGAATCAAGGCCACAACCCAGCGGTCCTAACAGGCAGATGCAAACAACCACGCAACCGCCATGGGAGCGGTTTGGGGCTTTGCTCGATACAAGTTCCGCACGAGCCGAAGGCCACTTAATGTGGCCTTCGTGCGAGCAGGACTGTCCGCAGTAGCGAGCAATGCCCCAAACCGCGTCCCCCAGTTAACCCTTACGAGAAGTCAGCAACCTGCGAGGTCAGCGCCGCAAGGATCTCCTTGAGCTCAGCTGCACGGTCCCTCTTCTTCTGGACCACCGCAGGCGCGGCCTTGGCCACAAAGCCCTCGTTGGCCAGCGTCTTCTCGCAGCCGGCGAGCTCCTTCTGGGCAGCGGCGATCTCCTTCTCCAGACGTGCCTTCTCGGCCGAAAGATCAACCTTGCCCTCAAGCACCACAAAGACCTCGACGCCGCTGTCGACCACGGCGATGCTCGCAGCCGGCTTCTCGACGTCGGTACCCATGACCAGCGAAGCGGTGTTGGCCAGCGGCTCGATGGTCGAGCGCAGGCTCTCGAGCTTCTCAATGTCCTCGGCACCGGCGCGCACGACCACGTCGAGCTCGGCCTTGGGGCTCAAGCGATAACGCGAACGCGTGGCGCGGGCGGCGGAAACGACGGCGCGGCACAGCTCAAACGCGCGCTCGGCATCCTCGTCAACATACTTGGCGTAGTCGGCGGGCTCGGGCCACTTGGCGATCATGAGCGCCTCGGCGCGGTCAACGTTGCCCTCGGCATCCAGGTCGAGCACACTCGCCGGCATGTTGTCCCAGATCTCCTCGGTGACAAACGGCATGAGCGGGTGCATCAGGCGAATGGAGGTATCGAGCACAAAGATCAGGTTGCGCTGCGCCTGCAGACGGCCCTCGCCCTTCAGGCGGGCCTTGGTGACCTCGACGTACCAGTCGCAGACCTCGTTCCAGAAGAACTGCTGCACGCCGCGGGCCATGTCGCCAAAGGTGTAGTTCTCAATACCCTCGGTGACCATCTTGACGGCCTTGGCCAGGCGGCTGAACATCCAAGCGTCTGCCGGCGTCTCCACGACGGGCTCGCCGGGCGTGTAGCCCTCCATGTTCATGAGCAGGAAGCGGCTAGCGTTCCAGATCTTGGTCACAAACGACTTAGCCTGGTCGGTACGCGGGCTGTCGATAAGCTTCTTGGTCTTCTTATCGATGTTCGCATCGAACTTGACGTCCTGGTTGTTGGTGCACAGCGTCAGCAGGTTGTAGCGCATGGCATCGGCGCCGTACATGCCAATGAGGTCCATGGGGTCAACACCGTTGCCCTTGGACTTGGACATGCGGCTGCCGTCCTTGGCAAGAATCGTCGGGTAGATGACGACATCCTTAAACGGCACCTCGTCCAGGAAGTACAGCGAGCTCATGACCATGCGGGCGACCCACAACGCGATGATGTCGCGCGCGGTGACGAGCGCCGTCGTGGGATGATGGCCCTCGAGCAGCTCCGGCTTTTGCGGCCAGCCCTGCGTGGCGAAAGTCCACAGCTGCGAGCTGAACCAGGTGTCCAGCACGTTCTCGTCCTGATGCACGTGATGACCGCCGCACTTGGGGCACACATCGGTGTCCTCGGTCAGGGCATCCTCCCAGCCGCAGTCCTCGCAGTAGAACACGGGGATGCGGTGGCCCCACCACAGCTGGCGGCTGATGCACCAGTCCTTAAGATTCTCCATCCAAGTGGTGTAGGTCTGCGTCCAGCGCGCGGGGTGGAAGGTGACCTTGCCGGAGTTGACGGCGTCGAGCGCCGGCCCCTTGAGCTTGTCGACGGCCACAAACCACTGCTCGGACAGCCACGGCTCAAGCGCGGCGTCGCAGCGGTAGCAGTGCATGACGGAGTGATCGAGGTCCTCGACGTGATCGAGCAGGTCGTGCTCCTCGAACCACTTGATGACGGCCTCGCGGCACTCGTCGCGGTTCATGCCGGTGAACTCGCCATAGCCCTCGACGACCACCGCGTGCTCATCGAAGATATTAATCTGCGGCAGGTCGTGGGCCTGACCCATGCCGTAATCGTTGGGGTCGTGGGCCGGAGTGACCTTGACGAAGCCGGAACCGAAGCTGGCATCGACGTGCCAATCCTCAAAGATGGGGATCTCGCGGTCGACGATGGGGAGCTTGACGGTCTTACCCACGAAGGCGGCCTTCTCGGGGTCCTTCGGGGAGACGGCGACGCCCGTGTCGCCGAGCATGGTCTCGGGGCGCGTGGTGGCGACGACGATGTAGTCCTGGCCGTTGACCGGCTCGGTCAACGGGTAGCGCAGGTGCCACAGGTGGCCCTTCTCGTCCTTGTACTCGGCCTCGTCGTCCGAGATGGCGGTGGTGCAGTTGGGGCACCAGTTTACGATGCGCTTGCCGCGATAGATCAGGCCGTCGTGGTACCAGTCGCAGAACACCTTGCGCACGGCCTGGGCGTAGTCCTCGTCCATGGTGAAGCGCTCGTTGTCGAAGTCGACGGAGCAGCCCATGCGCTTGATCTGCTCGACGATGATGCCGCCGTACTCGTGGGTCCAATCCCAGCAGGCGTCGACAAACTTATCGCGACCGATCTCCAGGCGGCTGATGCCTTCGCTCTTGAGTTTCTTGTCGACCTTGGTCTGCGTAGCGATACCGGCGTGGTCGGTACCCAGCACCCAGCGCGTGGACTTGCCGCGCATGCGGGCCATGCGGATGATGGCGTCCTGGATGGAGTCGTCGGTGGCGTGACCCATGTGGAGCTTGCCGGTCACGTTGGGAGGCGGAATGGTGACGGTGCAGTCGCCCACGCCCTCACGGCGCTTGTAGTAGCCGCCGTCGAGCCACTTCTGCAGGATCGCCGGCTCGTTGGTCGACGGATCGTAGTTCTTGGGCATCTCTTCCATATATCTCTCCCTTGCCCATCGGGGAGGAATGTAGGCCCGATTTTCGCTCGGTCAAGTCCTGGCTCGCACGAAGACCACATTAAGTGGTCTTCGGCTCGTGCGGAATCTACGAAAATCGGGCCTACATTCCTCCCCTTAGGTATCGATTACTTCAGTCTGAATGGACTTTGCTGAGACTTTAAACAAACACACAGAATAACACAGGTAGTTGGGGTTATTGCGTATATATAAAATAGCCTCCGACCGCGAGTGGTCGGAGGCTATTTGCAAACACGTTTTAGGCTGGTTTACCCGTAGATGCGCTGGGGTTGTTCTTCGCCCTTTACGGAGGCTTCGGTCACGACGACCTTGGTGACGCCCTCCTCGCTGGGCAGGTCGAACATCGTCTGCTGCAGCACGTCCTCGCAGATGGAGCGCAGGCCGCGGGCGCCGGTCTTGCGGGCAAGCGCCATACGGGCGATCTCATGCAGGGCCGCATCCTCAAACTCAAGCTCAACGTCCTCGAGCTGGAACATCTTGCGGTACTGGCGCACCACGGCGTTCTTGGGCTCGGTCAGAATCGACACCAGGTCGTCCTCGTCAAGCGCCTGCGTCTGGGTGACGACGGGCGTACGTCCCACAAACTCGGGGATCATGCCAAAGGCGTTGAGGTCCTGCGGGAGCACCTGACGCAGCAGGTCGTTCTCGTCGACCGAGGTGGGGCCGGCGATCTCGGAGTTAAAGCCCACGCCCTTGTTGCCCACGCGGTCGGCGATGATCTTGTCCAGACCCACAAAGGCACCGCCGCAGATGAACAGGATGTTGGTCGTGTCGATCTGCAAAAGCTCCTGCTGGGGATGCTTGCGGCCGCCGGTGGGCGGAACGCTGGCCACCGTGCCCTCAAGAATCTTAAGCAGCGCCTGCTGAACGCCCTCGCCCGAAACGTCGCGGGTAATGGAGAGGTTCTCGGCCTTGCGGGCGATCTTGTCGATCTCGTCCACGTAGATAATGCCAACCTGCGCGCGCTCAATGTCGCCATCGGCAGCATTGATGAGCTTGAGCAGGATGTTCTCCACGTCCTCGCCCACATAGCCGGCCTCGGTGAGCGCGGTGGCATCGGCGATGGCAAACGGCACCTCGAGGATGCGCGCAAGCGCCTGGGCGAGCAGGGTCTTGCCGGTGCCGGTGGGACCGAGCAGCAGGATGTTGGACTTGGCGAGCTCCACCTCATCCATATCATCGTCGAGTTGCGAGTCCAAGCCGTCGTCAAAGGCCGAAAGCGCGGCGCCGCCCTCGATCACGCGGCGATAGTGGTTGTACACGGCCACCGACATGGCGCGCTTGGCGTCCTCCTGACCCATAACATAGGCCGAAAGCTCGTCATAGATCTCGTGCGGCGTCGGCACGTGCGTGATGACCTGGCGGTCGTCCTCGAGCTCAAAGCCCTCGGTCTCGGGGTCCACGGCGGGCTGGGATGAAGCCTGACCATGGTCGTTGAGGAAGCCCGGCAGCTTGCCGTTGCGAGCGGCGTCCATAAAGTCCGAAGCCAGCGACTCCTCAAGGATCTCGGAGCAGGCGGCAACGCACTCGTCGCAGATAAAGATGTTGGTCGGGCCCTTTACGAGGCGACGGACCTGGCCCTGCTCTTTTCCGCAGAAGGAGCAGCGGATGGGGTTGCCGTTCTCGTCAAAGTTGTCCTGCATGTTACCTGCCATCCTAGGCGTCCTTCGCGGCGAGGTCGCGCGAGGTGACGATACGATCGATCAGGCCGTAGTCGAGGGCCTCGGCAGCGGTCAGGTAGTTGTCGCGCTCGGTATCGGCCTGGACCTTTTCGATGGGCTGTCCAGAGGCGTCGGACAGGATCTGGTTGAGCTCGCGACGGGTCTTCTTGATCTCCTCGGCCACGATCTCGATCTCGGTCTGCTGACCCTGGGCACCGCCGCTGGGCTGGTGAATCATGACCTTGGAGTGCGGCAGGCAGAAGCGCTTGCCCTTAGCGCCGGCTGAAAGCAGCACGGCGGCCATGGACGCGGCCATACCGACGCAGATGGTGGAGACCTGCGGCTTAATGAAGTTCATGGTGTCAAGAATCGCCAGGCCGGAGTAGACCTCGCCGCCGGGCGAATTGATGTAGAGCGAGATATCCTTCTCGGCATCCTGGCTCTCAAGATGCAGCAGCTGGGCAACGACCAGGTTGGCGCTGACGGAGTTGATCTCCTCGCCCAAGAAGATGATGCGGTCGTTGAGCAGGCGCGAATAGATATCGTAGCTGCGCTCGCCGCGCGGCGTCTGCTCGATAACGTATGGCACGAGGGCGGAATCGAACTTAGCGATCATACGCATCTCCATTTCTCTCTTGCGGACCAAATTGGTTCTAGATAAACGTACGGTGCCCGCATGCTATGCATTGGCTGGCACCGTACGAAGCAACCGGATAACCGGTGTATAACTTTACCCCATCACGGGCGCACGCATGCGCTCGCGGGCAAGGTGGCGAGAATTACTCGGCGTCCTTGGCGGTCTCGTCGACCTCGGTCACCTTGGCGTTCTCGACCAGGTGGTCGACGGCCTTGGAGCGACGGATGGACTCGCGGACGGCAGGCATGCGGCCATCGGCGATGAACTCGGCCTTGGAAGCCTCGACGTCCTTGACGCCAGCCTTCTCGAACTCGGCGTTGACGTCGTCCTCGGTAACCTCAATCTTGAGCTCGCGGGCGAGGGCGTCCAGAGCCAGGGACTCACGGGCAACGTCGTTGGCCTGCTTGTGCAGGTCGCCGATGAACTGCTCCATGGTCAGGCCGGAAGCCGGCAGCCAGGTGTCCAGCGTCATGCCGCGGGCAGCGAGGTTGGACAGGAAGTTCTGGCCAAGCTCCTCAAAGACGGACTGCTCGTAGTCAGCATCCATCTCGTCGAGCTGCAGGCGCTCGGCGAGAGCGGAGACGCAACGGTTCTCCTTCTCGGCCGGGAGGCGGGAAGCCTTGTCCTGCTCGATCTCGATCTTGATGGCGTCGCGCATAGCGTCGATGCTGTCAAAGCCAAAGTCGGACTTGACGAGCTCGTCGGTGAGCTCGGGGGTGTTGCGGACCTTGATGCCCTTGACGGTGACCTCGACGGTGTGGGTCTCGGCCTCCTCGCCCTCCTCGACCTCGTCGGTCCAGGTGACGGTCTTAACGTCGTCAACGTTAGCGCCGATCAGGGCCTCGTTGAACTCCTTGGGGTTGCTGTCGCTACCGGCGATGAGCATGCGGCCCTCGGCGGCAAAGTTGTCGGCGTTCTCGACGGCCTTGAGGTCGACGGTCACATAGTCGTCAGCCTCGACGGCGCGACCCTCGACGTCCTCGAAGGTGGCACGGTAGTTGAGGAGCATCTCGACCTGGTTGTTGATCTCGGACTCGGTGACCTCCGCAGGGGGCATCTCGATCTCGACGGCGTCGAAGGAGGAGAGCTCGGCAGCAGGACGCAGGGAGAACTCGACGTTGTAGGTGTAGTCCTCGTGATCCTTGGCGAGGTCGAGCTCCTTGTAGTCACCGTTCTTGGTGGGGACGATGTCCAGCTCGTTGAGGACGGCGGGCTCGTTGGCGGCGATCAGGTCGTTGGTGGCCTGAGCGAGGGTAGCCTCGGCGCCAAGAGCGGAGTCGATGACCGGACGGGGGGCCTTACCGGCGCGGAAGCCCGGGAAGCGGTACTTCTTGGCGGTGTCCTTGTAGGCCTTCTTGATCGCGGCGTCGACGTCGGCGGCCGGGATGGTGACCGTAGCGGTGAGCTTGGCGTCCTTGACGTCAGAAGCGGTGATGTTCAACACGTTCCTCCTCATACTGCCCAGCTTATCTGAGGTGCTGGTACCTTTATGCAACAAGCGTCGCGAGGGCATAAGCCGACGCGGGTGCGTTGGTGCGGGCGAAAGGACTCGAACCTTCACGGGAATCCCACCAGAACCTAAATCTGGCGCGTCTACCAATTCCGCCACGCCCGCATGAGCGCACAGACTAGGAATGATAGCAGATACGAACGGCAAGCGCACGCACACCTTTTACAGGCTCACGACCTCACCACGAGCGCAAAAGGCGGGACGAGTTGCCCCGCCCCGCCCATTACGACTTGTTCGCTAACCGCTACTCCCCCAGCAGGGCCTTCTCGGGCGTGATCGGCAGCGAGCGAACCTGGTGGCCGGTGGCGTGCGCCACGGCCGAGGCAACGGCGGCGAGCGGCGTGTTGATGACGACCTCGCCGATCGACTTGGCGCCAAACGGGCCCGTCGGCTCGTAGCTCGGCTCAAAGGCCACGCGAATGCTGCCGATATCCAGGCGCGTGGGCAACTTGTAGCTCATAAAGTTGCCGGTGCGCAGGCGGCCGCGGTCGTCGTGCTCCACGATCTCATAGAGCGCGTGACCGATACCCTGGGCAATGCCGCCCTCGGCCTGGACGCGCGCGAGCGCCTCGTTGATCACGGTGCCGCAGTCGACGGCCGCCACGTAGTCCACCACGGTCACCTTGCCGGTGGCCTTGTCGACCTCGACCTCGGCAATGCCGGCCATAAACGGCGGAGGCGAAACGGGCAGGCAGGCAGAGGCATGCGAGGTGAGCGCGTCGCCGCCCTCGATGTTCTTGACGCACAGGTTGGCAAAGTCGCGCAGCGTGAGGTAGCGGTTCTGCTCGCGCGCGGCACGCTCGTCGGACAGGCGCACGTGCTGGCCATCGAAGACCACGTCGGCGGCGTCCACGTCCCACATCTGGGCGGCCTTGGCGCAAATCTTCTCACGGAGCTCGGTCGCGGCGTTCTTGGCTGCCAGACCCGTCACGTACGTACCCGAGCTCGCGTACGAGCCGGCGTCAAACGGCGACACATCGGTGTCAACGCCGCGCACCACGATCATCGAACTCTCCACGCCCAGCTCCTCGGCGGCAATCTGCGCCAGGATCGTGTCGACGCCCATGCCGTTATCGGTGGCACCGGTGCCGATGGTAATGAAGCCGTCCTCTTCCAGGCGCATGTCGATGCCGGCGATATCCACGTTGGAGATGCCCGAGCCCTGCATGGTGAGCGCGCAGCCCAGAGCGCGCACGCGGTCGCCCAGGTCCACGGCCAACGGCTTGTCGCGCCAGCCGATCATGTCCATCGCGCGCAGCAGGCAGCGGTCGAGCGCGCAGGCGTTGAGCTTCTCGTTGTAGTACTGCGGCATGATCTCGCCCTCGCGCACGATGTTCTTAAGGCGCAGGTCGGCGGGGTCCATGTGCAGCATGTCGGCGAGTTCGTTGACAGCGCTCTCCACGGCAAACTGGCCCTGGGTGGCACCGTAGCCGCGATAAGCGCCGCCGCGGTTGGTGTTGGTGTAGACGGCGTCCCAGCTAAAGCGGCTCGCCTTCACGTGGTTGTAGATGGGCAGGCTCTTGTGGCCCGAAAGGCCGATCGTCGTGGTGGCGTGCTCGCCGTACGCGCCGGCGTTGGACAGCGTATGTAGGTCGATGGCCGTGATGGTGCCGTCGTTCATGGCGCCCAGCTTAACGGTCATCTGCATCTGGTGGCGCGAGTTGCCCGCAGTGATGGTCTCCTCACGGGAATAGCAGCAGTAGCTCGGACGGCCGGTCTGCTGCGTCACAAACGCAACGAAGATCTCGCAGCAGCCCGTCTGCTTGGAGCCAAAACCGCCGCCGATGCGCGGCTTGATGACCTGCACCTGCGACTGCGGAATGTCGAGCGACTGCGCGACCATGCGGCGCACGTGGAAGGGCACCTGCGTGGAGGTGGTCACCGAGATGCGGCCGAACGCGTCGGTCGTCGCGAAGGCGCGGAAGGTCTCCATGGGCGCGGTCTGCGTGGCCTGGCTGGTGTAGGTGCGCTCAAAGACAATGTCGCTCTGGGCGAAGGCCTCGTCCAAGTCGCCAAAGTCGCTCGTGCCGCTGCATACCAAGTTGCGCGGGACGTCGCCGCCCTGCGGGAACATAAAGGTCACGTCGCCCTCGGGGTGGACCACGATGTCGTTATCGAGTGCCTTGGTAAAGTCGAGCAGCGGCTCGAGCACCTCGTAGTCGACCTTGATGAGCTTGAGCGCCTTGTCGGCGGCCTCCTCGGTCTCGGCGGCGACAATCGCCACCTCCTCGTTTTGGTAACGCACCAGGTTCTCGAGAATCAGGCGGTCGTAGGGACTCGGCTGCGGATAGCTCTGACCGGCGATGGTAAAGCGGCGCTTGGGCACGTCCTCGTAGGTGTAGACGCCCACGACGCCCGGCACCTTCAGGGCGCGCGACGTATCGATGGAGCGGATCTTGGCGCGCGCATACGGGCTGCGCTTGAGTTTGACGATGAGCGCGCCGGCGGGAACCAGGTCGCCCGTGTAGACGGGACGCCCCTCGAGCAGGGCCTTCGAGTCCTTCTTGGGCTGCTTGTGGGTGATCTGCTTGTACGAGACACCGTCGCAGCTCGTGTCGTTGACGGGCAGCTCGGGCATCTCAAAGCCCACCTGCACGCCAGACTCGTTGAGGAAGCGCACGATGGCGCGCAGCTGGCTCTCGTAGCCGCTGCAACGGCAGAGGTTGCCGGCCAGCTGGCGCGAGAGCTCCTCGCGCGTGGCGACGAGGCTCGGGTCCTCCTTGGCGGCGCGGGCAAGCGCCAGCACGTTCATGATAAGGCCGGGGGCGCAAAAACCACACTGCTCGGCGCCTTCGACAGCCATCGCACGGGCCAGTGCCTCGGACTCGGCCTTGAGGCCCTCGAGCGTGGTGATGGAGCGGCCCTCAACACGGGCAGCGGGAACCGAGCAGCTTAGCACCGGGTCGCCGTCGAGCCACACCGTGCACAGACCGCAGTTGGTGGTCTCGCAGGCGCAGCGCACCGACGCGCAGCCCTGCTCGCGCAGCAGCGCAAAGAGCATGGTGTCGGGGGCAATCTGAACCTTGACCTTGCGGCCGTTGAGCGTAAAGGAAAGATCGATGAGTTTGGCAGCCATTAGCGCACCTCGCTAGAATCGACGCCGGGCACGCGGCGGCAGGAATACTCGTCCGTGGCAAACTTAGGAATCTGCACGCACTCGAGCTCGCGGGCAAGCGCGGCCGAAAGCTCGATGCCGGCGGCGCGACGCACGGCCTGGACGGCGAGCGGGGCCGAGATGCGGCGGCGGTAGTCGGCCGAGCCCCACAGGTTGGTGCCATAGCTCAGCGCGCGTACGGACGCGGCCAGGGCGCGCAGCTCGTCCTCGGAAGGTTGCCCGGCGGTAAGGCCGCATGCCTCGCCCTGCAGCAGGGTCGCACGCAACGGGCGGGCACCCACAGTGACATGCCAGCTG
This sequence comes from Collinsella aerofaciens, assembly GCA_008671135.1. Lineage (GTDB taxonomy): Bacteria > Actinomycetota > Coriobacteriia > Coriobacteriales > Coriobacteriaceae > Collinsella > Collinsella aerofaciens_J. The sequence continues at coordinate 35,681 of RQAP01000021.1, forward strand.
TTGTCCCACCAGGCGGCGGTGACGTTTAAGGAGGGGAAGTCGGTCGCGGCCTTGCGCACGGCCTCATAGCTTGCGCGGTAATCGTGCTTAACGACCACCACATGCTCGATCACGTCGCGCACATAGCCCATGTCCACGAACTCGGCGAGCGGCACACGGCCGGCCCCCGTCAGCTCAACGTACGAATCGAGCGCCAGGAACGCCGAGAGCACGTCCGAGAAACCAAAGCGACCGTAGATGCTGCCGCCCACCGTGGCGGTGTTGCGCAGCTGCACGCCCACGATATCGTGGACGGCGAACTCAAAGACATGGTTGACAAGCGCGTTGAGCTCGGCATGGCGCTCGAGCTGGCGCAGGGTACACATGGCACCGATGCGAAACTCGGTCTCGGTCTCCTCGATCTGATCGAGTCCACAGGCCGAAAGGTCAATCGCCGTCGCCACGCGACGCGAACCCAGGCGCATCCAGATGCCGCCGCCCACTATCTTGTTGTTACGGTTCTTCTGCAAGAGCTCATAGGCTTCGGCCGCGTTTCCAACACGGACGTAGGTACCGAACTTGAGCACGTTCTCCCCCATCTCTTCACTTGTCCAGTACTTTTAAGTGTACCAAACGAGGGGCCGCACACCGTTTTAGGACAAAATCCACCCACCCATCCATAACTTGCGGTGAAATACGGACTGATTAGCCGTTCTGGGACGCTAAACAGTCCGTATTTCACCGCAAGTTATGAAGAGTCCTCCGGGATAGAAAAGGCTCCCAGCCAGATAGCTGGGAGCCTCATCACATGCTATGTCGAGCGAAGAATTAGCAGACGCCCTGGGCGAGCATGGCGTCGGCAACCTTCAGGAAGCCGGCGATGTTGGCGCCCATGACAAAGTTGCCCTCCTGGCCATACTCCTTGGCGGTGTCGTCCACGTTGTGGAACATGCCGCGCATGAGCTGCTCGAGCTTGCCGTCGACCTCCTCGAAGGTCCAGGACAGGTGCTCGGCGTTCTGGCTCATCTCCAGGCCGGACACGAGCACGCCGCCGGCGTTGGCAGCCTTACCGGGCATAAAGGCGACGCCGTGCTCCTGGAAGTAGGTCGTAGCCTCGATGGTCGTGGGCATGTTCGCGCCCTCGCCGACCACCTTGCAGCCGTTGGCGACGAGCGCCTGGGCGTCCTCGAGCAGCAGCGTGTTCTCGCGAGCGCAGGGCAGCGCGATGTCGCAGGGCAGCTGCCACACGCCGCGGCCGTCGCCCTCGTGCCACACGGCGTTGGGCTTCTCGTCGACGTACATGGCGAGCGTAACGCCCTTGTCGTGGCCGGAGCGCTTCTTGTTGTAGACATGCTCGAGCACGGTGTAGTCGATGCCATCGGGATCCTCGACCCAGCCGTGGGTGTCGGAGCAGGCCAGTACCTTGCCGCCGAGCTGGGCGACCTTCTGGACCGCGTAGATAGCGACGTTACCGGAACCGTGAACGACGACGTTCTTGCCCTCGAAGGAGTCGCCGCGGCTCTTAAGGTACTCGTCCACAAAGTAGGCCAGGCCGTAACCGGTGGCCTCGGTACGGGCGAGCGAGCCGCCAAAGGAGAGGCCCTTGCCGGTGAGGACGCCGGACCACTCGTTGGTCAGGCGCTTGTACTGACCGAACAGGTAGGCAACCTCGCGGCCGCCAACGCCCAGGTCGCCGGCAGGAACGTCGGTGTTGGGGCCGATGTGGCGATAGAGCTCGGTCATGAAGGACTGGCAGAAGTGCATGATCTCGTTGTTGGACTTGCCCTTGGGGGCAAAGTCGGAGCCGCCCTTGCCGCCGCCCATGGGAAGGGTGGTCAGGCTGTTCTTGAGGATCTGCTCCAGGCCCAGGAACTTGAGCATACCCAGGGTGACCGTCGGGTTAAAGCGCAGACCGCCCTTGTAGGGTCCAATGGCAGAGTTGAACTCGACGCGATAGCCGCGGTTGACCTGAACCTTGCCCTGGTCGTCGACCCAGGGAACACGGAACATGACGATGCGCTCGGGCTCGACGAGGCGCTCCAGCAGGGCGGCCTCCTCGTACTCGGGGTGGGCGTCGAGCGCCGGCTGGATGGTGCCGAGGATCTCGGTCGCGGCCTGGATGAACTCAGGCTGCTCGGGATAGCGGGCCTTGAGCTCGTCGAGAACTTTCTGCGTGTAGCTCATGCTTCCTCCAATTGATGGAAAAGAAAAGTGTCGTTCGAGGCGCCCTATGCGCCGCGAGCTTTATCGAGTATGGATAATATCGCACTGTTGCGGCAAAGTTTCGCATAAGCCGACGAGCGGATGTTTCGTTTTGATTACGATGCAGGTAGAAGCGTTTTTGAGCGCCCGACGTACAAATCGCGTGTTTCGAAGCTGTTTCGTCCACATGTTCCCAACCACCACATTGGGGACAGGCACCCTTGTGTTGGTGTTGGTGGTTAGAGAACGAGCTGATGGTAGTCGGCGGGGGTTATGCGGCCTTCGGTGGCAGTGCGGAAGGCGGAGAGTGCATCGCCCGAGAACGGCATGGCCCAACACAGGCCGCAACCTGCGGTAATGGAGCCGGGCAAAGGCATAATGCGCCCGGGCACGCCGGCATCCAGGCACAGCTGCTCGCATTCCATCACATCGAAGGTGCTGTCAAACGACACGATAATTTTGCGTTCGTGGTCGAGAGCATCACCGGACGGGCCTTCGCGGTGTGCATCACGATACGCCGCGGCGGCCGCTTCCTCTTCCGCAGTATGTCCGCAGCCACCGCAACCGCAGGTACAGGGTTCGGACCCGTCGCAAGTGCAAGGTTCTCCCGTGTCGGGACAAATATCGTGAGACATGGCAACTCCAATCATCTAGGCGAGTAACTCGGCCGCCGCAAACTCCTCGGGCGTATTGACGTTTTCGAAGCAGAGCGTCGAGCCCGCGGCCTTAACGATCTGCGGCTCATCCATATAACCGGCCTGAACGCGACTGATCAGGCAGCGAATGCGCTGTCGGTCGCAGGAGAGCAGCTCTTGGGCAACCGGCGCACACGCGTCACGGCGCCAGACGGCGCAAAGCGGCTCAATCCCCCGCTCCTCGCGCGGCACGCACACATCGAGCGCCTCGGCCTCAACATGATCGGCAAGCACGCCGATGAGTTCCGGCGAGACAAACGGCATATCGCAGGCGACAATCGCCACGAGCGGCAATCGGGCCGCGGTCAACGAGCTCGCGATGCCGCGCATGGCGCCCGCCGGCCCCTCAAGGTCCGACACTATTCGCGGCACCAGGCAGCCAAACGCGCGCTCCCTAAGGTAGGCAAGCTCGCTGGGACGCGACGTCGTCACGACCAGCTCGCCGGCAACCTGAGCCAGGCGGCACAGTACGCGTTCGATCAAGGGCTCGCCGCAAAACAACATCCGTGCCTTGTCGCAGCCCATGCGCGAGGACAGCCCGCCCGCCTGGACGACACAAGAAAGATCGGCACGTCTTACGGTAGTCATACGGCAAAACACCTCCATCGGCATGCTCGAAACCCGGTGCACGAAGCTAAATACCGCCGCCGAAATAGCGGCACTACGAAAAGCTCGTGCAAAAACAAAACAGCGCCTTTGCGGCACGCAGCAAGACCGCGAGCACAAAAGCGCTGGTAGCGTATGGCGGGAACGTATGTGAATCGAACACATCCAAGACGTTTTGCACGCCTCGCAACGGTTTTGAGGACCGCGGAGCCCACCGGAGCCCATCCGTTCCCAAGTGCGGCGGTATTTTACCAAACCGAGCAGCCAATCTAGCGCAGGGAGCGCAAGCCGCCGGCTTCCTTGTCGAGCACCGTAAAGCGCACGGCATCTAGGTGCTCCAAGATGCTGATTGCACGTTTGCGCGACACACCCAGGGCCTCGCGCAGCACGCTCGTGGTGGCTGCGCCGCCGGCTGCCTCAATGGCGGCGGCGACGAGCTCGCGCGCATGGGCCTCGACGGCAGCGGACAAGGCAACGTCGCGCTCGACCTTCACGATGGAACGGTTGAGCGAAAGCTCGCGCAGGGCACGCGTCATGGTGTCGCGATCGAGCTGCAGCTGCTCGCCCACCTCGGGCAACGTCGGTGCATCCAAGCCAGCCTCGTCAAGCAGCGCGACGATGCGCTCGCAAGCCTCTCGCACCACGCGTGCCGCCGCGGCGGCCGAATGCGGGTCGAATACCTCGGCACCCTCGGCGGCACACACGCCACGCGAGCAGCCCTCGGCAATCAGAGCCGCGGCAACGCCATCATCAGCGGCAGGCCACGCAGCATGGGCAACGGCGCCGGGCGTAAAGCCCGTCTCCTTGGGAGACGCCGCGTGCATGGCTGACAGGGTCGCCGCCAGTGCATCCATCGCAGCGTCGAGCACCACGGCGTCCGCCAAGTAGTCCGCATCACCCACAGCAAGCTTGCGAACAGAGCCCTGCGACACCAACCCGCGCAGTGCGGCATCGACCTCGCCGACACCAAGATCCAAAGCGTCGGCAACATCAACCGCCGTAACTGGCAGCATCTGCAGCGCCAGCCAAGCGCCCACACCGCCCGCGGTATCGCCGGACTCAAGCGCCGCAAGCAGCGTGCACTCCTCCGCCGAAAGCTCGCGCGAGCGACGGCAGCGCGAAAGCAGCACGCGCCCGCCGCCAATAAGCATAACGGGCGAATACGACAGCACCACGGCATGGTCTCCGGCTCGCAGCGGCAGCGGCTCCTCCAAGCGCACCTGTACGGTACGGGTCTCGCCCACCGCCATGGGGGCCTCGCCCTCCAAAAGCATGATGCGGCCGACGACCTCGGCCGTACCCGCCATCACATGCACACGCGCGCCCGACTCAAGCACGCGCGGCTTGGCGCCCTCGCGGCCCAGGTAGGTGAACGTCATCATAAAGCGCAACGTCTGACCAAAGCGATCCGCCATGCCCAGCATCTCGCCACGGTCAAGCGCGGCAACACCATCGCCCACCAAGTTGAGTGCCACGCGCTGTCCGGGCAGTGCTCGCGGCGTATCGCCATGCACCTGAATCCCGCGCACGCGACAGACCGTACGCGACGGCAAAGCCATCAACTCGTCGCCCACCGCAACCGGCGCATCGTGCAGCGTTCCCGTTACGACAGTGCCGACGCCCTTAATCGTAAAGCAGCGGTCAATCGGCAGGCGCGGCGCGGCATCGGTGCGCTCGGCACGGTCGCGGCAGGCATCCCAGCAGGCACTTACCTGCTCGTCGAGCACCGCAAGCAGCCCGTCGATCCCCGCGCCGGTCTTGGACGACACAGGCACGATCGGCGCGTCCGCAAACACGGTACCCGACAAAAAGTCATCGACATCGAGCTCGGCAAGCTCGGTCATCTCGGCGTCGGCCAGATCACACATCGTCAGCGCGACCACCATATGCGTGACGCCCAAAAGCTCCAGCACATGCACGTGCTCGCGGGTCTGCGGCATCACGCCCTCGACGGCCGAAACCACCAGCACGGCAACGTCGATGCCCGTGGCGCCCTGCACCATGGCGCGCAGGTAATGCGCGTGGCCCGGCACGTCAACCAGGCCGACGATCTTGCCGCTCGGCAGCGCCAGCTCGCCAAAGCCCAGCTCCACGGTCATACCGCGACGGCGCTCGACCTCCAGACGGTCGGGATTCTTACCGGTCAGTGCCTCGATCAGTGCCGACTTACCGTGGTCAACGTGACCCGCCGTGCCAACGATAACGGGACACTCCACCAGCGTTTGAACCTCACTCATCGAGCAATCGCCTTCTCAACGCACGCGACGAGCGTCGATGCCGCCGTCTCGATATCGCGGTCACCCACGAGTGTGCGCACGTCAAACAGGACGCGATCGTGCGAGGCGCGCGTGACGACCGGCGTGTCGAGATCTTGGACGAGCGAGCGCTTGAGTGCGTCAACGGAAAGACGCTCATCGACGAGGCGCACGGCAACGCACATGGTGGGCAGCTCGACGGTAGGCAGCGAGCCGCCGCCGGGAGTCGACCACTCCTCGACGATTTCCACCTGCACGGCGCGCGGGCAACCCGCCTTATCGAGGCCCGCCACCATCAGCTCGCGCAGTTTGCGGGCACGACGCTCCAGATGAGCCTGCGGAAGCGTGAGCATGTTGAGCACCGGCACCTCACGATGGGCCACATCGGCGCCGTCCATATAAATGCGCAGTGTAGCCTCGAGCGCCGCCAGCGCGAGCTTGCCCGGGCGCAGGGCACGCATAAGCGGATGCGACCCACAGGCCTGGACCAGATTGCGACGGCCCATGATAATGCCCGCCTGTGCAGCACCGAGCAGCTTATCGCCCGAGCACGACACGATATCGAGCCCCGCCGCGACCGAAGCCGGCGTGGGCTCCTCACCGCCGCGCACCAGGATGTCATCGGGCAAAAGTGCGCCCGACCCTTGATCCTCGTAGAACAGCAGGCCATGCTTGTGGGCCAGGGCGGCAAGCTCCCGAGAGCCCACCTCCTCGTGGAAGCCCTCGATGCGATAGTTGGAAGGATGGACCTTGAGGATCATCGCCGTATCGGGCGTGATGGCGCGCTCGTAGTCGCTCAAATGCGTGCGGTTGGTGGCCCCGACCTCGACGAGCTTGGCACCCGAGGCCTCCATAACATCGGGGATACGGAAGCTGCCGCCGATCTCGACAAGCTCGCCGCGGCTGACGATGACCTCCTTGCCCGCGGCATGGGTCGCCAGCACCAACAGCACGGCGGCCGCGTTATTGTTAACGACCAGCGCGTCCTCGGCACCGGTAAGCGAACGGATGAGCTGCGCGGCGTGCTCCTTGCGCGACCCGCGCGAGCAGGTGTCCACGCTGTACTCGAGTGTGCTGTAGCCGCGCGCGACCTCGGCCACGGCCTTTGCCGCCGACTCCGCGAGCGGCGCGCGACCCAAGTTGGTATGGATGACCACGCCCGTTGCGTTAACGGCGGGACGCAGGCTCGGCAGGGCGGAGCGGTGCGCGCGCCACTCGATGGCCGAAGCCAGCTCGCGCTTAGAGCGTGGAGCGGCACCGGCACGAATCGCAGCGCGCTCCTCGTCAAGCTCGGCCGTGACAGCGGCATGCACCACCGCGTCGCAGGTCTCCCCCGCCGCCTTCACTACCGGCCACTCGGCAAGCAGCTCGTTGACAGAAGGAATGGCGCGCAGGCGGGCGCGCACCTCATCGGACATGTTCTGGCTATCGCTCATGTGCGGCCTTTCAAAAGAAACGTGGATCAGTCGAATACATCAGCTGAGTCAATTACTCGTCATTATCCTCGCGCGCCGTGATTTTTTCCACGCGAACGGCGTTTTCCTGGGTGAGCGCGGCGCCCGTCAACGGGTCCCAACGCAACGGTGTATGGTCGAGCGGGCCCACGCCCAAGGCTTGAGCGCCACCGGCATCGGCGCCAAACGAACGCCCACCGGGGGCGGCCGAGGTGAAGATGCACGCTGGATGCAGATACGGCGTCGTCTCCACGCGCACGCGGTCGCGGCCCATATCGCTCACGAGTTCGACGATCTCGCCGTCGGCGATGCCCATGTGCGCAGCAGCATCGGCATTCATCTGCACGGCATCCAGGTCCGATCCAGCCTCGGCGGCACCTTGGGCTGCAAGCCTTCGCGAGGTATGCGACTCAAAGGGACGGTTGCCGCTAATGAGGCGAAACATCCCCGGACCGGGCTCCACCATGGGAGCAATCCAGTTGGGTACGCGACCCAGGCCGGCTCGTTCCCATACGTCGCTTGCCAGCGCAATTTTGCCGCCATCCAAGGGAATCGCCGGCTCGCCCGTACGCGACGGCAACGTAATACCCGTGTCGGCCCAGCCGCGCTCCTTGAGCTCGTCCAGATTGACCCCAAAAGGCGCCACCTGGGCAGCCGCCAGATCGTCAGACGTAAACTGGAAGTACTCGCCCACGCCACACGCCTGCGCCAGACCGGCAAAAATCTCCCGACCGGGACGTGTGTCGTCATGCTGCACAGGCAGCACGGCGTTGCGGTAGAACACGCGCGCATCGTTGGCGTCCACGACCGTTCCCACGCCGCGGTCGGCCTCCAGATACGTCACGTCGGGCAGCACGAAGTCAGAAGCACGCGCCGTCTCGGACCAGCGAATATCAATCGTCACGAGTAAGTCGAGCTGCTGCAAAATTCTCAGCCATGCACCAGCATTGCCATAGCCCGCACCGGGGTTACTGGCATAGACGATGAGTCCGCGCAAATCACCGGCAAGAATCGACTGACCGATGGTCGTGCACAGGCCGCGCACCGGATCGACCAGTGGATAGCGCTCGGACCCCAGCTTGGGCCTGCGCGGCACCGACGGCGTCGCAAAGCGTGCGGGATCGAGGTCGCCCAACACAAGCGGCGTGGGCGGGTTGAGGGCACCGCCCGCGTGTCCGATGCAGCCCAGCAGCACATCGACCAGACAAATCGCGCGCGCGGTCTGGGTGCTGTTGGCATACGCGATGCCAATGCCGCCATGAAAGCCGGCGTCCACCACCGCAGCAGGCGCCGCGGCAGCTAGATCGCGCGCCGTGGCGGCGATCTCTGCGGCCGGCACGTCGCACATCGACTCAGCCCACTCGGGCGTCCAAGCAGCGGCCGCCTGCGCCAGCTCGTCAAAACCCGTGGTATAGCGGGTCACGAACTCGTGATCGTACAGGTCCTCGGCAACCAACACGTGGACAATACCCAACAGCAGCGCCAGGTCGCAGCCCGGGCGTACGCGCAACCAGCGGTCGGCGAGCGCAGCCGAGCCGCTGCGCCGGGGGTCGACCACGATAATCTTCGCCCCACGGCGACGGGCATCGCTGAGCGCATCAACGGCCTCCATCGTCGACGAATCGACGATGGAACGCCCCAGGTACATGATGCAATCGGTATGCGCCAGGTCGGAGGCGGGACTATAGCCCAAGCTGTGCTCCCAACCGGTAAGTCGGCTTACCTCGCAGGCACCGTCGGCACCGTACACGTTGGGCGAGCCAAGCGCATGCATAAAGCGATGCGCCCAGTAGCGGTCGAACGAGGGCACGCCGAGCGTCATGCCCAGCGCACGGGGACCATGCCCGTCAACAATCTCCCCAAAGCGCGCTGCGATCTGCGCGAACGCCTCATCCCACGAAATCGCATCGAACCCCGAGCCATCATCTCGTCGACGCATGGGATGCAAAATCCGGTCGCGCTCGTCAAACGGCATTGCCAGGCGATGCCGTCCGCGGGCGCACAGGGCACGCGCCGCGCACGGATGCCCCGGCACCGGCAACTCGGCCGCCACGCGACCGTCCTCAACGCGTGCCGCAAAGGCGCAATCGGCATAGCATCCCCCGCATGTGGTCACCACGGCGCGACCGTCACGCTTCACAGCAGATGCCATCTCGATTACCCCTTTCATCAGTCAAACACAACAGGCAAAAAGCTCGGCAACGAGCCCCAGACCCAAAAAGCCTCCCGCACGGCAACGCCCCGCGGGAGGCCCAACGTCAAACAGACGGCACCTTACGCCTCGGACTTCTTGGCATAGATAAACCAGTAGCCGAGCGCGACCAGAACCGCGCCGCCCACGATGTTGCCCAGCGTGGCGGCGGACAGGTTAAACGCAATGCCCGCGGCGTTGAGCGCATCGGCGCCGGCGACGTCGGCACCATAGCCGCACGCGTGCATCACGGCACCCATGGGCAAAAAGTACATGTTGGCAACGCAGTGCTCAAAACCGCAGGCCACAAAGGCGGCGATGGGCAGCAGAATGCCCACGACCTTATCGACCACGGTCTTGCCGGCGGTACCGATCCACACGGCCAGGCACACAAAGATGTTGCACAGGATGCCGCGGAAGAAGATCGTCACCCAGTCGATCGTCACCTTGCCGGCGGCAACGCTCACCATGGAGTTGGCGACCGCCTCGCCGTTGAGTTTATAGATGCCGGCCATGTACACCAAAAAGACGATGAACAGAGCGCCGACAAAATTGCCAACCCACACGACGACCCATGCCTTGAGCATCTGAGCCAGGGTGATCTTTTTGCTCTTGAGCGCGCAGACCATAAGCGAATTGCCGGTAAACAGCTCGGCGCCGCACACCAGTACCAGCACCAGGCCCAGGCAAAAGCACAGGCCGCCCACGACGCGTTGGGCACCCCAGCCCAGCGTGCTATCGCTCAAAAACACCGTAAAGAACAGGCCGCCGAAGGCGATGAACGCACCGGCGAACATTGCCAACAGAAAGGCCTTAGCGACCGGCAGGTTAGCCTTGGTCACGCCGGCGACCTCGGTCTTGGCCTCGATCGCGGCGGGCGCCAGGCAATCGGGAGCGGGATATTCTGCCTTGGAATCTGCCATGTCAATCACTTCTTTCCTAACAAAATGGAACAAGTGCTCCTACTGCTCTTGCCCCAAGCGGACAAAGTGGGAAAAGTCGTTGGCGGCCACGGCGTCGTACACGGCGTCCACGGCGTCAAAGACTTCCGGGGACATGGGGTTGTAGAACTCCGTGTCGCCCGGCTGAATCCCTATGAAGACGATATCTTCGCACGATTGCTCAATCTCTTCGATCAGAATCGACAAGGGAAGCGAATGCGTGGTGAACATCGACTTGCGGGCCACATCACGTTTGTCGAGCAAGCGGATGGCGCCGACGGGCAGCGCCATGTCGGCGGCATCAACCAAAACCAAACGCGGCGGACACTCGCGCTTGACCTCGATGATGTCATCCTCGGGCGTTTGGCCTCCGTCGATGGTGTACCAACCGGCGATAGGTGCGTCTTCCATCTTTTTGGAGAGCACGGGGCCGGCGGCATCGTCGGCACGCAGCACGCTTCCCGCCGTGAGCACGATACCCGCAAACGGGGCGCCGTTCACACGTCCATCCACAACGCGACCCATTACTGCAACCTTCCCGTCAGATACACGCCCGACACATCGCGCACGCGCTCCACCAGATCGCGGAACTTCATCAGAAACGCGACCTGCTGGGCATGCAGGCCAAAGTCGTCGTCGAACACCGAGATGCCGGCCTTGGCCGACCCGCGAAAACCGCGCTCGTCGAGCAGCGCATCGCAGGCCTCGAGCAGCGAGGGCACCGCCGCCTTGTCGAGCTGGCACTCACCAAAGGAGCGGATGGCCTCAAACTTGGTCTTAGCCTCCCCCTCCGGCAGCGCGTCGACGAGCGAATAGAACACATCCACCGACACCGACAGGCGCGGCTCAAAGCAGTCGAGCACGCCGGTGTGGTGGCCCACGGCGAGCGTGTAGTACAGCACGTCGCAGGCCTCCTGGGGAACGTCTTCCTCGGTCTCCACAAACTTACGCGTGAGCTCGTAAAAGACCACCTGGTCGGGCGCATGGCCCAGGCAAGGGTCGGCGACGCCCTCGGCGGCCTCGTCGCTTGCGCGCGAGGCATCGCCAAAAGAGCCGCCGAGCATGCCGGGACCCGCAAAGTAACCAGAGCGGTCCGTGAGCTCCATCTAGTGACCTCCGGCCAGCACCAGATCCTGCAGCGCCGAGTACACCTCGACGCGGCGAGGATCATCTTGCTTGTCGATGAGCAGCGCCATGGCGCCGCGGATATCGCCCTTGGGCGCGCCCTCAAGCGTATCCATAAACTCGTTGGCCAAGTCGCGGCCGTAACGGTAGCCGCTCATGGCGCGAGCTTCGCGCTCGATGGCCACACGCAGCTTGTACGGCACGCCGGGGTGCAGGATATCGGCCTGCTCGCCGGCGGCCTCCACCGTGGTCTCGGCATGGAGCTTTTGGTCCAGCAGGCCAAGTGCCATGGCAAAGCCGTAGACGGTCTGCGCGGGGCTGGGCGGGCAGCCGGGGATATAGACGTCGACCGGCAAGATCTTGTCCGTGCCGCCCCAGACGCAGTAGTTGTCGTAGAAGATGCCGCCGGTGCAGCCGCACGCGCCATAGGACACCACGATCTTGGGATCGGGTGCGGCCTCAAAGGCGCGCAGGGCCGGCATGCGCATGGCACGCGTCACGGCACCGGTGTACAGCAGCACATCGGCGTGACGGGGCGAGGGCACGACCTTGATGCCAAAGCGCTCGACGTCGAAGACGGGCGTGATGGAACCGAAGATCTCGATCTCGCAGCCGTTGCAGCCGCCGCAGTCAACACGGTAGACATACACCGAGCGCTTGATCTTCTTAAGAAGGGTCGCCTTGGCCTTCTCGATGCTCTCGTCGAGCTCGATCTTGGTCGGGCGGTACTGAAGCCGCTCGGGCAAAAGCGTGGGTTCGGCCATGGTTACTCCTCCTTCGTTTCAAAATCCATGATGATGCCCTCGACCGGCGCCGGACCGGCGGGAATCTCGGGCGCATCGGGGTTGAGCTCGCGGTCGATATACTCCGGGTTCACGCCGTGGCCGCCCAGATACTCCATGCCGGGGCCCTGGGGCTCGCCGGACGCAAGCGTCTCGTTGGCGGCCATGCCGTGCGCGTTGCCGGTCTTTACGGCCGAGGCGGCGCGCAGGGCGTCGAGCTCGCGCTTGCACTCCTGGCACATACCGACGGTGCGGGCGGCCTGCTCGGCCTCCATGCCGCCGGCCTTTTGCAGCAGGCGCTTGGCGTAGTCGATCTCCTTGTGCGGGGCAAACGGCTTGCCGCAACGCGAGCAGTGCTCGAGCGTATAGACGCTCTTGCTGGTGAGGTCGTCCTTGCTCATGACGGCCAGCTCAAACTCCTCGGTGAGCTTGATGGCCTCCATGGGGCAGGCTTCCTCGCAGCGGCCGCAAAAGATGCAGCGGCCGTAGTCGATCGACCAGGTGATGGTATCAGCCGCAAGGTCGGTGTCCATGCGAATGGCATCGGCCGGGCACGCCACGCCACAGGCACCACACGCAATGCAGAGCTCGGCATTATGCTCGGGCTTGCCGCGCATGTCCTTGTTGGTGGGAAACGGCGCAAACGGGTACTTGACCGTCGCGTCGCCGGCCTTGGCGTTAACCTTCCAAAGCTTCAGCATATTAGAGCGCCTCCTCATCGAGCGGGGCGGCCATGGTGCCCTCGCCCGCAAGCGGCGACTTGTCGCGCCAGACATTCTCGAACTGCTCCTTGTCGAGCACGTGGTCGCGCTTGGCGGCGACATCGGTCACCGTCACGCGATCGGTGCAGGAGTAGCACGGGTCGAGCGAGCCGACGATCAGCGCCGCGTCGCCCACGGTGTTGCCGCGGAACATGTAGCGCAGGACCGGCCAGTTGCTGTACGTGGCCGCCTTGGCGCGCCAGCGGTAGCACTTCTGGTTGTTGCCGAGCATGGCCCAGTGCACGTCCTCGCCGCGCGGCGCCTCGGTGGCACCGATGGCGTACTTGTGCGGGGTGTACTCCCAATCCGTGGTGAGGATGGGGCCCGACGGGCAGTTCTCGAGCATGGTCTCGATCATGTCGATCGAATCGTAGACCTCCTGGATGCGAACGGCGGTACGGCCGAAGGCATCGCAGGTGTCGGCCGTAGCGGCGTGCATCTTTTGGACGTCCGGATCGGCGTAGCCGTCAAAGGGATGGTCAAAGCGCACGTCGCGGGCATAGCCCGAGCCACGCATGAGCGGGCCGACCGGCGAGAAGTCGCGAGCGATCTTGCGGTCCAGAATGCCGATACCGCTCGTACGCTCAATAAAGTTGGGCGTGGAGAGCAGCATATCGACGAGTTCCTGAACCTCGGAGCGCAGCTGGTGGATGGTCGTGAGCGTGGAGAGCTTCTGCTCGGCCAAAATGTCGCGACGCACGCCGCCGATCACGTTGAGGCCGTAGGTCTTGCGGTGACCGGAAAGCTTCTCGGCCAGGTCCATGGACTTCTCGCGGACGCGGAAGAACTGCTGGAAGCCGGAGTCGAAGCCCGTGTAGTGCGATGCCAGGCCAATGTTGAGCAGATGCGAGTGCAGGCGCTCAACCTCGAGCATGATGGCGCGGATGTACTGGGCGCGCGGCGGGACATGAATGCCCTGGGCGCGCTCGACGGCCTCGGCATAGGCCACCGAGTGGGCGCAGCCGCAGATGCCGCAGATGCGGTCGGCGAGGAACGTCACGGCGTCATAGTTCAGGCGCGTCTCGGCGACCTTCTCCATGCCGCGGTGCACGTAGAACAGACGGTAGTCGGCGTCGACGATCGTCTCGCCCTCAACGAACAGGCGGAAGTGGCCGGGCTCGTCGGAGGTAATGTGCAACGGGCCCATGGGGACGAGCGTGGTCTCCTTGCCCTTGGTGTCGGCCAAGAACTCGTAGTTTTCCATGTCGCCCGCGGGAGCGGGACGGAAGCGGTAGTCCATGGAGTCCTTGCGCAGCGGGTACAGGCCGCTGGGCCAGTCATCGGGCAACACCAGGCGGCGACGATCGGGCAGACCCTCGGGAATCAGGCCGAACATGTCGCGCAGCTCGCGCTCGCCCCACACGCAGGCGGGGACGAACGGCGTCACGGACGGGAACGTCATCTTGGCGGGATCGACCTCGGCGCGGACGGTCACCCAGCCGGGATCCTCCCCCTCCATGGAGATGACGTAGTACACGGCGTAACGGCCGCACAGGCTGCGCTCATCGTTGCCGATGATCACGGGAATCCAGCCGTAGCGCTCGTAGTACAGGTAGTGGACGGCCTCGGGCAGCTTGTCCTGCTTGACGGTGATCGTCAGCTGGTCCTCGCACTGCCACTCGACCTTCTCGATAGCGCCCGGCACTGCAGCACGCAGGGCCTCGACGTGGCTTTCGCAGCGACGGGCATACACCTTGTTCTCAGTTTCAATCATTCGTTACTCCACCTCGCTCTGAGCGGTCTCGGTACCGAACACAGCGCGGTACATCGGCGTCGCGTGAAGTTCCTCGGTGCTCTGCTCGAGCACGATGCCGGTAGCGGTCTCCACACCGTGCACGAGGGGCAGCGGGGTGGCAATGCCAAACCACAAGATCATGACAGCCAGGATGATTTCGGGGATAAGCATGAGCGCCGGGGCCTCATGCTTGCCCATGCCCTGGGGCGCATGGCCGAATACCGACTTGAGTGCGATACGGGTGAGCGCGGAGATGGCCACGGTAAGACCGAGGGCGACCACGACGACCAGCCACATGGGACCGGCGGTAACACCGGCGACAAAAGTCAGGAACTCAGAGATGAACATGCCAAAGGGCGGGAAGGCGGCAAGGCCGAGCAGCGCCAGGATGGCGAGCGCGGCGGTTGCGGGCGCAACCTCGACGACGCCCTGGATCTTGGCCAGGCTACGCGTGCCAAAGGCGTGCTGGATGTTGCCGGACACGCAGAAGGCAAGCGTCTTGGTAAAGCCGTGGAACACGCAGTGCAGCAGGGCCGCGGCGATACCCAGCGGGCCACCGATACCCAGGCACAGGGCGATAACGCCCACGTTCTCCACAGACGAGTACGCAAAGCGGCGCTTGAGGTCGTCCTGGCGAAACATCGAGAGTGCCGCCACCAAAATGGACAGCGTGCCGACGATCAACAGCAGAAGTTGCGGATACTCGGCACCCACGGCCTGGATGGTAAAGCCGTAGAAGCGCATGATCACAAGCATGGCACACTTAAGCAGAACACCCGAGAGCAGGGCCGAGACAGGACTCGGAGCCTGAGAGTGGGCATCGGGCAGCCAAGTGTGCATGGGGAACAGGCCAGCCTTGGTGCCAAAGCCGATCACGATAAACGCAAAGGCGAGGCGCATGAGCGTCGGGTCGAACTGGTCGGCATACGGCAGCACGCACGACAGGAATGCGGCCTCGTGGGCGTTGGGAATCACGTCGGCGGCGTTGGCGTAGATCAGCAGCGTACCGAACAGGCCAAATGCCACGCCGGCGGTACAGACCATCGCATACTTCCAAGAAGCCTCGAGGGCCGTCTTGTTCTTGTAGATACCCACCAGGAACACAGTGGAAAGCGTGGTTGCCTCCACGGCGGCCCACGTGAGGATCATGTTGTTGGACAGGCACGCGAGCAGCATGGTGAACACAAACAGGCTAAACAGCGCAAAATACTGCTTGGCGCGCTCGGCGGGCATGGAGCCCTCCTCGATATCGGCCTTTACATAGGGCAGCGAGAACAGCCCCGTAAGAAAACCGATAAAGCCGATGAGCAGCACAAAGATGGCGCCCAGCGAATCGAGGTGGAACCACAGGCCAAGAGCGCTCGCGGTTTCGCCGCTCATAAGGACGTCGCCGGCCGTCATAATCGACAGCACCAGGACGGCTGCGACGGAGACCAGGTTGAGACCGGCAAACACGTTATAGGACGTGTTCTTGGGCAAAAACGCCATGACCAGCGAGAACACCAAAGGAGTCGCGAGCAGGGCGAGAATCAACGTTTCCATGGACTACCCCCTCAGCTCGGACAGGTCGCGCGCATCGAGCGAGTGGGAGTCGTCCCAAATGCGACGCACGACGATGGACATGATGATGACGGCAAAGATGGCGTCGGTGGCGATACCGATCTCGATGATCTCGGGAGCGGTGGGGGCCAAAAGCGCGAGCGTCACGTGGCTGCCGTTTTCCATAAGGCAGTATCCAAAGATCTGCTTCATGATGTTGCGCTGCGAGATGATGCAGGTGAGGCCCACGAAGAAGTGAGCGAAGCTAATAGCGAGCGCAGGCGTTGCGACCTCGGCCGTGGGCAGGCTGATCTGCGTCACAACGGCAAAGCAGATCGCGACCTCGACGGCGATGATGCAGATGGCCCACGCGGGCTTAAGGCCGGCCTTGAGCGATGCGTCGCTCGGCTCGCCCATCTTCTTGTATGCGCGGTTGAGGATGTAAGGGACCAGGACGACCTTAGTGATAAAGGCAGATCCGGCCCACATAAGCAGCTCCTGCGCACCGGTAGTAGCACCGAGCGTAGCGAGCAGTCCCACGAGCACCAGCGACTGCACCGCATACCAGCGAATGGCGTGCTTGATGTTCTTGGAGACGACCACCATGGTGGACGTGACGATCAGAAGGCCGCCAAGGATGTTGACGATCGAATAACCCATGTCGTTCTACCTCCTAACCGATCCAGCTGGCCGAAAGCGGGCCGCTGACGATGACCATGATGATGAGCACGATGAACACGAACGCCATCGCGCGGGGAAGCGGGGCTCCCGCAGCGACCTCGTCGCTCGGCTCGCCGGGCAGGCAATAGCCCATCCACTTGAGGAACCAGGCGAAGGTGGCGACGGTCTCGGCGACCATGATGCACACGAGCACCAGGATCGCGACGTTGCCGGCACCCACAGAGAAGCCGCCGGCGATAATCTGGAACTTCGAGAAGAACGTGTTCATGGGCGGCACGCCGGCAATAGCGAGCGCGGCGACACCGAAGCCCACGCCCGAGATCGGGTACTTCTTTACGATGCCGCGAAGCTTGGGCAGCATACGCGTGCCGAGCGTAAAGGAGAACGAACCGGCGATCAGGAAGAACAGCGTCTTGGCGAAAGCGTGGTTAAAGATGTGGCAGACGGCGCCATCGAAGGCCAGCTGGCTGCCAAAGACCGAAAGGCCCAGACCAAAGAACACATAGGAGAGCTGGGCGATCGTGGAAAAGGCCAGCAGACGCTTCATGTCCTTTTGCGGCAGGTACATAAGGAAGCCAAAGAGCATGGTGACCATGGCGTCGATAATGGCGACCCAACCCACGATCTCGGGGATCTCGCCGGCAGAGACGAGTGCACGCGCGAACACGCACACGCCGACCTTAACCATCGAGGCGCCATGCAGGTAGGCCGAAACAGGCGTCGGCGCCTCCATGGCCGAAGGCAGCCACATGTACATGGGAACCTGTGCGGACTTGGCCCAGGCCGCAAACAGCACGAGCAAAAGAACGATAGCCTTGAGCTTGGCGTCGAGGCCGGCAATCGCGGTAATGGCGAAGGTACCGGTATGGGCAAACACGATGGCGGCGCCCAGATACAGGCCAAGCGCACCGATATGCGTAATGATCAGAGCCTTCATGCCGGCCTTCTTGGCCGTAGGCGTCATGTAGTAGCTAATGAGGCCCCAAGAGCACGCACCCGTGATCTCAAAGAACACGAGCTGGCCCAAAAGGGTCGAGCTGTACACAAGACCGGCCATGGCGCCGATGAAGGTCGCGAGGTACGCGTAGAAGCGACGACGCGGTGCGTCGGGATGCTCACGGTTATTCTCGCTCATATAGGGAATCGAATAGATCACGACAAGCAGGCCGATACCCACAAAGGCGGGCGCGAGCAGCGTGCTCATGCGATCGAAGGTGAATCCCATGACGAGGGTCTGCCCAAACGAGATCAGGGGGACCTGCGTGTCGGGCATGCCGGCGCCAGCGAAATTCGCGGCGAGGGCGATGGTGCAGACCGTCGAGACGGCGGCACCCAAAACGCTGAACCACTTGGCGTACGGACGGGGGAACAGGGCGACGAGCACCGAGGCCACCATCGGGGCCGCGATAGCGACCAAGCCGAGAAGGGACAGACTGACTGCAAATGACATTGTTTCTCCCTTCTCCTACACGCCGACGACCACGAAGACAAACGCCAGAACGGCGATGCCCACGACGGCCCAGGTCTGATTGCCAAGCACCTTAAAACGCGAGCGCGAGCAGGAGTTCTCGATCACGCCGCACACGACAAAGTCGATCAGGCACTTAACAAGGAAGATGACCGCGCCCAGAACGGCCGCGATACCCACGGCCGCGGGCTCGCCCCAGGGGACGAAGATCGCGCAGAACCAGGCGACGACCAGGACCTGCTTCATGGACATGGCGAGCTTGGCCATCGCAAGCGACGGGCCGGAAAGCTCAGCGAGCGGACCTTCCTGGAGCTCCTGCTCGGCCTCGGCCTGATCAAACGGCAGCTTGCCGAGTTCCATGTAGCAGGCAATCGCAAAGGCGATGCCGGCGAGGATCACAGCGACCGGCGCGTCGATGGCGCCCGTCATGATGTGCTGGCCCATGGTGGCGATGTCGGTGGAGCCGCACACCAGGGCGGCGGCAAACAGCGCCAGCAGCATGGACGGCTCGATGAGCACGCTCATGAGCAGCTCGCGGACGCCGCCGATACCGGCGTAGGCGTTGGACGAATCCACACCGCAGAGGGCGAAGAAGAAGCGGGCGAGCGCCAGGCTATACATGATGGTGATGGCGTCACCAAAGACCGGGATGGGGCTTTGTGCCGTAAAGAGCGGCAGACCCATCGCGAGCATAAAGGCGACGGCGAAGAACAGCGGCGGCATGATGCGCAGCGCAAAGCTCGCATCCTCGCTCTGGGACTCGGGGCGCGCAAAGAGCTTGGCCAGGTCGCGGTAGTCCTGCATGATGCTGGGGCCGCGACGGTTGTGCATCTTGGCGCGGATCACGCGGCCGAGACCGGAGAAGAACGGCGCGACGGCCATAACGACCACGCCCTGCAGAACGGCAAGTACGATGTTGTTCATGCTCTCCCCTCCTTAACCCATTTGCACGGCGAGCACGAGGAACACCACGAGTGCCGCGACGATGTAGCAGATATAGATGCTGTAGTTGCCGCCCTCGAGCTTAGTCGCGAGGTCGGCGAGCTTCTCGACACCCTTATGCGGGGCATCGACGAGAACCTTGTCGGGTACGGGCTCCACAGCCTCGGCCACACCGGTGAGCTTCTGGAAGAAGTGCGCGATGGACCAGCAGACGGCCGTGCAGCGGTCGCGCAGCGTGTAGAGCGGCTGCATAAACCAGGACACCTCGGAGGCAAAGGTCGTGGCCACGACGGGCATATGCTCGTTGGGAGCATAGCCGCATGCCCACGGCTGGGACTTCTGCACCTTGCCGACGGTCTTGAGCTTGCGATAACCGCAGGCAAGGCCGACGAGCACCACGAGCGCAATAGCGATCGCGGGCGTGGAGGTGGCAGCGCCGGAGTACTGGTTCATGAGCTCCATGCCCTCGGCGGCAAACACGCCACCGTACGGATGCAGCACGGACGCAGCGACATCGACCAGCACGGGCGCGATCACGGGAGCGCCAATGCCCAGCACGACGCAGATGGCCGCGAGCAGGCCCTGCGCAAACACCATGGGGGCGGGAACCTCCTTGGCATTGGCCGCGGCCTCGGAGCGGGGCGCGGAGGCAAAGGAGACGCCATAGGCCTTGACGAAGCATGTGACAGCCAGCGCGCCGGTAATGGCAAGCGCGACGGCAGCGAACACGGCCACGATCATGACGGCCTTGTCGCCCTGCATGGCAGCGTTAAAGAGCGACTGGTAGGTAAACCACTCGGACACAAAGCCGTTGAAGGGCGGGATGGCCGAGATGGCAAGCGCGCCAATAAGGAAGCAGATGGCCGTAGCCGGCATACGACGGAACAGGCCGCCCATCTTCTCCATATTGCGCGTACCCGTGGAGTACAGCAGCGCACCGGCGCCCAAGAACAGCTCGCCCTTAAACATCGCGTGGTTAAACGTGTGGTAGAGGGCGGCCATCAGAGCCAGGACGGCGATGCCGACCGAGTTGAGCGCCATAGCGGCCATGGAGGCGCCGACGCCGAGCAGAATGATGCCGATGTTCTCGACGGAGTGATAAGCCAGCAGGCGCTTGATGTCATGCTCCTGCAGGGCGAAGGCCACGCCGAGGACCGACGAGATCGCACCGAAGACCATGACCATAAGGCCCCACCAGACCTGAACGCCCGAGGCGGAGAGCAGGTCGAGGCCCACCTTGAGGATGCCGAAGATACCGATCTTGATCATGCCGCCGGACATGAGGGCCGACACGTTGGACGGCGCCTCGGGATGCGCCTTGGGCAGCCAGCCGTGCAGCGGGATGATACCGGCCTTGGCGCCAAAGCCAAAGAAGGCGAGCACAAAGCACACGGATGCGACCGCGGGGCTAAACTGCGTAGCGCGGAAATCCGCAAAGGCAAACGAGCCACCGGCGAAGTTGGTCATGGTGAGGAAGCTCGCCATGATGAGCACAAAGCCCACGTGCGCGATCACAAAGTAGAGCCAACCGCCATGGATGGAGTTCTCGTTCTCCTCGATCACGACCAGGAAGTACGAGGTCAGCGACATGAGCTCAAAGGCGACCAGGAACCAAAACACGTTGTCGGCGGTGATGACGAGCATCATGGACGCCACAAAGGTGTTAAAGAAGAAGCCGGCGCGGCCCTTTTTGCCCGGGTACTCATCAAAGTAGTTGAGACCGTAGATCGAGCCGGCAAACGCGAGCACCGAGATGAGCGCCACGAACAGGCCGGACAGCTGGTTGAGCAGCAGCTGGAAATGGGCAAACGGGAAGAACACGATGGTGTCGACCGACGTGACATCGCCCAGCACGGCCTGGATACCGGCCACAAACGAAAGCACCGCGGCGACGGCGCCGATTAGGCAGCCGGCGGTCTTGGCGGCGTTATCGGCCTTGATCAGCAGAACCGAGGCGAGCGCACCGATGCACGAGACGGCAAGCGATGCGATAAACAGCGTCATGCTATCCATTGTTTACGCTCCCTTCTGCTTTCTCGGACAGGCCCTGGGCCACAGCGGTAACGTCGACGACCGGACCGTTTTCGATCGAGCGCAGGCGCTTGGCCTCGTCGAGCTCGCGATCGGCCGCGCCACCCATGACGGTCAGCGCCTTGGTAGGGCACGCCGCCACACAATGCGGGCCGTCCGGATCGAATGCGCACAGGTCGCACTTGACAGCGCAGGTGTACTGACCAGGAGCCCACGTAAGCAGGCTGCTCAGGGACTTAGGATACGAAGGCGTCGGGTCGCACATGCCTGCGACACCGGCGATAGACGTGCCATCGGGATGGATGGCTCCGAAGGGGCACGCGATGTCGCACAGCCTGCACCCGATGCACTCCTGCTCCTTGACGTGGATGCGATCGCCATCGTGCTCGATGGCATTCACCGGGCAAACCTCGGCGCAGGGGGCACCCTCGCAATGGTGGCAGGCAAGGGCGGCCGAAATACCGCCGGTCTTCACGAGCGCCAAGCGCGGCGTATCCTGAAGACCCTGCATCCGGTGGGCGTCGGCACAGGCGGACTGGCATGTTCCGCAGCCGATGCACCTCTCCGGGTTGATGTCGATGAAGCGGTTCATCCCCACTTCCTTTCAAAATAACGGGCCGGGCTCCCGAACGTACGGGACGCCCGGCCCAAAAAGCCAACGAGAACGGGACTACACGATTTGGTTCACGTGCGTCTCGTCATCGAACTTGGCGGCGCCGGGCTCAACGTCCTGGGGAGCGGCGGCGTCCACCAGAGCCTGCTTGAGCTCGGTGTACTGACGCTCCACCTCGCCCTCAGCCCAGACCTGGTCGGCGATAGCGTCGACCTGGCAGGCGGAGAACTTGTCCTCGGGCGTATGCGAGACCGGGTCGACCTTGTGAATGGTCAGCTCGTTGCACTTGCCGATCCACCACTGGTAGGTCATATAGACCGTGCCCTTGTTGATGCGGTCGCTCACGTCGGCGCGGCTGTATACCTGGCCACGGCGGCTGTGAATCGAGACGATGTCGCCGTTCTTGATGCCGCGTGCCTCGGCGTCCGCGGGATTCATGCGGACAAAGCCGGGCTCGTCGGCGAGCAGCGCCAGCGTCTTGCAGTTGCCAGTCATCGAGCGGCAGCTGTAGTGACCGACCTCGCGAACGGTGCACAGAATGAGCGGGTACTCATCGTCGGGAAGCTCGGAGGGCGCCTCCCAGTCGTGCGCCATCAGGTTGGCGCGGCCGTCCTTGGTGGTGAACTTGCCACCAGCGAACATGTCGGGCGTACCGTGGTCGTTCACATCGGTGCTCTTGACCGGCCACTGGGCGTAACCGCCCTCGGGAGCCATCTTCTCGTAGGTTGCGCCCACAAAGTTGGGGCACAGGCTGATGCACTCGTTCCAGATCTGCTCGGTGTTGTCGTAGTGCATGGGGTAACCCATACGCGTAGACAGGTCCGCGAAGATCTCCCAGTCGTGACGGCACTCGCCCTTGGGCGGAACGGCCGCGTCAAAGTGCTGGAAGCTACGGTCGGATGCGGTAAAGACACCCTCGTGCTCGCCCCAAGAGGTGGCAGGCAGGATGACGTCGGCGAGCATGGTCGTCTGCGTCATAAAGATGTCCTGGCAAATGAACAGATCCAGCTCGGAGAGCGTCTTGCGCATACCGGCCGAATCGGGCTCGGTCTGCACCGGGTCCTCGCCGTAGTTGTAGAAGCAGTGCACCTTGCCCTCGTCGACCAGGTGGCCCAGGTCGGTGAGCTTGTAGCCCTCCTCGAGCGGGAGCTTTTCCTCGGGCACGCCCCAAGCCTTGGCAAACTTGGCACGCACAGCCGGGTCGGTGACCTTCTGGTAGCCAGGGTACAGGTTGGGCAGCATGCCCATATCGCAGGAGCCCTGGACGTTGTTCTGACCACGCACGGGCGCGAGGCCGGAATTGGGTTTGCCGATCTGGCCGGCAACGCAGGCGATGGAGGCGATGGTGTGCACCGTCTTCAGGTTCTGCTTCTGCTGGCATACGCCCATGCCCCAGCCAATGATGGCAGAGGGCTTCGCCGTGGCGTACATCTCGGCAGCTTGGTGGATCAACGCGGGCTCGACACCCGTGATGTCCTGTACGGATTCGGGAGTGTAGTTCTTGATGGTCTCCCACCACTCGTCAAAGCCGTTCGTGTGCTCGGCGACGAATTCCTTGTCGTAGAGGCCATCGTTGACCAAGCAGTTGGCAAAGGCGTTGAGGAACGCAACGTTGCAACCGTTCTTGATCGGAAGGTAGAGATCGGCGATACGCGCGGTTTCGATATGGCGCGGATCGGCGACGATGATCTTGCAACCCTTTTCTTTGGCTCGCACGATACGCCTTGCGACGATGGGGTGCGAATCGGCAGGGTTATAGCCGAAGAGGAAAATGCAGCCCGCATCCTCCATACCGGGGATGGAGCATGACATGCAACCTGAACCAACCGTGTCCATCAGACCGAGGACAGTAGGGCCGTGTCAAGTACGGGCGCAGTTGTCCACGCTGTGGGTGCCGATGCACGCACGCGTAAACTTCTGCATGACGTAGTTCGCCTCATTGCCGCCGCCTCGCGAAGAGCCGGTGGTCATGACAGCGTTAGGACCATATTCGTCAATTATGGCCTGCATCTTAGATGCGGTGAAATCCAGTGCCTCGTCCCAGCTTACGCGCTCAAGATCCGCGCCCTTAGTGCGGCGGATCATCGGGTGCAGTACGCGAGGAGTCAAGATCTTGGTGTCGTTGATGAAGTCGTAGCCGCTCATGCCCTTAAGGCACAGCTCGCTCTGGTTGGTGATGCCGTTGAGCGGTTCGGTGCCCACGACCTGGCCGTTTTGGACCAGGAGGTTAAACTGGCAACCGGCGCCGCAGTACGGGCAGATCACTTTATGCTTCTCCATGACACCCTCCCTCCTTTCTCTGCTACCGATTAATCGGTACGTATTTGACAATCGTTGGGCCTGTATGGCCGCCCGGCTACGCCTCGTTTTCGATGGTGGCGCGGGCACGCTCGGCAGTCAGTTCTGCCAGGCGCTCCTCGTCTACCAAGGTGAGGCCCTTGGTCGGGCACGCCTCGGCACACGCCGGACCGCCGGGACGGTCCACGCACAGGTCGCACTTGAGCACGAAGCTCTTGGTCTGCGAACCCACGCGCACGTCGCCCATCAAGACGGGGACCTGCGTGGTCGCCACACTCACGGCGCCAAAGGGGCAGGCCATGACGCAGCTCTTGCAGCCGATGCAGTTGTCCTCGTTGACGCCGATGCGATGGTTCTTTGGATCAAAGAACAAGGCACCCGTGGGGCAGGCCTTGGCGCACGGAGCGTCCTCGCAGTGGTGACATGCCACCGGCGCGGAAATCTCGTAGGTGCGCGTTACGCGCAAGCGAGGTGCGGCGATGTTGCCGGGAATATCGTGTGCCTCGATGCACGCCGCCATACAGGTTTGGCACCCAATGCAGCGTGAAGAATCAGCCACGACTCGTTTATTGCCCATGTTGTTCACTCCCTCCTGAATCCCATGCCGGAGAGACCCTGCCGACGTTGCCCCGGACCGCCCGTGGTCCGGCATCGGCGTATCGAGTGCATGCGGCGAAACAGGCACTTCGATAGAATTCCTCCAACGATATACAGGTTAAATATACGCAGTTGCAGGGGGCAAACTTGAGCATAGGCCCTGCAATACGGGTGTATTGCAGGGGTTTTGGCAGGTTGGAATTATTCTCTAGAAGCTATAAAGGTGAGTGTATTACATGCGTACGCCTCAGAGATTTTTACGCGCTCTCATTTTAGATGTACTACGCTTGTATTCAAGTTAATGGTTATTTACTTGAGCGAAATAAAGTAATCGTTATAAGATGCTCAAGTATCGGCACATGCCGCATTTGACCGACTATATTGCACGCTCATTAAGGGGGCCAGTGATGTCATCGACTCAAAAACGAGCCATCCTGCAGGTGCGCATTCGCGAGGAAGACAAGCAGCATGCCGAACATCTCTACGACGCCATGGGCACATCGCTCGCCGAGGCCGTCCGTCTATTTGTCGCGCAGAGCATTTTGATGCGCAAGCTCCCCTTTCAGCCGGTCGCCGTGCGCTCCAAGGACGGCACGTCCGCCTATGGACTGCTCAAAGCATATGGGGACCCCAATCGCCGCTCCGAGGAGCGCAATGCCTGGATTGAATACCTAGCCACAGAAAGCGACGAGTCGGTTTTGGGTCCCGAGGAAGTAGATATCCATGAGTAGCACCATCATCGACGAGACCGTCATCCTTCGCTACCTGCTTGACGACGACGAGGTCCTGTCACCTCGCGCTGCCAAGGTCATCGCCACGCGCACCGCACGTGTCTACCCCGAAATCATCACGCGCGTCGTGGTCACGCTGCGCGACGTCTATAAGGTTCCCCGCGTTGAAATTGCTGCGGCCATGAAAAGGCTGCTCGATGACGTCATGGTCGACGAGCCCACCGTTGTCGCCCTTGCCGTCAAACTCTTCGGCAAGACCCATATGGACTTTACCGACTGCCTCCTCGCAGCCCGAACCGCCATCTACAACGATGATGTCGTGAGCTTTGGCAAGCCCATCATCCAAGGCATGATCGACTACCGCCGCCAGCGCCAAACCGCCGCCGACGCCCGCAGCCGAAGCACCGACGCCCGCGGACACGGCACCGACTCCACCATCGACAAGCTCCGCCACCACGGTCGCCACTAACCGGCAGGCAACGGCATCGCCCGCCCCTCAGCCC